>JAAYJM010000135.1 GCA_012522895.1 Ignavibacteria bacterium
CCGAGCGAAAAGCAAGTGGAAGCAATAGAAACAGCGGCGCAGAAAGTCTTAGACGCGAGGGCAGAATACCCCAACAGCTCATTAGCCGATTTATACGACCCCTTGACAATGCCGCCCAATTTAGTCAAAGCCCACAACGATTTAGACCGTGCAGTAGATTTGTCATATCGTCCGCAGCCCTTTCCCTCGGAGTCAAAGCGAATGGAATTCCTTTTCGATTTATACGAGCAATACCTTTCCGTCCTCTTTGCAAAAAAGAAAAAGCGATAGCGTGGGAAATCCAGAGGAGCTATCGCTTATCGGTCATTGAGCGCAGTCGAAATGACCATTATTCTATTCTTCACTTTGTTCAGAATGACGCTGCTGACCTATGTCCCCCGCCAGCGGGGGAGACAGAACTGTTCTGTGTTTTCTTCTAATCATAATTGTCCCTTTTTGCAAAAAGGGGGGGATTTTTCACTTTGTCATTCCGAGCGCAGCGAGGAATCCAGAGAAATTGCGGTATTAAAACGCTTTCTGGATTCTTCACTTTGTTCAGAATGACAATTTTTCTGCCATTCTGAACGATGCGAATAAAATGCAAATATATAAATATAGCGGATTATCTTGAATAGAATTCCACTACCAAAGGAACTTCACAGATGACGGGAGCTTCCTCGCGCGGCGGAACATAGCGGAAAATCGAAGCAAATTCAGCTTTTTGCAATTCAATATATGGCGGCGGAGTTGCAGTTCTTATTGCATCTTGAAAACATTCTAATTTTCTGCTTTTTGGCTTAATGCTAATAGTTTGATTGGGTTTTAAACTATATGATGGGATGGTAACTTTTTTTCCATCAACGAGAATGTGGCCGTGAGTAATGAATTGACGCGCCGCATAAATGGAACGCGTAAAGCCAGAGCGGTATAAAACTGCATCTAATCTTGATTCAAGGAGTTGAACTAACAACTCACCAGTATTTCCAAGTAAAGAAGTAGCTTTGTCGTAGTAGTTACGCATTTGCTTTTCTGAAATATTATATTGCAATCTAAGCCGTTGCTTTTCTAATAATTGCTTTCCATAGTCAGATTGTTTTGCTCTGCGTTTGCTAGCGCCGTGCTGCCCTGGGGGGTATGGTTTTTTTGCAGAATATTTGCTTGATTTTATTGTAAGCTCAATCCCTAATTTCCTTGAAAGTTTAACTTTCGGACCCGTATAATTCATTTTTTCTCACTAATTTGTTTATAATTTATTACATATTATTCAAAATTAATATTTTTAGACTACAAAATTAAAAAATAATATTTATTTTTGCAATTATTATTATTTTATAATTAAGCAAACTCAATGGATTTATTACGAATTGAAAATGTTCTCAAGCGTTTTGGGGATTATATCGCTGTAAATCGTGTTAGTTTTCAAGTGGGCGCTGGAACCATTTTGGGACTTCTCGGACCAAACGGCGCTGGAAAAACTACATTAATCCGAATGATTACAAGTATACTTATTCCAGATGAAGGGGAAGTTATACTTTTCGAGAATAAAAACCCAAACAATGCTCAAAATCGAATTGGCTATTTACCAGAAGAAAGAGGGCTTTACAAAAATTTAAAAGTAATCGAGCAATTAATTTACTTTGCTCAACTGAAAAATGTCGATAAAGCAACTGCAAGCTCAAGAGCAAAAGAATGGCTAAGGAAAATGGATGCCGAATCTTGGGCAAACAAAAAGATTCAAGAGCTTTCCAAGGGAATGCAGCAAAAAGTTCAGTTTATCAGCACCATATTGCACGAACCAGACCTGATGATACTCGATGAGCCTTTTTCTGGCTTCGACCCAATTAATACCGAGCTTTTAAAAAGCATTGTTTTGGATATGAAAGAGCAAGGCAAAACAATTATTCTCTCTACTCACGTTATGGAACAAGCAGAGCAGATCTGCGACAATATTTGTCTGATTGACAAAGGAAGTATCGTTTTAAAAGGCAATATTCGAGAAATTAAAAAGAGTTTTAGCAAGGACACAATGCTTTTGGAATTTGAAGGAGACGACAGCTTTTTAAATCAATTTGATGGGTTGAAATTTATTAACAGGACAAAAAATCGCGCTGAATTTCGATTGGAAAACTCAGAAGAGCGAGCTGCCCAAATACTAGAAGCAGCAGTGCAAAACGTTGAGCTTTCACATTTTCAGGTTAAAGAGCCAAGTTTGCACGAGATTTTTATTGACACAGTTTCAAAGCGAAAGGAGAACGGAAATGAGAAAATGCAATAAAATTGGAATCATAATCAAGCACGAATATAAGTCGAAAGTTAGGTCGAAAGGCTTTATTATTAGCACTTTGCTAATGCCTATATTTATGATTAGCATTTTTTTAATACCGGCTCTTATTGCAGTTTTTTCTTCTGAAAGCACGGAAATGAAACTTGCAGTTCTCGATAAAACTTCCGGTATTGGAAGGGAAATAGTAAACGCAGACCCAAGTAAATATTTTCTGACCGATTTAACTGAGGATTCCTTGAAAGCTAAGGTGATTGCTGGGACTCTTGATGCTTATCTCCTTATTGATGATGCCATTATAAACAGTGGAGAAGCAGTTATTTATACAAAAGGAGGAGGCGGACTTGGGTTTATTTCTTCTTTGCAAAACAATATCAGTGGCATTATTCTCCATCATCGATTGATTAATGCTGGTGCCGATACTAACATTATTCGCATTTCTCAAGAAAAAGTAAAAATCAGCACTCAAAAGCTAACTTCTGAAGGGGTGAAAAGCGATGATTCTCCCATTCTTGCTGGGCTTGGATATATACTTGGCTTGCTTATCTTTATGATGATGATGATTTACGGCGCTTATGTGATGCGTGGTGTAATCGAAGAAAAAGCTAATCGGATTATTGAAGTAATTGCGTCTTCTGCAAAGCCTTTTGAAATTATGATGGGAAAAATAATTGGGATTGGCGCCGTTGGTTTAACGCAGGTTCTTTTTTGGGTTATTATTGGTTCAGTTCTTTTTTTCGCTGCAAACCCAATTATTTCTTCATTTTTTGGACCGGAGCAAGCATTAATTGACACAGCGGCAGTTTCGGGACAAGGGCAGCAATTACCTACGGGCTTTGAGTTGCCGGAAATTCCAGTAATGCTGATTATTGGCTTTGTGTTTTACTTTATTGCGGGATACTTTATTTATTCAACGCTTTACGCAGCTATTGGCTCTGCGGTTGACCAAGAAAGTGATGCGGCACAGTTGCAAAACATTGTTACTTTGCCCGTAATTCTTCCAATTCTTTTTCTTGGAAGCGTAATAAATAATCCTGAGGGAACGCTTGCTGTAATTCTTTCTTTAATTCCTTTTTTCTCTCCAGTTCTTATGATTGTTCGTCTTGCGGCATCAGAGGTGCCACTTTGGCAAGTTCTGACTTCCTTTGCACTTATGATAGCTACTTTTGTGCTCTGCGTTTGGGTTGCTTCAAGGATATACAGGGTAGGAATTTTGATGTATGGAAAAAAGCCGAAAATCAAAGAGATATTTAAATGGATAAAAATTTCTGTGTAGGGGAAAAAAGCACTTCAAGATAATATTTTGTCAGAACCTTGATTTTCTTGATTGAAGGATTGCTTGATTTTTCAGGTGGACTCCACCTTCGGGGTAGAGCACATTTTTTCTCTGCTTCTCCTTCCCATTTGAACTTGGGAAGATAATTTTCTTCCAAAATTAGATGTGCCACACCTTGAAAGTGTGGCACATCTATTGTTTTGAATTGTGGCAGATCTATGAAAAATGGAGCAAAATTTTAATTATATTCTTTTATCTCAATTTCACCTGTGGAAGAATAATAAACGCTCTCGGCAAGGGCTTGCATTTCGTCCTCACCTGGATAAAACTTAATTGGAGCAAGGAAACCGACATAATCCTCGAACCATTCCTCGAATAAATACGAATAAGCTAAACCACCGGTAATCAGAATAGCGTCTATTTTCCCTTTAAGGACGGTGGCAGCAGCGCCAATTTCTTTAGCTATTTGATACGCCATTGCTTTGTATACCTGCATACATTTTTCGTCTCCAGCAGCAGCTTTGTCTTCCACTTCTTTTGCGTCTGTGGTGCCAAGATAAGCATACATTCCGCCTTTGCCAGTAAGCTTTTTCAGCATTTCTGCTTCTGTGTATTTTCCGGAATAACAGAGCTTTGTAAGTGCAGCTACGGGAACTGTGCCTGTTCGCTCAGGTGAGAAAGGACCCTCACCATTCAGAGCATTGTTCACATCGATTACTCTTCCGCCCTTATGAACTCCGATGGAAATTCCACCGCCAAGATGAACAACTATCAAGCTTAGCTCTTGATATTTTTTTTGAACATCGCGGGCATAACGGCGTGCAACAGCTTTTTGATTCAAGGCGTGAAAGATGCTCAATCGCGGAAGCTCTGGACTGCCAGAAAAACGGGCAATGTCGTCCATTTCATCAACCACGACAGGGTCGACAATGTATGCCTTTGTGTTGTTTCCAATTACTTTTACTATTTCGTTTGCAATCAGTCCACCGAGGTTGGAGGCATGCTCCCCCATCATTTCTTTCCTTAAATCTGCGATAAGCTTATCATTTACTAAATAAATTCCTCCTGGTATCGGTTTTAATAAGCCACCTCTTCCGACTACTGCTTCAATTTCGTTTAAGTCGACTCCAGCTTCTTCAAGTGATTCAATTATTATTTGCTTTCTAAATTCGTATTGGTCGATAATTTTTGGATATTTAGAAATTTCTTCTGCCGAGTGGCGTAAGGTCTTTGTCCAAAGCGGTTTAATACCTTCATAAATGGCTATTTTTGTAGAAGTTGAGCCGGGATTAATGACTAATGTTTTCATATCTTTTCTTTATAAATTAGTAAATAATACTCTGCCAGTTTTTATTTTTTAAAAACAATAAACTACAAAATTACGAAAAATTGTGCATTTTGCTTTTTGATTTGTTATTTTTTTTGCAGGTCTTTCAATCGTTTTTTTGCACTTGCTCCAAAATCGTCATCAGGTCGCAAGGAGGCTAAGGTTTGATACGCCTCAATAGCTTTAGCATACCTTTCTAATTTTTCCCAGCACTCGCCAATATTTAGCAAAGAAAGAGAATACCAATCTTCATAAGCAGAAAATTTTTCTTGAACGCTGAGGAAAGCTGCTGTAGCCAAAGTGTAATTGTTTTCTCTCATCCAAAGCTCGCCAATTCTATATTGCGATTCTGCTGCTATTTCTGGGAAAGCGTATTTTTCAGCCAACCTTGAAAATTCTAAACGTGCAGAATCATTTTCGGAACGATAACGATAGAACATAGCTAATTTATACCTTGATTGCAAGCCGTATTCTATATCATCGAAATGATTTGCGGTTTCCCTAAAAATCCGTATAGCATCGAGAGTATCTCCAAGTGAATATCTGATGGTTGCAAGTTCAAAGCCCGCTTGCGCAGAATTCGGATCATCGGGATAAATCCTTTGCAGCTCTTTAAACAAGGAATCCGCTCTTTCTATGTTCAAATTTTGCTTGTCCAATAAAGCTCTTTCCAAAATACTGAGTGGAGCGTAATCGCTTTCCGGAAATTCTTTCAAAATTTGCTTAAAAACATCTTCAGCTTGCTTGATTTCGTTCATATTGGCATAGCTCTTTGCCATCCAAAAAAGAGCTTCGGGTTTTTTCTCATCGCTTGGGTATTTTCTAATAAACTCTTCATACTCCGAAATTGCATCTTGGAATCTTTTTCCAGTATAAAACATTTCAGCTTTTTTAAACTTGAACTCTGGCGCAAAAGGAGAGCTTGGATTGCTTTCCACATATTTATCTGCAATTTGCATTGCCTCGCTTTCCCTCCCCAAAGACATCAAGCAGTATTGAATGCTCTTCAAAGCTTCGGGGGCGATAGGGCTGCTCGGGTATTGCTCGACAATTAAATTGTAGGCTTCGAGAGCGGCTTCAAAATTCCCCATATTATAATAAGCATCTCCAATTGCGTAGTGCGCTCTTACGACCAAATCGCTGTTCTTATAACCTTGAATTAAATACCTGTAATTATCTATTGACTCGGCATATCTTTTTTGTTGAAATCTAATCCAGCCAATAAGATAAAGCGAGTAAGGAGAGTAAGTTGATTTTGGATTTGTTTTTAAAAAGGCAAGCAGCTCTGAAACTGCTTCATCATACCTGCTCAGGCGAAAAAGCGCGTGGCTTAATTGATAGCTGCAATATTGCCCTTCTTCGCTTGTTGGGTCGATTTTAATAGCTTGGCGATAGGATGTAACAGCCTTATTGTAATCCTTAATTACGTAATATCCATCGCCTTTTCTTGCCAGCACTTCAGAAGCATATTTTGTATTTGGAAATTCTTGAATTAACCTGTCAAAATAAACAGTCGCTTCCTTGAAATTTCGCATACGAAAACTTGCCCAGCCAAGCCCATAAAGTGCTTCTTCTTTTCTCTTTGTATTGGGGTGCTTTTCTAAGAGCGATTTATAACTTGTGATTGCATTATTTAAAAGGTCGGTCCTATAAAAAGCTTCGGCTAACCAAAAAGCAGCTTCATCGGCACGTTTATCTTTTTTATACTCCGATAAAAATGACTGTAAAGGAGTAATTGCCTCCGCATTCTTATAGTTTTGAACATAAGCAATTCCCATCTTCAGTTTTGCTTCGGCAAGATACTGCTCTTTTTGCGTGACATAAATATTTGAGCTTTTTATTGCAATTTGCTCAGCTAACTTATATGCTTCTATTGCAGATTCCCAGCGGCGCAATTCAAGATAAGTGGCTCCAAGAATAAGGTAAATACGAATTTGAATAACGGCATCGCTTGCCTCTCGGTATGCTCTTTCAAGCGTTTTTGCTGCACTTGCGAAATCTTTTTCTTCATACTGGATTTGCCCTAATTCAAGCAAAACGAAACCAGGGTAAGGGTATGTAGCTTGAATCGCAAGGCTCGAGAGTTCTTTTTTTGCCTCCTCAGTTTTTCCCTGCCTTTTCAAAGCTATTGTTCTATAAAATTGAGCTAATGCTTTTACGTTTTCTTCTTTTAAATCTTTGATTTCAATAACTTTGTCGTAATAATCCAAAGCTTCTTGCTGCTTTTCAAGATTAAGATTTGCCCAGCCAGCGCTAAGATAAACTAAATAAAGAAATTGGGAATCCGGGTATTTCTGCTCAAATTCCTTAAAATAATCAAGCGACTGAGTGAAATTCCCAAGGACATTATTTGCTTCAGCTCTTAAATAAAGAAGCTCCTCGCCAACTTGCTCAAAATTGCTTTGGCTCTCGTAAATCTTGGATTCTTCACTATCTTTTTGAATTTCTTTTACAATATTTTCAGTGTTCTCAATTAAATTTAAAGCACTTGTTCCATCGCGAAGAGTGAGCCGAATATTTATTTCCCTTAACTTAGCAGCAACCAAGCTATTGGAATAAGAATACTTTGAAGAAATAGTGCTATAATACGAGATTGCAGCGTCATATTGTCTGTTTGTTTCGTTTATATATCCGAGTGCAAAAAGCGCATCGTCAGCTAAATCTCCACTTGGATAAAGTCGATAGCATTCCTCGAACGTTTGTTTTGCTTCAATATTTTTTCCCATTATAACAAGAGAAACAGCTTTCCAATAAAGAGAATTGTTTGCGATATTCAAATAATTTGAATCTGCTCGCGCATTAAATTCGGAATTTGATAGCATTAAAGATTCTTCGAAAAGCGTTGCAGCTCTTTCATAGTCTTTCTTATCGAAAGAAAGGCTTGCCCTAAGTAAGGCAGCCGGTGCAACAAAAGGGGAATTACTTCTTTCTACTAAAAAGTCAGATAGACTTGCGTCTGCAAGTAAATAATTTTTATCAGCTAAATTAATGTATGCCTCTAAAATTCTGGATTTATCGACCGCAGGGGCATCTGGAAATTCATCAAGCGCCTTTAAAAGTTGCTTTTCCGACATACGAAGCAAGCTCTCGTTATAGTATTTAAAACTTAACAGATAGCCTTCGCTTGGAATAGGGCTATATTCTTTAACTGTATGGGAATTTAGCTGTTGAGATAAAAGTATTGTTAAAAAAAAAGCTATTAAATAATGTTTGGTTTTCATTTGTTTGAAATTGATTTTGATATAAGCATTAAAAAAAAAATAAATATAAAGATTTTTTACCTAAAATAAAATAAATTTTTGCATAATTGCCGTTTGTAGTTATTTGAGCTGAGATTCAATAGATCAAAAGGCATGGAAATTGCGCCGTTACTTAATAATACTACATAATAATAATGTGTATTAGTTATTTAATTATAATGTCTTTAGTGCATTTCCAATCTTTGTTACCAAAGTTCCTCAGCTCGCTTCACAAATTCATTGTCCGGACTGATTTTTTTTGCATAATCTATTGCCACTATTGCTTTTTCTTCTTGAGCGGATAAAATGCAGTAACTTGCAACGTTCATAAGGTTTATAGCAGCTAAATCTTTTATCCCACTTATTAAATGATTGTCGCTCTTTCCTTTCATCGAATTTGCAAATCTATCAATTTTAATTTTGCTCATATCAATTTCCTTCGCCTCCTCCATATCCTCTTGCAGTTGAAGCGCGAAGCCAATAGGGATATGATAGTAATTTCTTGCAATGCCAGGCTCTCTTTCTGAAATGTCCAAAGTTATGTAAATTGGATGGCTTTCATAGTTTTTTTCGATAATGGAATTTACAAACTGCTCAAAAGCAGACTGCAAAAGATTTGGATTGTAGTTCCCGCCAGATTCAAATATTTCCAATTCAGTTAAAAATGCTTCTAATTCTGCTTTTGATTTGTTTATCACCTGCGGGTACCAGCGCTGCAACTGTTTGGGATACCAAGTGCGGCGAAGCAGCTCCATTTCAATCAAAACTACATCTTTGCGAAAGCCTTCCACCCTTTGCTTATACCAAAAAGCTGAACACCAATAATCCCATTGCGATGAAATGATTATTGCGTCTTTTTCAAGATTATTCACAAGATTTTCTGTATAATCATCGACTAAATAATCGCTTGAATTGTCGTTTGGCTCAAAATTTAAAGCAAGGGAAAGGAGCGGAACAATAAAACAAAATGGAATAATTTTCTTGCTTTTTTCACTCAAAAACTTTAAACCCGTTGCAGCAAAGAAAATCAAAGCAATATAGCTTGTAAGGAAATACGATTCGATGTCGTGAATAGAGTAATTTATTGAGTAAAAAAAGCCAACCAGCGCCAGTGCTATCAAAAAATAGAAAAGCTGCCTGCACTTTTTAAAGCTGTAATAAAGACCAAATAAAAGTGGAATAAGCCCAATGATCCCTAATTGCATTGGCAAAGCAGAAAAGTATTTTTCAATGTTAGCATTAAGATTTTCCCCGCTAAACATCCAAAGCTGGTATTGCTTCCCTTGGATCTGATAAAGAAATTTATCAAGTCCGCGATGCACCCAGCCCCAATTCTCATTTGGCAAGGCGGAGCTTCTTATTGGAAGGAAAATATAGAGCGAGACGGCAATAAAAAATGGAATTAAAAGTAAAAGCAAAAATTGAAATTTGTTTTTATTAAGGGAAAAATTTTGAAATGGCGGATAAATAAATAAAAGTAAAATTGCTGGCAAAAGCAGAACAGTTGTTAAATGATTTGTAAAGCTAAGCCCGAGCAAAAATGCACTTAAAATCAAATATCTTTCCTTTTTTTCTTTTAAATTGAAAGATTTGAAAAAGCAAAGCAAAATTATGTTCACAAAAAGAATGTGTAGCGGATAGACTTCTATGGCAGAGGATTGTTCCCAAACTGTGAGCGAAAAAGCGTAAATTAGCGAAGAAATGAGGGCAAGCAATTTATTTGAGCTGTCCTCGATTTTGCTTTCTTTTTGAAAATCAATGATTTTAAAAAATTCAATAGAGGCAAAATAGAAAAAAAGTGCCGAAAGAGCAGTTAAAAACGCGGCAAAGTAATTCAAATTCAATATAGCTGAGCTTGAAAGCGGGATAAATGTCCAAAGGTAGCCCAAAAGTATAAAGAGCGGGTAACCAGTTGGATGGGGAATGCCAAGCGAGACGCAAGCTGCCGCAAGCTCGCCGCTATCTGTGAAACCAAGCCCGGGGTTTATTGTCAGCAAATAAACAAAAAATGCCGCAATAAAAAGAAGCAATGGAAATAATTTTTCTACTCGCTTTTTCATAATTATTTCTTTATATTTTTTTTTTATATTTAAAATTTGCAATTTATTGAAAAAAATACAATTATTCAAAACGGTGCTAATGAAAAGAAAATTTTTAAGCTATAATCTCGCACTTTTCCTTTTCCCCGTTTGTAATTATAACAGTTCGTATTTATATTTGTTTTTTATAAAAATCAAAACTCAATGAACTGGGCTTAAAAGCTCCTGTTCAAAGGTAAAATATGCAATTATTATGACCCTTGCTTTTTTTAACGCATATCCAGGATTCGGTGGTTTGGAAATCCAAATGGTGAAAAGAGCCTCCGATGCAAAGGACTTGGGATATTCTTCCTTTATATTTACTTTGAAGGGCAGCAAATCTGAAAAATTATCAAAAAAACAAAATTTAAGCATTGAAAGTATTTCCAAATATTTTAGGTATTTGGATTTCTATGTTGCTTATAAAATTTCAAAGATACTCGATAAACACTGCATCGATCTCTGCATTGTCGGAAAAACTGAAAGTATAGCCTTGATTGCGCTTGCCAGAATCTTTTGCAAAAAAAAGTTCAAAATCCTTCTTTACCAGCAAATGCAGTCGGGACTAAGGAAAAAGGATTTTTTTCATAATTGGGTTTATAGAAATCTCGATTTTGCAATTGTGCTTACGGGCATTATGAAAAAAGAACTCAGCGAGACGACTGCTTTTCCAAAAGAAAAAATTGAGATTATTCCTTATGGCATTGAGCTTGAAAGGTTTAATCCAAAAAAATACGAAAAGCAGAAATTGAGAAAAAAATATGGACTTCCAGAACATAGCTTTATTCTTGGATCTGTGGGTAGGATAGAAGAGAATAAGGGTCAATTAGTTTTAACCGAAGCTTTTATTAAAGCAAATATAGAGAATTCCTTCCTTGTAATCTGCGGCAATCCAGATGAGGAAAGTTATCTTAATCGAATTTTTAATAGGATAAAATCTAAAAGTTTGCAAGATAGTTTTAAATATATCCCCTTTACTGAAAATGTAAGTGAGTTATTTGCTTGCTTTGATATTTTTATAATGCCTTCAAACTCTGAGACTTTTGGATTAGTGTTGATAGAGGCAATGGCATCAGAGCTTGCGGCTATTGGAACGAACTCGGGCGGCGTTCCAGAAATTATTAAGCACAAAAAAAACGGATTGCTTTTCGAGCCAAAAGACGAAGATGGATTGGCTAATTTACTTGAATTTTACTACAGCAATCCAGATCTTAGAAAAGGGAACGCAAGGCAAGCAAGGGACGATGCTTTAAAAAAATATGATTACCTTTTGCAACGAAATAAATTCTTTGAGCTATGTGAAAAGCTATGCAAAAGCTAAGGAACGAAGTAATTTTATAGCACTAAGCGAAAAATAAAAATTATATCCCTTATATAAAATTTTATTATTTATTTTTAACAGTTGCAATGCAATAATCATTGAAATTTGTTAGTTTATAAAAGATTTCGTAATTTTGTGAAATATAATATTTTTTAAAAAATGGAGCATTTATGCCAAATAAAAAGAATAAAATAGTCATTCTAGGCGCAGCTGGTCGCGATTTCCATAACTTCAACGTAGTTTATCGAAACGACCCTGATACAGAAGTAATTGCTTTCACAGCTAACCAAATTCCAGACATAGCTGGAAGAAAATATCCCCCAGCACTTGCAGGACAATATTATCCAAATGGAATTCCAATTTTAGACGAACAAGAATTAGATAAAATTATCAAAGAAAACAAAGTCGACGAGTGCGTTCTGTCCTATAGCGATCTGCATTATGAAGATTTAATGCACCTTGGCTCTCGCGTAATTGCAGCTGGCGCAAAGTTTTCTATGCTTGCTGCTGAGCCAACAATGTTGAAATCGACAAAGCCAGTAATTTCCATTAATGCTGTTCGCACTGGTTGTGGCAAAAGCCAAACCACAAAAGCGATTGTTCAAATTCTTTTAGAAGCTGGTGTAAAAGTAGTATCTGTTCGCCACCCAATGCCTTATGGAAATTTAGAAATGCAAAAGGTCCAAAGATTTGCTAAAATTGAAGATTTGGCAAAGCACAAATGCACCATTGAAGAAATGGAAGAATATGAGCCACATATCGAAATTGGAAGCATTATTTATTCTGGCGTGGATTACGAAGCGATTTTAAGAGAAGCAGAAAAAGAAGCTGACCTCATTATTTGGGAAGGTGGAAATAACGATACTCCATTCTTCAAGCCAGACCTTCAATTTGTTATAGTTGACCCACTTAGAGCAGGCGATGAGATTACTTATTATCCCGGCGAGATTAATTTAAGAACTGCCGATGTGATTATTATAAATAAAGTAAACACAGCTCGGCCCGATGATATAGACGAAGTCCGTGCCAATATACGTGAATATAATCCAAAAGCAATAGTGATTGAAGCATCTACCGCAGTTAATATTGAAGATCCAGATATCGTTTTAAACAAAAATGTTCTGGTAATCGAAGACGGTCCTACTTTAACCCACGGCGATATGCTTGAAAGCTATGGAATAGCAGCAGCGAAGAAATATGGGGCAGCAAGTTTTGTAGACCCAAGACCTTGGGTTGTTGGAAAAATTGCAGAAACATTTGAGATTTATCCAAACATCGGAACTTTATTGCCAGCAATGGGCTACAGCGATCAGCAAGTAAAGGACCTTGAAACTACAATCAATGCTACTGAATGCGATTCCGTGCTAATTGGAACGCCCATCAATCTTGCAAGATTCGTAAAAATCAATAAGCCACATACCCGCGTTTTCTACGAACCATCGGAGGTAGGAACTCCAAACTTCAAGTCTGTTTTAAAGCAACGCGGTTTTATAAAATAATTATCTTTATTAAGAAAAGCCATTCTAAAGCAGAATGGCTTTTTTTTATACTTGTGTTTTTCTTTTCACTTTGAATTTTCTAAGAAAATAATTAAATATATATTATGAGAGTAAAACATTTCACAGTTTTAGCTTATTTTCTATTATTAATGATAGCGGCAAGCTCAGTTTTTGCCCAAAATAATTTGGATAGCTTAATTAAACTGCAAGGGCAATTAAAAGATAAAAAAGAAAAAATTGATAATAGTATAAAAATTGCGATGGAGTGTGTTTATTCGTTTGATTTCTCCAATGCTACAAACTATCTATTTAGCGCTGCCGCTGATGCAAGAGATATTGACTATAAACCCGGCTTAGCTAACGCTTTGAGATTGTTAGGAAATGTTTACTCTATGTCCGGGATTTATCCTAAAGCTCTTGAAGCGTATTTTGAAAGCCTTAGGTTGGTAGAAGAGCTTAAAGATTCCAATAGTATAGCTCGTATTTATAATAACATTGGTTTGATATATATCGAGCAAGTAAATTATGAAAAATCCTTAGATTATTTTAATAGAGCAATAGAGGTAGAAAGAAAAATAAAAGATAGCATTCTTATTGTTTCGACTATGAATAATTTAGGAATCGTTTTATCAAATATTGATTCCTTAGAACAAGCAGAAAAAGTATTTAAGGAGGCATTGCTTTTTGCTGAAAAAAATGAAGATATTGTAAACATTACTGGCATTACGCTAAACCTCGGGGATTTATATACAAAAATGAATAAATTCGATGATGCAGTTTCTTGCATAAACGCAGCTTTAGCTGCATTTAACGAAATGGGCGACTTAAATATGGTTGCCTCCTGTTATAACCAGTTGGGAGTTGCACATAAAAAAGTTAAGAAGACAAAAGAAGCAGTAGAGTTTTTTAACACTGCCTTAGAAATTGCAGATTCAATTCAATCTGTGGAAATTATTTTTAAAACTTACTATCATTTATATGAAAGCCATTCCGAGTTGAAGCAATGGGAAAAAGCTTTAAATTATTATATCAAGTATGCAAGTGCTAAAGATTCTTATTTTAGTATGGAAAACTCAAATAAGCTCGTTGAGTTAGAAAAAAATTATGAGTTTCAAAAGAAAGAAGATAAAATTCTTGCTGAAAAAAAAGCTAATGATGAAAAATATAGAACCATCATATTTTTTAGTATCATTATCACAGTAATTATAATTGCGTTTTCCATAGTTTTATCTATATACTATAAGCAAAAAGTAAAGGCAAATAGACAACTAAATGAACTGAACGCAGAGCTTAGCATAAAAAATAAAGAGCTGCAAGAGGTTAATTTTACAAAAGATAAATTTTTCTCAATTATTGCTCATGATTTAAAAAATCCAATTGGAAATTTCAAATCGGTAACCACATTAATTTCTGAATCTTACGATGATTTTACTGAAGAGGATAGAATTGAATTTATTAATTTGCTCAAAGATTCTGCCCAGAACTTATACTCACTTCTTGAAAATTTATTGCAGTGGTCTCGCTCCCAACGTGGCTTAATAAAAGCTGAAAAAGTAGTATTCAATTTAAAGGAACTTACAGCAAAACTTTTTGGCTTGCTCTCTCATAGTGCTAATGCAAAGCAAATTTCGTTGGAAAGCAATGTAAATGAAGATGTTAAGGTTTTTGCAGATATGAATTTGCTTAATACTGTGTTGAGAAATCTTATTTCCAACTCAATTAAATTTACAAAGGAAAATGGCTCTATTACTTTAAGCACAAGCGATGACGATGAAAACACAATTATCTCGGTAAGCGATACAGGAGTGGGAATGGAAAAAGAAAAGCTCGATAAATTATTTAGAATTGATGTAAACGTTTCTTCACCCGGAACTTCAAACGAAGCTGGCACCGGCTTGGGGCTCGTCCTTTGCAAAGAATTTATAGAAATTCAAGACGGATCGATTCGAGTTGAAAGCGAAGAGGGAAAAGGAACCACTTTTTACATTAATTTGCCAAAAAATTAATATTCTTTTATTGAGTTTATTTTTTAAAATCTTTATCATAATTTAGTATTTTATATATTAGTATTATACATTTACTATTAAATATAGTTTTTTTTAAATTGTTTTAAAATGATTCAAAACGTAAAAGGCACAAAGGATTTGCTCCCCGAGGCGATTGCAAAATGGCAATATATTCAAAGCACATTACAAAAGATTTCAGAGCAATATAATTACGAAGAAATAAGAACACCTATTTTTGAAAAAACGGAGCTGTTCTCGCGAAGTATAGGCGAGGTAACCGATATTGTAAACAAAGAAATGTATTCTTTTCTTGATAAAGGGGAGGAGTCCATTAGCTTGCGTCCAGAGCTTACCGCATCAATTGCCCGTGCTGTGATGCAGCATTCTTTACTACGTCAAAACCCAATTTTGCGTTTTTGGTATTTTGGTCCTTTCTTTCGATATGAGCAGCCCCAAAAGGGAAGGCAGCGTCAATTTCATCAATACGGAGCTGAGTGCATAGGCTCGCGATACCCGGAAAGCGATGCTGAAATTATTGCACTTGCAGTAAATATTTTCAACTCTTTAGGAATAAAAGATTTTAAGCTCGCTATAAATTCGCTTGGGAACACGGAATCAAGAGCAAATTATCGCGAGACTTTGATTGAATTTTTAAAGGAAAATGAAAACAAACTTTCAAAAGAAAGTCAAATCCGTTTGCAAACAAATCCTTTGAGGGTGCTTGATTCTAAAGCAGAAGCTGACATCGAAATATTAAATCAAGCCCCAAACATACTGAACTTCCTTGACACTGAGAGTAGAAATCATTTTGAGGAACTGCTTGCCATTCTTGATTATCAAGGTATAAAATACGAGATCTCGTCCAAATTGGTTCGAGGCTTAGATTACTATTCCCACACCGTTTTCGAGTTCCAAAGCCATGCCCTGGGTGCTCAAAATGCAATGGGTGGTGGCGGCCGATACGATAAGTTGTTCCTTGAGCTTGGTGGCGAAGAAACGCCAGCGGTTGGACTTGCACTCGGGATTGAGCGCATTATTTTAATTATGGAAGAAAAAGGACTTTTCCCAAATTTAGAAAAAAAATTAGATTTATACATAGTGTCTTTGGATCACAGCAATCAAAAATATTTAATCAGCATCGCAGAGAAGCTGCGGCAAAATGGAATGGCTGTTGCAACAGATTTGCTGCGCCGCTCATTAAAATCACAGATGAGAGAAGCAAATAAAATGAAAGCAAATTACCTTATAGTGATTGGAGACGATGAAATAAAAACTAATTTATTGACTATCAAGGATATGAGGAATGGAGAGCAGACACAATACTCTTTAAATAGTATTGAAGAATTTTTTAAAAAACAACAATGAAACTGTTAAAAAAAGAGAAAGCAAGCTCAATTTCTCCAAGAATTTCAAAGTGGCAAATTAAACTTCTATTCTTCGTTGCTGCTTTCATAATCATACTCTCCGCAATCTTTTTCACTCAAATTTTAGTTAAAGAGCTTGTTGAAAAAGAGCAAAAGGCGATCGCTTTTTACGCTAAAATGTATCAAAGATTTACCAGTAGCGCCGAAGCAAACGTTGAAGAATTTGTTTTCATCTACGACAACATAGTTCCCGCACTTTCTTTTCCGATGATAATAACCGATGGTAACGATAAAATTGGCGAGCCAGTTGAAAGCTACACAATTAATATAGAATTAGACACAAGTTTAACAGAAGCAGAGCAGCATAAGATTTTAGATAATTTTTTACGGAAAATGAGGGAATCTTATCCGCCAGTCATTATTTACGATGGAGACGGGAAAATTCTTTCAAAAATATATTACACTCATTCTGCCTTGATAGATAATTTAAGAATAATACCAATTTTAGAAATTTTAGTAATAGCAGTTTTTGTTATCCTTGGCTATTTAGTTTTTAGCAGTTATCGAAGAAACGAGCAAATAAGCGTTTGGGTGGGTCTTGCGAAAGAAGCGGCACACCAGCTTGGCACCCCGCTTTCGAGTTTGCTTGCTTGGGTTGAAATTTTAAAATACGGCAAAGATGAGCCAAATTCTGTTCTTGAAACCGTAAAAGAAATGGAGGTAGATTTAGACAGAATGAATACGATAGCGAGACGCTTTTCAAAAATTGGCTCAGCTCCCGAGCTTAAAAAAGAAAACATAAGCGATTTGATTGAAAAGTTTTGCATTTACTACGAAAAGAGACTGCCGCATCTTGCTAAAAAAATTGAAATTATTAAAGATCTAAGTCCAAACGTCTACGCAAAAGCAAATTACGAACTTTTCAACTGGGTAATAGAAAATTTGCTTAAAAATGCAACTGAATCGATTGAAGGGAAAAGAGGGATTATTCAAGTAAGTTTAAAAGATAATCACAAAAAGTTTATCGACCTCATAGTCAAGGACAATGGCAAAGGAATGACGGCGAAGCAAAAAAATCAAGCCTTCAATCCCGGTTTCACATCAAAAAAGCGTGGCTGGGGGCTTGGGCTTAGCATTTGCAAACGCATAGTGGAAGATTATCATTCTGGCAAAATCAGCATAAAAGAATCCACACAAGGAAAAGGAACCACTTTCCATATCAGACTATTAAAACTAAGCGAATAAGCTTCAAGTACTTTGTGCAAAATTAGAAAATTTTTAATCAGGCAAGATGCCTGTCCTACAATGTTTTTGGTCGGTCAAGCATCTTGCTTGACAAGAGCTTTAATTTAAGTTAAACAGGCAAGATGCCTGTCCTACAATGTTTTTAGTCGGTCAAGCATCTTGCTTGACAAGAGCTTCAATTTAAGTTAAACGGGCAAGACGCTTCTTCTACCATGCTTTTGGTCGGTCAAGCATCTTGCTTTACAATTAATCTGCAAAAGAAGAAACTACCTTAAAAGTTCTTCTAATGCCGCTTTTGCGTCTGTTTTGTCGTCCCGATATTTTATAATTATTGGACAATAAACAGATAAATTATGCTCGCTGGCAAAATCCCCTTTGATCGCTCTGCTCCCCGGAACAAGAACCGCCTGCTTTGGAATTTCGATTGGTTTTTCTTTTTCCTTTTTAATTATTCTGCCGTTTACCAAATCGTAAATCGGAGTTGAGGCAGTGATAATAGTTCCAGAGCCAAGAACGGCTTTTTCCCTTACAATCACTCCTTCGTAAACACCGCAATTTCCACCAATTAAAACATCGTCTTCGATAATCACTGGATTTGCACCGGGCGGCTCAAGAACCCCTCCTATTTGCGCTGCCGCACTGATATGCACCCTTTTACCAATTTGAGCAGCCGTTCCAACAAGAGCATTGGAATCTATCATCGTCCCTTCGTCAACGTAAGCTCCGATGTTAATATACATTGGGGGCATACAAATCACCGACTTTGCAACATAAGTGCCAGTTCTTATCGAAGAGCCGCCCGGAACGAGGCGAACGGCATCTTCGAGTGAAAGCGGCTTTAAAGCTATTGTGTCTTTATCGAAAAAAGGAAAATTTTTGTTTATTGAATAATCTTTCAGTTTCCCATATTTGAATAGAAGGAGAATTCCTTTTTTTACCCAAATATTTGTCAGCCATTCGCCTTGAGCGCTTCTTTCAGCAGCTCTAATTTCCCCTTTATTTAGCAAGTCTAAAAATGTATTTTTAAATTCATTAAACTTGCTTTCTGCGTAATTCCCTTTTTCGTAAAGTTCATTAGCAAAATTTTCTATTTCGCTATAAGGTTTCATAGTAAGGAAAAGATTCTGTTAAATAATGATAAATATTCGCTATTGGTTTAAACATTCCAACGCTATTAATCCAATTTTTGTTAATTGTCGGCTGATTTGAAAATACGAAGCTAACATTGTCTTTATCATTTAGCAAAACTGAGTAATGAACATCTTTGCCATTAACAATAGTTTTCCCTAAATAAAATGCCTGATTTTTATAAGCAATCAGAGCTAAATCGAGAGCAGTAGCGCCTTCTGGAAGTCGATATTTCTTCGAGTTAGCAAAAGCATAAATCTCTTTCTGATAATAATTGATTTTCATCAAATCCCAGATAGCCCCCAGAGCATCGGTACCTCTTTCCTTTATCATTTCGTCTACCCATCTTTTCAAAATGGACAGCTCTTCATCTGTCAGATCTAGTGTCTTGTATTCTTCTTTTTCATACAGCCCTTTAATAATTCCATTTTTTGCTGTTTCTTCCATTTCGCTTGTGCGAATAAGGACTTCAACCTTTCTTCCTTGTCCATCAAACACAACTGTTCGCAAAGATCTGAACTGGTTAAATTTAGGAAAGTTTATGTAATCATAAATCATCTGTTCAGCCCGAGGGTAATGACCCAGAATAGCTCCTAATGCCCTCCAGCACTCCAGCACATCATTAGACTGCAAAACAACGACCACGGAAAAATAGTTTTCTATGCTCTTTTGCTCCACATTTTTTTCTTGCATTATTGAGTAAATATGGTATAAAGTTTTATGCTCAATCACAAAGGCGCATTCAATATTATTTGTGCTTAGAATATTTTTTATCCCGCTTTGTAATTCGTTGCAATAGTTTTCATCAATTTTCAATTGCTCGATATGTTCTTTTTTAATTTGCTCAAATATTTTAGCATCTTTATGTTTGAAAGCTAACTCTTCAAGTTCGTTTTTTAATGCCCAAACACCAAGTCGCTGAGCTATTGGCACAAAAAACTCAAGAGTTTCTGTTGCAATTTCTATCTGCTTATCGGGCTTATTGTGACCATCTAAAGTATACAAATTATGCAGTCTGTCGCAAAGCTTAATAAGAATAACTCTGTAATCTGCAATCATTGAGAACAAGAGCTTTGCAAAGCTTTCAGGTTCTTCAGTCACAGGGCCTCTGATATTAGTAAGACCATCTACGACAGTTTTAATTTTGTCACCAAATTTACTTTCAATTTTTGCAAGCGTTTCACCGCGCTTTTCCGAATCCTCAACCACATCGTGCAGCAAGCAAGCGGCAACCGAAGTTGCGTCTGTAATAGGAAAAATATGCAGTTGATATAAAGTTGCTAAAAGAGGATGTGTGTAATATGGCTCCCCAGATTTGCGTGTTTTCCCCCTGTGAGATTCTTCGCAGAAATTATATGCCTCTTCAATTATATTAATTTCTTCATCAGTAAAACGCTTTTCTTTTTTTATGGTTTTTGGCTCGCCATCTACATGGGTTCTAATTATAACCCCCTCCTCGCATTTATTCTTCAATAAATGCCAATTATACATTACAGCTTCATTCGATACGCCATAATCAATTATTTTTTTTAAATCGCTGATTTGTTCCATAAAAGCACTCCTAATTGTGAAACATAATTATGAAAAGACAAAATTCAATATTTTGTAAATAAGACGCGCAGCAGTCAAATTTGGGTGCGACAGCCCTTTGATTGGGGCAAGTTCTACAAGGTCAAATCCAACAATTTTTTTATTTTGCCTTTTTATTTCTCTAAAAATTTCAACTGTTTCATTATAAAAAAAGCCATCTGGCTCTGGTGTCCCGGTTGAAGGAATAAGCGATGGGTCAAAGTAATCTATATCAAAGCTGATGTAGATTTCGTCTGATAATGTGCTAACTAATTCTTTTTGCCAATTCAAACCCCATTTCCCAGTCCGAATATCTGTTGCAAAAAACGTATTTATTTTGTTCTCTTTAATAAAAATGCTTTCTTCTTTCGACAATGCCCTTATTCCTACTTGGGTCAGCTTGCTCGGATTAAGAAATTCTACAACTCTTTTCATCGCACAGGCATGCGAGTATGGCGAGTCTTCGTATTCTTCACGCAGATCTGAGTGCGCATCAAATTGCAGTAGCGACATTTTGGGATATTTTTCTAAATGCGCTTTAATTGGAGCAATCGACACAGTATGCTCGCCACCAAGCAGCACAACAAACTTGGAACGCTCTAATAACTGTTTAGTAATTTTCTCTGTGCTTGCCAAAGCTTCTTCTATGGACATGCTGTCATAGCAAAGCGGCTCCAAGCTTACTATTCCTTGCTCAAAGCATATTTCTCTATTTGTTTCGTTATCGTAAAATTCCACATAAGCGCTTGCCTCGATTATTTTTTCTGGTCCTCGACTGCAGCCCTTCCCATAGCTTACTGTCATTTCAAGTGGCGCGCTCAAAATAGCAACATTAGAATTTTCAAGGGAAGAATACTCTTTTTCTATAGATAAAAAATTGTTAAATTCCTTTAGTATTTTCATTGCTAAGTGTTAATAA
>JAAYJM010000136.1 GCA_012522895.1 Ignavibacteria bacterium
AATATTTTCTTTTCCAATGCGGAATAGCTAGGAATACAGCAACAATTATCGCAGAGAGAAGTTTCAACAAATTTGCGTCTAATCCCAGTGTGATAACTGTTTGGATAACGATATAGTAAATAATCGACCCAAATGCAACAGACAATAGTTTTAATGCAAAGTTCTTGAAAATTTTCCCGAGCAAAGCTTCACCTATAATTACTGCAGCAAGACCGATAACGATAGAACCCTGTCCCATCTTTACATCTGCAAAACCTTGGTATTGCGCCAAAAAAGCACCTGAAAATGCAACAAGACCATTAGAAAGCATAATTCCAAAAACTTTATTAAAATCAGTGTTGATTCCTTGTGCACGGCTCATGTTCAGATTGGAACCTGTAGCTCTGATGGCGCAACCCATTTCAGTTCCAAAGAACCAATAAAGAATTGCAATCAAAATAACTAAAACAATAGCTACTGTTATTAGAGGGTTATGGAAAGCAAATTCCTTAACCCAGCGAAGTGAAATAAGAAGATCAGTTTGATTTACATTAACAGATTGATTTGCTTTTCCCATAATTTTCAGATTGATGGAATAAAGCGAAAGCTGAGTAAGAATACCTGCCAAAATGGGTGGAATACCCATAAAAGTATGCAAAAGTCCTGTAACAGCCCCGGCAAGAATACCTGCAATAAATGCTGCAAGCATAGCAAGCCATAAATTGCATCCATTCAGGATAAGCATAACTGCAACTGCACCACCTGTAGCAAATGAGCCGTCTACTGTAAGATCGGCAATATCAAGGATGCGGTATGTAATATAGACACCAATCGCCATAATGCCCCATATGAGCCCTTGCGAAATTGAACCGGGAAGAGCATTAAAAAGCTGTTCGAAAATTTCCATTTTATTCACCTATATTTATCTTTTGTAAACAACCGAAGAGAAAATATATTCTCCTCGGTTGAAGACATTAATAATTAATTCTCATCAATTGCTATATAACCTTCTAAAGGTGTGATTCCTAAAGCTTCGCAATTCTGTTTGTTGTATTTGGGAGTTTGTTTGTCAGCATATTCAATAGGCATTGTGCTGATATCAGCGCCGTCTCTTAAAATTCTCACTGCCATCATACCGGTGGTATAACCAAGGTCGTAATAACTTATAGACAGAGTTGCAATTCCACAAACTGCACAAATGCCTTCTTCTCCTGCAATAACAGGAACTTTCTTTGGCTCGCATATATTATCGATAATACCTGTGTTGTCTGCAACAGTATTGTCAGTAGGAACATAGATTACATCGCAATTATCAGCAGCTGCTGTACATATCTGAGCAAGGTCATTAGAATCGGTAAAAGGATAAAGTTTTGCAATAAGTCCTTTATTCTCAAGTTCTTTCTTTACAACTTCAACTTGGTATTGGCTATTTGCTTCTTTTGAACAATAGAGAAGACCAACAGTTTTGGCATCAGGAACCCACTCGATAATCATAGCTGCCTGTTTGTCAAGAGGAGCAAGGTCTGATGTTCCGGATATATTTCCACCAACAGTACCATTAAAATCTTTTAGATTGAGTGCTACGCCATATTCGGTTACTGAAGTGCCAAGAATCGGAATATCACCTGTTGCTGCTGCGACTGATTGAAGTGCAGGAGTAGCGTTAGCCATAATCAAATCAACGTTATTTGAAACGAATTGATTAGCAATGGTAGAACAGGTTGCAGGATCACCCTGGCCATTTTGAACATCAAATTCAACAGCATCTTCGCCAAGTTCATCAATAATAGCTTGCATAAATCCGTCTGTTGCGGCATCAAGAGCAACGTGTTCTACAAGTTGACAGATACCGATTTGATATTTTTCATCGGATTTATTACTAGTACAGGAAGTGAGAGCAAAGCAACTTCCTAAGCAAAGAACTAGCGCCAACATAAGAGATACAACTTTTTTCATATTAAGGACTCCTTATACTAATATTTATTTATAATTTACATAGCTTTTATGCTATAAAATTAACTAAGTACATAATGCTTGAAACCGTGCATTGCAAGCATTTCATATAGCAGTAAGTTCAAATCACATTAGAAAATAATCGATAATGCAAGATTGAGTTATATTCTTCGTTATAGCACCCGAACATTTCATTCTTTGTACGTTGTGCATTTCAATTTTTTTCCAAGTCTTACTTTTTTCTAAAAATTAATATATAATACATCATACCATTAATCAAATGAATGGTATTGATGTTTATTATCGAATTCATCGATATTGGAGGGTATGGAATGGAATTGCGGAATCTGAACACTTTCATACAAGTAGCAGAACTTGGAAGCTTCACAAAAACTGCAGAAAAACTTGGTTATTCACAATCAACAGTTTCTTTTCAGATAAAACAACTTGAAGATGAGCTTAATTGTCTTTTGTTTGAAAGGATAAATCATACTATAACACTTACGGAACGAGGACAAGAACTTGTTTTATACGCTCACCAGATAAGTGCCCTTACAGATGAGTTTAAGGAAAGCCTAAAAGAAGAGAAAGAATTTAATG
>JAAYJM010000137.1 GCA_012522895.1 Ignavibacteria bacterium
GTATATCATTGACGCGTTTAGAAGAGAGAAAGCTATCTTATCTTTTAAAAAATTCTCCGAAGTTCAGGATTCGCCAAAGGGCGCACGCAATCTTGCTTTATGCGAAGAAATACGATGTTGATAATTTAGCTGGAATATTCGATGTTCACCGTGATACTATCAACAGATGGCTTTTGATGTGGGACCAAAAAGGCGTTCTCGGACTTTATGACATTCCAAGAAGTGGCAGACCTCAAATCAACAGAAAGATTGAAAATGCTTGCTGTGATGCAGGCTTTGAATTAGAAATGCAAGAGATAGCAGCAAGCGCTTGAATAAGTAAAACAGCGTAAAATATTCTCAAATCTTTTCGCAAAGAAATCGAAACCTTCTCTTGTTTGAACTTGAGAAGGTTTTTTTTTATTCAAAACAGTATTTTAAGAGAAAAGGGATTGTCCCCCGCTCTTTTTTCAAAGGGGGAGAAAGAATATCCCCCGCAGGAAGTTTAATTGTTAATTGTTAATTATTAATTGTTAATTATTCTTTGAAGGAAAAATATTCCGTAGGAATTAAATTATTGTAGCAAATAGTTCTTTTGAAATCATAAGCCTTTTACATATATTTGAAAAAATAAAATATGAAGCAAGTTCTATTGAAATGAAAAACTATTCGATACTTTTAGTTGATGATGAAGCAGCACAAAGAGAGCCAATCAAAGGTTTTTTAGAAAAAAAAGGCTACACTGTGCTTGACGCCGGCTCATACTCAGAGGCAATTGATTTATTTAATCAAAATGAAACTGATATGGTGCTAACGGACTATAGACTAAAAGAAAGAACGGGCTTCGATATTTTAAAAGAAGTGAAGCGGCAAAACCCAAATGTCGCGGTGGTGATTATGACTGCTTACGGTAGTATAGAAGACGCAGTAAACATAATGAAATCTGGTGCTTATGATTATTTGCAAAAACCAATCGAGCTTTCTGAACTTGAGCATATTATTGAAAAGTGCTACGAAAGAAGCTATTTAATTTCAGAAAACTTAGTGCTTAAACAGCAACTTGAAAGCCAGTATAAGTTTAGCTCTATCATATCCCAAAGCGATGAAATGGAGGGAGTTTTAAATATCGCAGCAAGGGTCGCAAATTCAAAAGCAAGCGTGCTAATTTGTGGAGAAAGTGGCACGGGCAAAGAACTTGTTGCAAAGGCAATACATTATTCAAGTCCAAGAAAGGATAAGCCATTTGTTGTTGTTAACTGCGCTGCAATGCCGGAAACCCTTTTCGAAAGCGAACTCTTTGGACATGAAAAAGGAGCTTTTACTGGTGCTGAAAAAATGAGAATTGGAAAATTTGAGCAAGCAAACGGCGGCACACTTTTTATTGACGAGGTTGGAGATATTCCTTTGCTAATCCAAGTTAAGCTCTTGCGTGCCGTTCAGTTCCATGAAATTCAAAGGGTTGGAGCCAATGAAACTTTGGAATTAGATGTTCGAATTATCGCTGCAACAAATCGCGATCTGAGCGAGATGATAAAAAACAATGAATTTCGCGAGGATTTGTTTTATCGCCTAAATGTTGTTGCAATTCAAATTCCTCCCTTGCGTTCCCGTAAACTTGATATTCATCCACTTGTAGAGCATTTTATTGAAAAATACGCAAAGCAGAATGAAAAAGAGGTGCTTTCTATTACAAAGGAGGCATTGAATTTGCTTACTAAATATGATTTTCCCGGAAATATACGTGAATTAGAAAATATAATTCAGCGGGCTGTTGTTTTGACAAGAAGCAATTATATTTCAATCAAGGATTTGCCAAATATAATTAAGCATAATTCGTTTAATACTGAGGATAGCGGATTATTAGATTTGCAAATTGGCGATTTGAATAAAAAAGTAGAGGAATTGGAAAAAACTTTGATAGACAAAGCATTAAAATCTGCAAAGAATAATCAAGTGAAAGCTGCGGAAATGCTAAATATTTCCGAAAGAACGCTCCGATACAAAAAAAGAAAATACGATTTATAATGAAATAATTTTATAAAAAAGTAAAAATATGTTGAAACTAAATGCAATAAATATTCTGTCTATATCCCTTATTTCATTGCTTCTTGTAACTTTTCCAAGTCTTTCGCAGGAAAATGAAGTTTTTGAAGAATTTAAAGATTCTGATAGATACAAAATTGATAGCACTCAAAAAACAATTAAAAAAATGAAAATTCCGCTTGATTCAAGTAAAAGAATAAAAATGAATATAGACGATTCTTTTAGTCCTGCTGGCGCAAGGAAAAGGCAAAGAACGAGAGAGCTAAGAAGAAACTGCGATTCAAACGATGTTTTTATCGATAAAGATGGAGACGGTATTAACGATAACCGAGTAAAAGGAATGGGACTTGGAAAGCGGAAAGGTCTCGGTAAAGGTCGATGCAAACAAGGAAGAGGGAAATAAACTATTTGAACTGCCCACTAATCATCAGACATATAAAACGCTAAAATTACCCGAAACGAAAACCTCAGCTTTGCTATAAATATTTTTCAATCTATAAGCATCTTTTACTTATTTTTGAAAAATAAATGAGTAAAACATTTTATTTTTATGAAATATATAGTTTCACAGATTTCTTTCTTTTTAACAAGCAGCAGCACAAGAAGAAATACAAGATTATTATTCAAGTTTGTGCTTATGCTTTTTTTTATAGTAAGCCTTTTTTCTTTTTTATTCCATATAATTATGCTTTATGAAGGCAGGGAATTTAGCATAATAACAGGCTTTTACTGGACTTTGACAGTTATGTCAACGCTTGGTTTTGGTGATATTACTTTTGCAAGCGATTTGGGAAAAACATTCTCAATTTTTGTTTTACTGTCCGGTATCTTTTTCCTTTTAATTCTTCTCCCCTTCACTTTTATTCAGTTTTTTTATGCTCCCTTCCTTCAATCAAGACAACAATTTAGAGCGCCACGCGAGCTAAATAAAAACGTTTCTGGACATATTATAATTACAAATTACGATAGTGTAACTTCTTCTTTTATAAACAAGTTAAAAGAATATGATTATAAATATGTAGTCCTCAGCTCCGATGTCCAGCAGGCAAACGAGCTGTTCGATTCCGAGATAAGCGTTGTTTATGGCGATGTAGATGACCCAAAGACATATATTGCTGTTAATGTAGAAAAATCTGCTATGGTCGTTGCTACTGGGAATGATAGAACGAACAGCAATATCGCTTTTACAGTTCGAGAAATTTGTAGCAAAGTTATGATTGTTACATTTGCTAAAAGTCGTGATGCCGTTGATATTCTTAAGCTTGCAGGCTCTGACTTCGTTTTGCAATTAGACAAAATGCTTGGCGCTGCCTTGTCCAGACGTGTTTCTATCGGAAAAGGAAGGGCAAATCCAGTCGGAAATTTCGATAAGCTAATCATTGCAGAAAGTCCGGTTATCGACACAGGTTTAGCAGGCAAAACTTTAAGGAAAAGTATGATCCGCCAGCATACCGGCGTAAATGTGATTGGTATTTGGGAGCGCGGCAGCTTTTCTTTGCCCAATCCCGATACTATGATTTTAAAAAGCACTGTTCTTGTTCTTGCTGGAACGAAAAAGCAAATCGCTTCTTTCGATAAACATTTTCACTCCTTGAAAAAGGAATCTACGCTTGTTATAATCATTGGCGCTGGCACGGTAGGACTTGCAGCAGCAAAGCAGTTCAAAGAACGGGAAATTGACTATCGAATTATTGAAAGAGATCCAGAAAAAGTAAAAAACGTTAGCAATATAATTATTGGCGATGCTTCAGACATCAACGTTTTGGAAAAAGCTGGAATAAAAGCCGCAGATGCCTGCCTTATCACTACAAACGATGACGACACAAACGTTTATTTAACGATATATTGCAGGCGTTTAAGACCGGACATTCAAATTTTAACAAGAGCGAATTTAGAGAAAAACTTCTCGACACTATATCGGGCTGGCTCAGATATGGTTATGTCATACACAAACATTGGCGCAGATGCTATTTTCAATCTTTTAAACAAAGGAAATATCATATTAATTGCTGAAGGCTTGCAGGTTTTCAGTGTTTTAGCTCCCGAAACACTCAAAGGAAAATGCCTCTCTGAATCTGATATAAGAAGCCAAACGGGCTGCAGCGTGATTGCTATTAAAAATAATAGCGATGTAAATTTAAACCCAATGCCAGAAACCCTTATAAATAAAGCTGATGAAATTATTTTGATTGGCACTTCGGATTCACAAAAAATCTTTATGGAAAAATTTGTATAATGTAAAAAACTCTAAAAATGAACATAATTGAAGCGATAATTTTAGGTATTATTCAAGGGCTTTCAGAATTTATTCCAATCAGCAGCACAGCGCATTTAACTCTTGCAGGGCATTTGCTCGATCTGATAGACCCAAGCCATCCCGAGCGATGGACGGCATTCATTGCAGTTATTCAGCTTGGCACTTTAGCAGCGGTTTTCGTGTATTTTTCTAATGATATAAAAAAAATACTGAATGGCTATTTTTCTGAAAATATTGGAAAAAACAGAAAAGCATTTAGAGAGCAAAGCAGCTACTCAAAACTTGGCTGGCTCGTCATTCTTGGCTCTTTGCCAATTGGCTTTTTAGGGCTTTTATTGAAAAATTTAATCGAAGGAGAGTTCACAAAAAGTCCATTTGTAATTGCTACGATGCTAATAGTCTTGGCTCTTGTTTTGCTTATAGCGGAAAAAACTGCAAGCTTCAAAAAAGACATAAACAAGATAAGCATCAAAGATTCGCTGATCATTGGTTTTTCCCAATGTTTAGCGCTAATTCCAGGGACCTCACGCTCAGGGGCAACTATAACAGCCGGGCTTTTCCTTGGAATAAAAAGAGAAGACGCAGCGCGTTTTTCGTTTTTACTTAGCATTCCAGCAATTTTTGCAAGCGGTCTTTATGAATTTTATAAAAGCATAAGCTATATTAATTCACAAGACTTACTTATCATCGTCATTGCCACATTAGTTTCTGGGATAGCGGGATATTTTTCTATAGCATTTCTATTAAAATTTTTGAAAACAAAATCTACATTGCTTTTCATTGTGTATAGAGTAATACTTGGAATTGTAGTGTTTTTATATTTTATGTAAAGAAAAGCTAACTCTTTTAAATCATAGTAATTGAAGTAGTAGGTCAAGCATCCTTGCTTGACTGCAACACTCTAAAATGCTACTTTTTTATGCAGATTATAAAAAGTTTTATAAATACAAAAAAAGGATGTAGACAGGCAAAGATGCCTGTCATACTAAAATTTATTGCTCTTGAAAGTAGAGTATATTTAATTGAATAAAAAAATTCTTACTTTCAAAGGAGCTTTTTAAAATTAGAATAGCTTATTTCCTCCTTCGCTTTTAAGGGCCCAGCCATCGTCTTCGGTTCTTTCTGCAATGTCCTCTAAAACGCTTAAAATGGTTTGGTCTTCTGGCGTGGCACCATTTTTCAAAAGCGGCAAAATGTGAAGAACGATTTCATCGAAGTGCGGCTTTTTCCCTTCAAGTGCCATTCTTCGTAAATAGCTTATAATATAGTATCTTACACGAAGCTTTATATCAATTAGCGTTTTAAAACTTGCATTCTGCTTGATTGTATATTTTTCTTCCAGGCTATCGTAATCAAAATTTTCTAACAAGAAAGGGGTAAGGTCCGAATATTCTTTTTTCAATAAATCTAAAAAGCCAAGCTCAAGCCCTTTGATAATCAGCTCATCGTTAATTTGCTCAAGCGTTGCTCCATCGTCTTTTGCAATAATGCCCTCAATCGTTTGCATTACAATATCAGCAATTCCGATTCCGAGATTAGCTTTCAAAATAGTTTTTGGATTTTTTACCTTTTTAAAATTAATTATTAGCTGACCCGACAGAACGGTAAAAGGGTTTTGGCGTTTTTTAAAGCTTGTTTGTCCATTCTTTTGAGGGATGGCGCCCGCATACTCAAAGCCGCAGCTTTCAGCACTGTCGATTATAAGATGCCAAAACTCTGGATCTTTGTGCGCAAAAACAAAGGACATCCAGCGATTAAATTTCAGCACTCTAAACATTTCTTCGATGCTTTTTGCTATTAACTCTTTATATTCGTCCTTGCTTTTTTGCTTTTCACCTCCCTCAATTGCCTCTAACTTATAATCCTCCTCGCTCACTTCTAAATCGAGCCAAGCATTCCACATTATTGACAAATCCAAATATTGAATTTTTTTTCCATAAGGCGGGTCTGTGTAAATATAATCCACGCTTTCATTTGGAAGGAAACTAAGGTCGGTCGCGCTGCCTTTTTTAACAATAAGATTTTGATATGATTGTTCATCAACTTTTGTTAAAACCTCTTTTTTTCCATTATAAATGCGATAAAACTTCCGTTTGAAAACCTCTAAAGTATCTTTATACGATGGTTTAGGTGCAATTCTGTATCTATAATAATACCCAAAATGATTGCCACCTCCGCGTGGAGTATCGTGAAATGTTTTGTTGATGATAGTTAATGTATTATAAAAAGCCAGTAAGAGAGATTTTCTAATGTTAATATTATCAACTTTTTTTATTAGCTTTTTTAGTAAAGATAATTCAACTATTTGCTTGTCTGTAAATAGTTGCTCAATCGTTCTTACGTCAGCATTCTTTGGTAAAGGAATACCTTTTGGGTATTTTATTTTTTTTATTTGACTATTAATTTGCTTTTCATTTTTTGGTTTTTCTTTATCAAATTTGTCGCAAATTTCAACAAACTTGTTTTCCAATTCATTTAATTCTACTGGAGCAAGCACAGCATCAACCATAAAAGTAGATAAAGGGTTAATATCAATATGAATAGCTCGTCTATCTAACATTAAGGCTTCGATAGCAGTTACACCACTTCCTGCAAAACTATCAAGAACCAAGTCTCCTATTTTTGAAAAGTTTTTTATATAAGCATTTAAAATGTCCCATGATTGTCTTGTAAAGTAAGCATTACAGCCAAAATGCCTTCTGGCTGCCTGCTTTCTCACCCGAATTTCTTTCAACTGGGGACGGTTTAAATAATCTTCTTCTGCTTTGATTTTCTTGTAATAAAGCGTTTTTTCGTAGTCAATTACTTTCCCCATTTGAAAGCTTTCTGGAGAAAGCAAATTGAATAACTTTTCCCAGTAATATTCAATTTCGTCAATGGCAAAAAGAAGAACTGGCTTGTTTGTATTTGTAACTCTATATACTGCAAATTCAACCCCATTGCAAAGGGCAAAGTAAATAGTTCGGATTTCTGGGTGCATTGCATAACTATACACTTGCTCAACGTTGTCGCTGTTTGTAATTTTTTCCTTTGGAGCTTTAGCATCTAAAACCCAGGCGTAATTACTTTCTACTTTTAGCAAATAGTCTGGAATGAGCTTAATAGGTCTTCTTTTGCTTCCAGTTTTTAAAAAAGGATGCTTTAAACTTTTGCTTCTTTCAATCGTTTTATTATTGTATCCCAAGGCTTTAAGAATTGGCAGGATAATTATTTCACGCACGCTATCTTCTTTAAAATCGGGATTGTCTTTAATTGATTTTAAATCATAGCCATTAAACAGCTCTTGCTTATTCATTTATCAAAATTCCTTTATTCAGCTAAATTGATTTGATTAATTTAACAAATAAAATCCGTTTTCAAAAGCCATTTTTTGCATCTATATTTGAATATGAAATTTCTTTATTGAAAAAACGTCTTTATTTTTTTGCATTATTCAGACAAAAAGATGTATAAGTATATTTTTGGACCAGTCCCATCTCGCCGCTTGGGAATATCGCTTGGAATTGATATTGTTCCGCTTAAAACCTGCTCATTGAATTGTGTTTATTGTGAGTGCGGTCCTACAAACAATCTGACTACAGAAAGAAAAGAATACATTCCTTTCGAAGATATTATAGAAGAAATTCGCCACTATTTTAACAACAACCCAGAGCCGGAGTATATTACTTTCAGCGGTTCGGGTGAGCTTAGCTTAAATATAAAAATTGGAGAAATCATTGATTTTTTAAAAAGTAATTTCCCAAAAATCCCTGTTGCAGTGTTGAGCAATGGCACTTTGTTTAATGATAAAACTGTTAGAGAATCGCTATTAAAAGCAGATTTGGTGATTCCTTCTCTCGATGCCGCTACTGAAGAAACTTTTCTGAGAATTGACAGGCCCTCAAAGCAAGTGAATTTGCAAGATTACATTGATGGTTTGGTGCAGTTTAGAAAAGAATTTAAAAATAAGCTATGGTTAGAGGTTTTTATACTTCCCAACTACAACGACAATATGAAAGACATTCTTGCATTGAAAGAAGCTATTCAACGAATCAAACCAGATTTAATTCAACTAAATTCCTTGGATAGGCCCGGCTGCATAGATGGCTTGGAAGTCGCTTCCGAGGAAATCTTGAATAAAATCATAGAATTATGGGGATTTCCAAATGTAGAAATCATTTCAAAATCCAAAAAAAGGGAGGGAATTAAATCATACAGAAAAGATCTTGAAGAGCATATCTTGGGAACTATTGCTCGCCGTCCCTCTCCCGTTGAAAATATTGCTGAAATTACTGGCTATCATTTAAGCGAGCTAATGAAATATATTCGCACACTTGAAGAGCAGGGAAAAATAAGCTCAGTAAATTTGAACAATCAAGTTTTTTATAAAATCTCATAATATAGTTTTCAAGACAAGCTATTTCACAAATTTTTAATATGATAAAAAAAGTATCTGTTATCGGTGCTGGCAAGCTTGGCGCTGCCCTTGCTTTTGAGCTTAATCGAAAGAATATGCTTAGCTACGTTTTAGCTCGCTCTCATAGTAAAAAAATCGCATTATCTCGAGCTATTGAGGAAAGCAAGATAATAAGCTCAATAAACGAATTGCAAGTTAAGGAAAGCGATGCCATAATTTTGGCTGTGCAAGACTCTGCTATCAAAGAACTTGCAATGGAGCTTGCAAGTTTTTGTAAAAGTGATTTAAAGGAAAAGCAGATTATTCATTGCTCTGGGAAAGAACGATTAAGCATTTTAGACGCCTGCAAAGAAATGGGAGCTTCGATTGCAGCTGCTCACCCTTATCAGACTTTTTTTAAATATGATAATGAGGTTTTTCACCAAGTCCCCTGGCTCATTGAAGCAGAGCAATACGATGAAATAGCACAATTTATTATTTCCTTAAACGGCAAGCCCTTTCAATTAACTGATTTAGAATTGGAGAAAAAAGCACTTTACCATTCGTCTGCCGTGGTTGCATCGAACCTGCTCTCCTCAACAATAGCTCTTTCCAAACTTATTTTAAAAGAATTCGAAAGCATAGCACCAAGCATTATAGATAAAATTGTTCATACAACAGATAAAAACTATTTAAGTCCACGCAATGATGAAGATTTTCCTATCACAGGTCCTCTTGTGAGAGGAGATTTGAGCACCGTTGCCGGACATATTGAGCAATTAAGCTATGCTCCAAATTTAATGAAAAGCTATAAAGCATTTTCCCTTGCAACTTTAGAAATGCTGCTTCATTTAAACAAAATCACAGAAGAAAATTATAATAAAGCTAAAATAATTTTAGAAAAAGAATAAAAAAATGTCCAACAACTTTCGCTGTTGGACATTCCCCCTTGTTAGCTATCTGTATTTGCTATAGCTATTTATTCACAATCATAAAGGAAGAAACTCTATTTTCTCCACTCGTCAATACGATGTTATAAACAGCGCTTGAAAGATCGCTAAGGTCAAAATTAACTCTATGCATTCCAGCACTGTATCCATTCAAGTTGATTCTACCAACTTCATCGCCTCTAATTGTATAAACAACTATTTCGGCATTTCCTTCGCTTGGCAAAGTAAACTCAAATGTAGTTGCGCTTGATGCAGGGTTAGGAGTGCTGCGTATGCTAAGTTCATAAGCATTTTCTGCAATCACCACTCCGCGTGCGGAATAAATTGCATTTTCTGAATATAAAATAGCGTCAAGCTCAGTGCTCTTTGTAATGTCAACAATAGAGTTAAGCATTAAATCATTGTAAGAATTTGCTTTCGGATTAAACAGCTTAACCGTCAAGAATTCTCCATCGAGAGCGCCGTCAATGCTATTGGTGATTGGATTATCACCCCAAATTGTGATGGCTGCAATTCCATTATAAACAGCGCCAGAGCCGATAAGTTCATTTTTAGCATTATAAACGCCAATTTCATTGCCATCGCTTGCATTGATTGAAAGCAGTAACGTGGCACTGTTTCCGGTAATGCTTAGTTCTGGAATTAAATGTTTTGCTGTTGGAGTTATGTCATCGCCAGCAAGTGCGCGGCCTGCGTTATTAGCTGGATAAGTAATATTGGCATTTTCACTTGTTAAGTATACCCAATAACCTTGACCAGGAACTAAATTGCCTAATGTATTGATTCCATATACTGGTGAGTAAATTCCTCCAACGTTGTTTTTAGCTATAAACATATCCTCGTTTACAGAAGCAAGAGCAATTGGAGCTGACATCGGGTTGTCTCTCAAATAGCCAATTAAGTGCCAGCCAGTCTCGTCAAAGCCAAAACCAATATTTTCTGGTCTGAGCTTTGGAGCTGTAATGGAAAGAATAGCACTTTGAGACATATTCACTGAGTATCCATAAACATAGTGCCAATTGCCTATTGTATTGATTGACTGCGATGGAATATACATATTGCCATAGCCGTCTTTTGCTATGTTAACAGAAGTGCTTATAGCGTCAAACATATTAGCAAAATTGCGAGTTCCGAATACGTCTGTATAGCTTGAAATTAAGTTCCAGCCAGTGCTGAGGTGAATATTATGAGTAACAGGTATAAGTATGTTAAGTCCAGATAGCATTGAGAAACCACCAGGCTCATAAGCTTCAGGTCCCATCAAGAATGTTGCTGTTGCAGATAATTCTCTTTGGGCTACCTTATCCCAAACTCTAAACACAAATGCTTCGTTCAAATCGTAACCATCTTTTATCATTGTTGAGGCGTCATCACCATAAACAGTGATAGCTGCACCGCTACTTGACCAAAGGTCATAGCCAGCGCAATACCATTGGCCAGCTGTTCTTTCATAGAAGAGTCCAATTGCGTCTCCATCTGTCAGCTCGCGATCGCCAATCATTGGCTCAATCGTAGCTGGAACAACAATTTGAGCAAAGTTATCTGTTTCTGTAAATTCCCAGTTTTCGGGTATTGTAACTTCTTCTGCTGTTCTAAATGACCAAGCACTTGACCAATCGCCAGCAGTTCCGGACTCAGTAATCGACCTTACTCTCCAATAATACTGTGTTAAGTAGAGAAGAGCACCAGTAATTTGGTGTTCTGTCTCATCTGTAACAAGGTTCACAACTGTTGTTGTGAAATTTGTATTTCTTGAAACTTGCACTCTATATGTCTCAGCTTCTTCAACAGATTCCCAAGTTAAAAGCGGGGTAATTGATTGATTTTGTGCCGTGTTTGTTGGGGAGATCAATACCGGTGCTGGTGGCAATGGTTCTGTCGGACCACCACCGCTAAACATAATATTTGGTCTGTTAGCTGATAAGCTTGCTGAGCCAGGATTGGTGCAAACCGTCGAAGCATCGCTATAGAAATATCGAACTGAGTTATAAGAAGAGTTTGTGTAATATGTGCCTGCATTACGAGTATAGCTGGTGTTGTTAAAGCAAATATCAACAAGGATGTTCGAGCTGCCGTCCCAGGGGAAAGGAGTTGCGAACATGTGTGTGTTCCAGCCAAGTGAAACAGGTAGAGAATTGTTTGTAAACACCGTTGTAAAGCCTTGTGTATCCCAGTTTGCGTCTAATGTAGTTGCTGTAGTTTGCTTTAACTTAATTGTAAATCCAGATAAGTTAGCAATATTATTAAGCGCCTGAACATTAAACGAAATCGAAGTTAAATCACCTGCTTGTCCTCCTGCCTGTGTCATTTCAGAAGCACGGACGAGGATTTGATGTTTAGCACCCCACCAGTAGTTTCCGTAAGGAGCGGGATATTCATACTCGCCATTATAGTTGGTGCCTGTTCCAATAACAAAGAAACTGCCAGTTACGAATCTCCATACCTCCGACCAATCGCTTATTGAGCTTGGACTTGATGCCCTTACTCTCCAGAAATAAGAAGAGTTCATAGATAACTCAGCTTCGAAGTTTGCATTGCCTTCAATTTCTTGGTCAACAATTATGTTGCTAAAGTTCTGATCTGATGCAATTTGAATATTATAGTTAAATGCACCGAAAATGTCTTCCCATTCAAAAGGCACTGTAGCCGGAATGCCAGTTGCAAAGTTCGGCGGATTTATTAGAGCTGGCGCTTGCAAATCACCAGTAGTTCCAAACCACCAGCGTTGCGACCATAAACTTGTGCTTTCATCGTTACTTGCATTTGCTTTCCAGTAGTATAATGTTAATGGCTCAAGCGTTCCTTCTGGAACCTCGTAATAGCTTTCACTTAGCCATTCCTCATTAATTACAGGGAACAAGAAGCCTGGGTCTGTTGCAACAATTAAGCCGTAGTTTGTTGCATCTTCCACGTCTGACCAGTCGAATGTAGGAGTCAATTCCACATCATAAGCTCCATTAGAAGGAAGTAGATTTTGTGGAGGCATAAGACCGCCTACCTCAATTTCAAACAACATATTTGATCTGTTGGTGCTTAGATAGCAAGAAGCAGGATTAGTGCAAACATCGTTAACGTCTGCATAATAATAACGAACTGAGTTATACCCACTGTTTGTGTAATACATTGTTTGATTGTTTTGATAGTTTGTATTTTGGAAGCAAATATCAATTAAAAGATTTGATTCTCCATCCCAAAAATACGGATCATCAAAAACGTGTGTGTTTAGTCCAACTTGGCAAATATATGATGGATTTACATACACAGTCTGAAAATCTTCTGTGTCCCAAGTTGAGTTTAGCACGTTTAAGTTAGTCGTTTTAATCCTAATAGTGAAGTTTTGAAGTGGATTTGTGCTGTTGAGAGCAGCAACGTTAAACGACAATGAACTAAGAGAGCCAGGCAAGCCTCCGGCATCTAAAATTTCATCAGCACGAATCAAGAGCTGGTGCTTTGCTCCCCAGTATAAATTGCCATAAGGAGCTGGGTAACTATTTGTGTTTGTTGTTGCTTGTCCAATTGTAAAGAAGTTACCTGTTGCAAAGGCCCAAGGCTCGCACCAGGGACTTTCTGCACTTTCATTATAAGATTGGACTCTCCAATAATATTGTGCGTCCATGCTGAGACCGGAAGTTAAATATGAAGTAGCTGTAGTAGAGGTGTTAATTACAGTGCTTTCAAATTCTGGTGATAGAGAGACTTGCAAACGATAACCAGTTGCAGCAAAGTAAGGCTCCCAAGTTAAGTAAGTTGATGGCGGAAGATTTTCTGTTCCGTTATCTGGACTTACTAAAACTGGGGCTGGAATATCGCCTTCAGTTATAAAATACCATTTAAAGGACCAATAGCTCGTATTTTCTTCATCACTTGCATTTACTCTCCAATAATAGCCGGTCATTTCTTCTAATTCATAACCATCTGGAACTTGATATTCTGCTTCGCTAAGGTTTTCTTCATACATAACAATGTTCTCAAAAAATCTGTCAGTTGCAACTTGAATGCTGTATGATGTAGCTTCATCAATAGGATACCACAAGAATAAAGGTGCGACTGAAACAGCTAATGTGCCATCTTCAGGTGTTAATAGAGTAGGAACGGGTAAAGCGCTTTGTTCAAGGCTAAACCTAATATTTGCTCTATTATTCTTTGGACCGCCCCAGCCAATATTTTGCTCTATTGTGCAGTAGTCTAATTCTGGACCACTTGCTTCGTAAACGCTGCGCTGTTGGCATCTTGGTTGAGAAGTATATGTCCAATACTGTTGCGGATTCGGGTTGCCGATCCTATCCCAGTGGCTAAAGCAAGTTTCTACTAAAATGCTTGATACTCCATCCCAGAAAAATGGGTCGATACACTCGTGTGTATTCCAGCCAAGTTGAGCAAGCCAAGGAGATGCAGGTTCCCAAACTGTTTGCCAATCTTCATAAGTCCATTGGTTCGATAATTGGGTCCAGTTAGTAAGCTTCATTCTAATAGCATATTCACCTGGATTTAAGTTACCAATGTTAGATTGATTAACTGCGACATTCCAACCAAAGCTCGTTACATAGCTATTTGGAATTGCGCCTGCGTTTAAAAGCTCCTCAGCTGTATATAAGAAGTATAAACGGGCGTGGCTATACCAGTTACTATAAGGAGATGGTGAAACATAGTTATAATAGTCAGTGTCATAGCTATCGCCAGTTCCAACTATCACTATATTACCAGTAGTAAAGGTCCAAGTCTCACACCACTGGCTTTCGTCAGCATTGTTAAACATTCTTGCTCGCCAATAGTATTGGGTCGATAAAGCAAGACCTTCAGTTATAACAGAATTAGCATCTTCAACTACTGCGCTAAATACTATTTGCTCAAAGCTTTCATCGAGAGCAACTTGGATTTCGTATCCAGTAGCAGCGAAATATTCTTCCCAAGTTAAAATTGTTGATGCTGGAACATCGGTTGCTCCGTTTGCTGGACTAAGCAAAGTTGGAGGTGGAAGTGTTCCCTCGGTTATAAAGCTCCACTTTGAAGACCAGAAGCTCGTGTTCTCATCATCACTTGCATTTACTCTCCAATAATGAGTAGTCATTTCATATAATTCATAGCCAGCTGGAACCTGATATTCTGTTTCAGCAAGACCTTCCTCATCAATAACCACATCGTCAAAGTTAATAGTTCTAGAAACTTGAATTCTATATGTGGCGGCTCCTTCCACTGAATTCCATGTAAATAATGGGTTAAGGGTAACTGCAATAGCTCCATTTTCTGGAGATACCAATTCTGGAATTGCCAAGGCAGATTCTTCAAGTTTAAATTTAATATTTGCTCTATTGTATTTTTGTGTTCCGTTACCAGTTTCAGGAATAGAGCAATAGTCAATATTTGGACCATTTGGATCGTAAACGCTACGATATTGGCATCTTACTTGAGGTGTATATGTCCAATGCTGTTGTGGGTTCGCGTTACCAATTCTATCCCAGTGGCTAAAGCAGGTTTCAATTAAAATACTTGATTCTCCGTCCCAGAATATTGGGTCAATACACTCGTGCATATTCCAGCCAAGCTGGGCAAGCCAAGGTGATTCTGGCTCCCAAACTGTGTGCCAATCTTCGTAGTTCCAAGTTCCATTCAATTGGGTCATCGGCGTGAGCTTCATTTTAATATGATATTCACCCGGGTTAAGTGTTCCTACGCTTGATTGGTTAACAGCGACATCCCAACCAAACTCAGTGATAAAGGTATTGGGAATAGCACCAGCATCAAGCAACTCCTCAGCAGTATATAAGAAATAAATACGTGCATGGCTATACCAGTTGCTATATGGAGATGGCGACACATAATTGTAATAGTCTGTGTCGTAACTTGTTCCTAAGCCAACAATTACCTCAGTTCCAGTTGTAAATGACCAAGGTTCACACCACTCGCTTTCGCCGCCGGCATTAGCCATTTTTGCTCGCCAGTAATATTGAGTAGATAAGGCAAGCCCTGTAGACATTATAGTAGTATCGCCTTGAGTTGATTCATCAAACACAATTTGTCCAAAATCCTCGTCAAGAGCGACTTGAATAGAATAACTTGATGCAGCAAAATACTGTCTCCATTTCAAAATAGTGGAAGCGGGTACCTCGGTTGCTCCATTTTCCGGACTAAGTAAAACGGGCGTGGGCAAGCTTCCTTCGGTTACAAAATACCACCTTGATGACCAGAAGCTTATGTTTTCGCCGTCTGTTGCGTTTACTCTCCAGTAATAGCCAGCCATTTCTTCTAAGTCATAGCCATCTGGAACTTGATACCCTGCACCGTAAATATCTTCTTCATCCATTACAATAATTGCAAAAGCTCTATCAGTTGCAATTTGAATTCTGTATGATTCTGCACCGTCAACCGGATTCCAAGTAAACAGTGGTGTAACGGAAACTCCAACAGCCCCATCTTCGGGAGTTAGCAAATCTGGAATTCCAATAGCTGTTTCTTCAAAGATAAATTTAATATTTGCTCTATTATTCCGCTGTGTTCCATTGCCTGCCTCAGGCATATCGCAATAATCCATTTCTGGACCATCGGGAGCGTAAACACTGCGATATTGGCACCTTACTTGCGGTGTATATGTCCAATATTGCTGCGGGTTCGGGTTTCCAGTTCTATCCCAGTGGCTCATACAAGTTTCTACTAAAATGCTTGACTGACCATCCCAGAATAATGGGTCAATACACTCGTGCATATTCCAGCCAAGTTGAGCAAGCCAAGGTGACTCGGGTTCCCAAACTGTTTGCCAATCTTCGTAGTTCCAAGTCCCGTTTAATTGGGTCATTGGTGTAAGTTTCATTCTAATAGCATATTCACCAGGGTTAAGCGTCCCTACGTTGGATTGATTAACAGCAATATTCCAACCAAAATTTGTCAAATAGGTGTTTGGGATTGCACCAGCGTTTAACAACTCTTCTGCTGTATATAAGAAATATATACGGGCGTGGTTATACCAGTTGCTATATGGAGATGGCGACACATAATTGTAATAGTCTGTGTCGTAGCTTGTTCCCACTCCAACAATCACTTCATTACTTGTTGTAAATGCCCAAGGCTCACACCACTGGCTTTCGCTAGCAGAATTTGCCATTTTAGCATGCCAGAAATATTCTGTATTCAAAGCAAGGCCCGTTGCTATTACAGAGGTTGCCCCTTGCACAGTCTCGCTGAATGCTATTTCTTCAAAATATTCATCAAGAGCAACTTCGACAGTATACTCTGTTGCTGCAAAGTATTCCTCCCAAGTCAAAATTGTAGAAGCAGGCACCCCTGTTGCTCCATTTTCCGGACTAAGTAACACAGGAACCGGAAGCTCGCCAACAGTGATAAAGCTCCACTTTTGCGACCAAAAGCTTGTATTTTCACTATCGCTTGCGTTCACTCTCCAATAATAAGTGGTCATTTCATCAAATTCATAGCCATCTGGAACTTGATATTCAGTTTCAAAAAGACTCTCTTCGTCAATCACTGTTGTTTCAAAATTGGAAAACGTAGAAACTTGTATTCTGTAAGTTTCTGCCCCTTCAACAGGCTGCCACATAAAAAGTGGATTGACTTCAACGGCAATGGCTCCGTTCTCTGGAGACAGTAATTCTGGAATTAACAAAGCTGCCTCTGTTATTCCAAACTTAATATTGGCGCGGTTCATCATCGGTCCGCCCCAGCCTATATTTTCCTCTATTGTGCAGTAGTCTAATTCTGGACCACTTGGCTCATAGACAGTGCGTTGTTGAACTCTCGCAACTGGTGTTGTTGTCCAATATTGCTGTGGATTTGCATTACCAGTTCTATCCCAGTGGCTAAAGCAAGTTTCTACTAAAATGCTTGACTCTCCATCCCAGAAAAATGGATCTATACATGTATGCAAATTCCAGCCAAGCTGAACAAGCCAAGGTGATTCTGGCACCCAAACAGTTTGCCAATCTTCATAAGTCCATTGGTTCGTTAATTGAGTCCAGTTGGTAAGTTTCATCCTAATAGCAAACTCACCCGGATTAAGTGTTCCTACGTTTGATTGATTCACTGCTACATTCCAGCCAAACTCTGTTATATATGTGTTTGGTATTGCTCCACCTGCAAGAAGCTCCTCTGCTGTATATAGAAAATATAAGCGGGAGTGGTGATACCAGTTGCTATATGGAGATGGTGAAACGTAGTTATAATAGTCTGTATCAAAGTTTTCACCGATACCAACCACGGCATAGTTGCCGGTTGTAAATGACCATGCGTCTGACCAGTCACTCTCATCATAGAGATTGAGCATACGGGCTCTCCAAAAATATTCTGTGTTCATACTTAAACCAGTAAGTATAAATGAATTAGCCCTAATATCGGTCTCTTCTTTTACAATATCAAAGAAATCGGGATCTGTCGCTGCTTGCACTGCATAGTGCGTTGCATACATACTGCCCTCCCATCTTAACTTAATAGCAGGATCAGCGTTTGTAATGCCGTTTTCAGGTGCAATTAGAACTGGAGGAGGAAGCTCGCCAGTTGTGAGGAAATTCCATACTTGCGACCAGTTGCTAAGCTCATCGGATGTTATAGCGCGCACTCTCCAAAAATATCTTGTTAGCTCGTCTAAGTCAGTTAAATCATATTCCTCGCCTATAATACCTTCGTCATCAATGACTGGCTCAGAAAAATCAGCTGTCGTAGCCACTTGCACGTGATAGCTCACTACACTCGGAAATTCTTCCCAAGTCAAAGTAAGGCTTACTTCGTTGACTGAACCATTTACCGGTGAACTTAAAAACACATAATCGCCTTCTGGCAAAATCGAGTATTTTTTATTTGAAAGTAAGGTAATTCCACCAGCGTTTATGCTGTTATTTGCTGTGGTAGATGAGTAAGTTGAGCTAAGTCCAGGGGTGATGCTAATGAAATCATTTGCTCCACCTTCCAAGCCGCTTACCCCAATAGAGGCAGTCCAGCCTGTATAAGTAGTGTTCATATTTCCATAAGTAAAGGAAATTTCCCCGCTGCTCTCGTAAAGACGAACCTGGAAATTAAGTAAATCAGAAGTTGCGCCCAATCTATTGACGTTTTTATATTGAATTGCAAAAACGCGATTTGGTTCAGCTCCTTCTGTCCTATATGTCATAGTGCCAGTCCCGGCATTTACTTGCAAGTCGTCCCAGCAGGCAGCTAAGAGACGATAATAAGCGGTTGAGCCTATATCGTTTGCATAAGCAGTATGAGCTAGATCGTTGCCAAGCCCTACCCAGCCGTTAGTGCAGATTCTAACGTAATTATATTCCTCTCCGCCATAAGGGAAATAGAATGGCATCATAACATTCATTGCTGCGTCGTCGCCTGTAACGGTTGGCGTCCCATCTGTGAATTCTTCATATATTATATTGTTCTGCTCCAATACAAAATATGTTTGCAGATTAACCTGCGCATTTGTCATCAATGGAATCATTAACAACAAGAAAAAGAGAGAAAAGTTTACAAATCTTTTCATTTAAGCCTCCTTTATAATTATGAATAAAAACAAGAATAATTTACAATAC
>JAAYJM010000138.1 GCA_012522895.1 Ignavibacteria bacterium
TCAAATTCCTCGACCCAGCCTGCGGTTGCGGTAACTTCCTCGTGATTACTTATAGAGAGCTGCGGCTTTTGGAAATCGAAATTTTGCGTAATCTTTACAAAACAGGGCAGGGCATTCTCGACATTAGTGAAATTGTTTGGCTCGATGTCGATATGTTCTTTGGAATTGAATTAGAGGAGTTCCCTGCACGCATTGCTGAAGTCGCTATGTGGCTGATTGACCACCAGATGAACCTTTTAGTCAGTGCTGAATTTGGGCAGTATTTCTCCCGACTTCCGCTGAAAAAAGCTGCAAACATCACACACGGTAACGCCTTACAAATTGATTGGGAAAGCATTGTTCCAAAAAATGAACTTTCGTATATTTTGGGAAATCCGCCTTTTGTAGGTTCAAGAATGATGGACTTAGAGCAAAAGAAAGATCTGTTGAGTGTTTTTTTAAATAGAAAAGATATTCGAGAGATTGATTATGTTACTGGATGGTATTATAAAGCCTCAGAATATATTAAAAATACTCAAATAGTAGCTGCCTTAGTTTCAACTAATTCAATTTGTCAAGGTTTGCATGTAGGTATTTTTTGGAATATTTTAATTAATGAGCAAAATATAAAAATTCATTTCGCTCATAGAACTTTTAAATGGAGTAACGAAGCAAGAGGAAATGCTGCCGTTTATTGTGTTATAATTGGTTTTGCAAATTTTGATGTTGAAAGTAAAAAAATATACGATTATGAAGATATAAAAGGAGAACCGCAGGAAATTCGGGTAAAAAAAATAAATCCTTATTTAGTTGAAGGTGAAAATGTTTTAATTCTGAAAAGAACAAACCCTATTTGCGAAGTGCCAAAAATGAAGTTTGGGAATATGCCTGCTGATGGTGGAAATTTTTTATTTACAAAAGAAGAAAAAGAAAATTTTTTAAAAGAAGAGCCAAATGCAGAAAAGTATTTTAAAAGGTTTATTTCAGCTTTTGAGTTTATCAACAACAAAGAAAGGTGGTGCTTGTGGCTTGTGGATATTGATCCAAGCGAACTTAGAAACCTTAAACATATTAAGCAAAGGGTAGAGAATGTAAAAAAAATTAGAGAAGTATCAGCAAGACCACACTTAGCAAAAATACCACATCTTTTTGCTCAAATTACTCAACCTAAAAGTGATTATTTATTAATTCCAAGAACTACTTCAGAAAATAGAAAGTATATACCAATAGGTTTCTTTTCAAAAGATAATATAATTAGCGATACTTGTCAATCTGTTCCGGACGCAACTATCTTTCACTTTGGCGTTCTTACTTCAATTATGCACATGACTTGGGTTAAGTATGTTTGCGGTAGGTTAAAAAGCGATTACAGATATTCAAAAGATATAGTTTACAATAACTTTCCCTGGCCTAAGCAGCCGAGCGAAAAGCAAGTGGAAGCAATAGAAACAGCGGCGCAGAAAGTCTTAGACGCGAGGGCAGAATACCCCAACAGCTCATTAGCCGATTTATACGACCCCTTGACAATGCCGCCCAATTTAGTCA
>JAAYJM010000139.1 GCA_012522895.1 Ignavibacteria bacterium
AAATAATATTATTTCTTGCCTACTTTTTTCTTGCCGGCTACGGTTTTTCTTTTACCTTTACGCGTTCTGGCGTTTGTTCTTGTTCTTTGCCCTCTTACAGGTAAACCGCGGCGATGTCTTAACCCACGATAGCAACCAATATCCATCAGACGTTTAATATTCATTTGAATTTCACTGCGAAGCTGTCCTTCAACTTTAAACTCTTGGATTACGTTGCGAATTCGTGCAATTTCGTCATCTGTCCAATCGTTAACTTTTTTATTTAGTTCAACCCCAGCTTTTTCTAATATTTTTATTGCGGAGCTGTTGCCAATCCCAAAAATATAGGTAAGACCTACATAGCCAGCTTTATTTTTGGGCAAATCAATACCTGCTATTCTTGCCACTCAAGTTTCTCCTTTATTTTTGACGTTGTTTAAAACGTGGATTTTTTTTGTTAATTATATATACTCTACCTTTGCGACGAACTATTTTGTCGTCTGAAGAGCGTTTCTTTACTGATGCTTGAACTTTCATAATATTAACTATTTATATCTATAAACTATTCTTCCTTTGGATAGGTCATAAGGAGAAATTTCAACTGTTACCTTGTCGCCTTGCAAGATTTTTATAAAATTCATCCTCATCTTTCCAGAAATGTGGGCAAGAACTTTATGCCCGTTTTCGCAACGGACTATAAATTGGGTATTTGGTAATGTTTCTTCTATTTTTCCATCTACTTTTATTAATTCTTGCTTTGCCATGTGTTTTCTATGTTTTGTTAAAATTGTGTTAAAATAATTGGTTTATCTTCGTCTACAATAATCGTGTGTTCAAAGTGTGCAGCAGGTTTTTTATCTGCTGTATAAACCATCCAGCCATCTAAGGCTAAATATACTTCTTTCTGACCTTGATGAACCATTGGTTCGATTGCAAGTGCCATACCTGTTAATAGCTTTTCATTAGGAAAGCTATTCCTTTGCAAAAGCGGAGGGACGAAATTTGGTATTGAAGGATGCTCATGCAAATTTTTCCCAATTCCGTGTCCGCTAAGCTCTCTTGTCAAAGAATATCCCTGCTTTTCGCAATGCTCTTGTATTGCCCGGGATATGTCATACACTTTATTTCTATTTATAGCTTGAGAAATCCCAAGCATAAGTGATTCTTCGCTCACCCTCATCAGCTTTTCTTTTTCTTCGGATACCTTCCCAACGGGGTAAGTATAAGCACTATCACCAAAATAGCCTTCTATTGAACAGCCACAATCGACTGATACAATCTGCCCCTCTTTTAAATGTCTATTTTTGCTTGGTATTCCGTGAACTACTTCTTCGTCTATCGAAACGCATAAAGTATTTGGGAATACTAAATTATCAGATTTAAAACCTTTGAAAGCTGGTATTGCATTTTTTGATAAAATATAATCTTCAGCTATTTCATCAAGTTCGAGAGTGCTAATTCCTGGCTTAATATATTTGCTTAGAAGTTGAAGCGTTTCAGCAACAATTCTACACGCTTTTTCAATTTTTTTAATCTCTTCTTTAGTCTTTATACTAATTCGAGTTCTATAACTATGTTTCATTATTAGAATCCGCCGGAGCCAACTCTACCTTTCATTTTTCCGCTCTTCATAAAGCCATCATAATGACGCATTAACAAATAAGACTCAATTTGCTGCAAAGTATCAAGCACAACACCCACCATAATCAAAAGCGAGGTGCCACCAAAAAATGAAGCAAATGAAGTAGTTACGCCGAATATATTAGTAGCAAAAGTCGGCATAATCGCTATTAGAGCAAGGAACAACGAGCCAGGCAAAGTGATTCTAGTCAAAATTGTTTCTATATAATCTGATGTTGGCTTGCCAGGTCTAATGCCCGGAATAAAGCCACCTTGTTTTTTCATATTATCAGCCATATCTTTGGGATTAAAGATAATAGCAGTATAAAAATAAGTAAAGAGCACCACCATAACGCCATATATACCAGCATAAACAAATGATCGCTCGCTAAATAAGGACGCTACTTTATAAATAAAAGGACTATCAGGGAAAAAACTCAACACAGTATTTGGGATAAACATTAAGGACTGTGCAAATATAATGGGCATAACGCCAGCTGTATTAATCCTCAATGGTATATATTGTGTAGTCCCACCGTAGACTTTCCTTCCAACTTGTCTTTTTGCATATTGAACAGGTATCTTTCTTGCGCCCTGCGTTATAAAAATAACCGAGGCAATAATTCCAAACAGCAAAAGGAAAATTATGATTTCAACAGGCCAGGGACGATCTCCAAGTTGAAAAACTTGATTGATTTCTTGCCAAAGCGAGCCTGGAAGACGGGCTATAATACCCACCATAATAATCAATGAGATACCATTTCCAATTCCCTTTTCAGTAATCTGCTCCCCAAGCCACATTAAGAACATAACGCCAGCGGTGAGCAGGAACACTGTTGTAACAACGAAAATTGCTCCACCAACAGGCACAACAGGCATTCCACCAGCTTCCATATTAAGCAATCTAATACTGACTGCCCAGCTTTGTAATGCAGCAATGGCAACAGTTCCCATGCGGGTCCATTGGTTTATTTTTCGTCTGCCTTCTTCGCCTTCTTTTTGCAACTTTTGAAGTTCTGGTATTACAACACCACCGAGCTGCAAAATAATAGAAGTAGTAATATAGGGCATAATCCCAAGCGCAAAAATAGCGGCGTTTGAAAATGCACCACCCACAAATAAATCGAATAAGCCAAATAAATCATTGGCTTGACTTGAGCTAAAAGATTTTAATGCTACAACATCAATACCGGGGAGAGTAATTTGGGCACCCAATCGGACAACAACCAGAATTAAGATTGTTGTAATGATTCTTGACCTTAACTCCTCGATTTTAAAAATGTTCTGTATTGTTTGTATAAAACTACTCATATAGCGTTATCGTTCCTCCCGCTAATTCAATTTTTTCTTTAGCACTTTGCGAAAAGCTATTAGCACTAACATTTAATTTTGCTGTTAAATCACCATTGCCTAAGATCTTTGTCGGTTTTTTCAAATCTCTAATAACTCCATTATTATAGAGTATTTCGCTATTCACGTTTCCATCGATAAAGATGCCATCTTGATTTAACTCTTCCAAGCGACTAAGATTTATTATTTGGTATTCTTTTCTAAAACGATTTTTGAAGCCGAATTTTGGCAATCTTCTATAAAGTGGCATTTGTCCACCTTCAAAACCCACTTTTGTTTTATAACCTGAGCGAGATTGCTGACCTTTATGCCCTTTTGTAGATGTTCCACCGTATCCGGAACCAGGTCCTCTTCCTATTCTTTTGTTCTTCTTTTTCGAGCCCGGAGCATAACTAAGGTTTCCAATATGTTTCATTTTCTATTCTTTAAATTATTCTGAAATTTCTTCAACTTTAACTAAATGCTTTACAACATTTATCATTCCACGTGTTTGCGGATTATCAGGTAAAATATTCACATAATTTGGACGACCAAGCCCAAGAGCTTCAATCGTTAGCTTTTGTTTTTTTAATCTTTTTATTGTGCTTTTTACTTGAGTAACTTTTAATTTTGCCATTTTCACACCTGATTTTACATAAAATTATCCATTTAGCACTTTTTCAAGCGGAATACCACGGCGAGAAGCAACCGCTTGAACGTCTTCCAGTTCTGTTAGAGCTTTCATCGTAGCTTTAATTGTATTGTGAGGGTTAGAAGAACCAAGGCTTTTTGTTAAAACATCTTGTATTCCAGCTAATTCTAAAACTGCTCTTACTCCGCCAGCAGCAATTACTCCAGTTCCAGCCGTAGCGGGCTTAAATAAGACTTTTGCTGCTCCAAATCTGCCAAGAATGGGGTGCGGGATAGTTTTGCCTTGAAGCCGAATTTTAACAAGTGATTTCTTTGCTGAATCTGTTGCCTTAGTTACCGCATCTACCACCTCGCCTGCTTTGCCTAATCCATAGCCTACGTGTCCGTTTTCATCGCCCACAACTACAATAGCTGCAAAACTGAATCTTCTTCCACCTTTAACAACTTTAGCAGTCCGTCCGACGTAAACTAATTTGTCTTTTAACTCTAATTCTGATGATTTAATTTTACCCACAGTTATTTCCTTTAAATTAAAATTGCAAACCGTCTTTGCGAGCTGCATCAGCTAATGCTTTTACTCGTCCATGGTATAAATAGCCATTTCTATCAAAAACAACATTTGTAATATTTTTTTCTTTTGCTCTTTTTGCAATTAGGCTGCCAACAAGCTTACTTTTATCTGTTTTTTTCATTTCGGGCTTTATTTCTGCTACTACTTCTTTGTCTAATGTAGATGCCGAGAGCAGAGTTTCACCTAAATCATCATCAATAAGCTGAACATAAATATGGTTTAAGCTTCTATATATGGTCATTCTAAGACGTTCATTTGTGCCGCTAATGCTTTTTCTAATGTGATTTTTGCGTCTCTGTCTTCTAATTTTCTTTAGCTTTAGTGCTTTCATTATAATTTTATTTGCTTGATTAAACAATATTCTTTTAAGTAGATGATTTACCAGTTTTGCGTCTTACATACTCTCCTTCGTATCTAATACCTTTCCCTTTGTATGGCTCGGGTGGACGAAGCGATCTAATTCGAGCAGCTAATTGCCCCACTCTTTGCTTATCAATACCTGAAATGTGTATTTGAGTAGCGGAAGGTGTTTCAATAGTTATGTCTTCTGGAGGGATAACTAAAATTGGATGTGAAAAACCGAGTGCTAAAAGCAAATTCTTATTTTTCATCTCAACTCTATAGCCTACGCCCTCAATTTGCAACACTTTTTTAAAGCCATTTGTAACGCCTTCAATTACATTAAAGGCAAGCGAGCGTGTAAGTCCATGGACAGCTCTAACTTTTTTAAAGTCATTAGCCCTTGAAAAAGTGATTTCGTTATTTTCATATTTAAGTTCAATTTCCTCTGGTATCGTCAGTTTTAGCTCACCTTTTGGGCCCTTTGCTTTGAGCAAGCTTCCTTCATAGCTAACTTGAACGTCATTAGGAACTTGAATTGGTTTTTTTCCGATTCTTGACACGATTTACTCCTTGTAGATAAATTACCAAATTGTGCAAAGCACTTCGCCTCCGAAGTTGGAGCGCCGGGCTTCTTTATCAGTCATAATCCCATGCGAGGTAGAAATAATGGCAATTCCTAGCCCATTTTTTACTCTTGGTAGCTTGTCAGCTGAAGAGTATACCCTTCTTCCTGGCTTACTTATTCTTTTCATTTCTAAGATTGCATTCTTTCGATTGTAATATCTTAAAGTAATGCGAATAGCGCCTTGTATATTATCCTCGATTTTTTCAAAATCGCTAATATATCCTTGGTCTTTTAAAATGCGTGCAATAGAAAACTTCATATTCGAGTATGGAATCTCGACTGTCTTATGCTTCGCATTTCCAGCGTTTCTAATTCTGGTTAAAAAATCTGATATTGAGTCTGTTACTGGCATACTTTTACTTTTTTAATTTTACCAACTTGCCTTTCTAATACCGGGAATTTTCCCTTCTAATGCTAACTGCCTGAATACGTTGCGGCACAATCCAAATTTCTTATAGACTCCCTTGCCGCGCCCAGTCAAAGTGCAACGGTTACGAATTCTTGTTTTTGAACTATTTCTTGGTAACTTTTGCAAGCCCTCGAAATCTTGGTTCTTTTTTAATTCCTCACGCTTTGCTTCATATTTTGCTGCAAGTCGTTTTCTTTTTTCGTTATTTGCTACTGTTGCTGTTCTTGCCATTTTGTTTATTTAAAATTATTTATAAGTTTTTTATTCACTTTTTCTAAATGGAAAGCCAAATTCAGAAAGTAATGCACGCGAGTGCTCATCTGATTTTGATTTTATTACGAAAGTAATATCCAATCCAGAAATATTATTTACTTTATCCACATCAATTTCCGGGAAAATAATCTGTTCTTTTATTCCAATAGAATAATTCCCTCTACCATCAAAACTTTTATCACTAAATCCGCGAAAGTCTCTAATGCGTGGTGAAGTGATATTGATAAATCTATCTAAAAATTCATACATTCTTGCTCTTCTAAGCGTTACCATGCAACCTATTGGCATACCAGCTCTAAGTTTAAAGTTTGAAATTGCTCTTTTTGCTTTCGACACTACTGGTCTTTGCCCGGCAATTAACTCTAATTCATTCATTGAATCTTGAAGTAACTTCAAATCTTGAGTTGCTTGCCCAACTCCAATATTTACGCATATTTTTTGAAGTTTAGGCGCCTCCATAACAGATTTAAGATTAAATTTATCTTTTAAAGTTGGGACAATCTGTTCTCTATAAAAGGCTTCTAATCTTGGTTTTGGTATCTCCTTGCCCTTAACATCTTCAAGCCTTTTACCTTGGGGCTTAAAATCGGCTTTCTTTACTGTCAATCCACCTTTTTGAGGGGCTTTTGCTGTCGTTTTTTTCGCTGCCATTAGTTTATCTAAATTAATATTTTACAAAATTATAAAGCTTTATCGTTTGTTTTTGCATAACGAATTTTAGAATCGCCTTCAATTCTAACACCAATACGGCTTGGGTTTTTATCGGAGTCCAAAATCTGAACATTTGAATAATGAACAGGCATTTCTTTGCTCAAAATTCCACCTTGTTGATTGCTTTGACTTGGGCGAGTATGCCTTTTTCTCACATTTACTCCTTCAACAAGAATTCTCATTTTATGAGGATAAACTTTAAGAACTCTGCCAGTTTCTCCTTTATCATTTCCGGCAATAATTTGAACTGTGTCGCCTTTTTTTATTTTCAATTTCATAACAATAATCCTTAAATAACTTCTGGAGCCAATGAAACAATTTTCATATATTGTTTTTCTCTCAATTCGCGTGCAACAGGACCGAAAATACGTGTTCCCCTTGGTTCACCTTGTGCGTTCAAAATAACAGCTGCGTTATCGTCAAATCTTATAAAGGAGCCGTCCCGTCTTTTGCTCTCTTTCCTAGTCCTGACCACCACCGCTCTACAAATTTCACCTTTTTTAACAGCTGAATTTGGCAATGCTGTTTTGACAGTAACAACTATTATATCTCCAAGTCGGGCATATCTTTTTCCGTGTCCGCCTAAGACTCTAATACATTGAACTCTTCTTGCGCCAGAATTGTCGGCGACAATTAATCTACTTTCTTCACGAACCATTTCTTCCTCCTTTTATTACTTAGCACGTTCAACTATTTGTAACAATGCCCAACGCTTTCTCCTGCTGAGCGGCTTCGATTCGATTACCCTTACGGTATCACCAATATTGCACTCGTTGCCTTCATCGTGAGCCATTACATTCTTTGTTCTTTTGTAATATTTTTTATATAACGGGTGTGCAACTTGCCTCACTATTGCAACAACGATAGTTTTGTCAGCTTTGTTTGACTTTACTTTACCGGACAAAATCCTCTTATTAGACTTTTTTACTTCTAATGTTTTATTTTCCTTATCCATTGTTCTCTACTCTTTGACGTTCATTTATAATAGTTTTCATACGAGCTATATCTTTTCTTAAAAAATTAAGATATGTAGTATTTTGCAGTTGTCCTAGAGCGTGCTGAAACCTTTGCTTAGAAAATGTTTCTTGGGCTTCATTCAAAGAGCTAAGAAGTTCTTCGCTATTAAGCTCTCTTAAATCTTTAGCTTTACGCGTTTTCATCTTACATCAAATCAATACGTGTAACAAATTTTGTTTTAATTGGGAGTTTATGTGAAGCTAATCTCAAAGCTTCCTTAGCCGCATCTTGTGGAACTCCGTCAACCTCAAAAAGCACTCTACCAGGTTTTACAACAGCTACCCAACCTTCGGGGCTACCTTTACCTTTGCCTTGACGCGTTTCAAGTGGCTTTTTTGTATAAGGTTTATCTGGAAATATTCTAATCCACATTTTACCTTCTCTTTTAAGGAATCTATTGATAGCAATACGAGCAGCTTCGATTTGGCGGTTTGTAATCCAAGCGTGTTCTAGGGTTTTCAAGCCAAAGGAACCGAAGGTTACAAGGTGTCCACGTTGAGCTTTGCCTCTATTTCTACCGCGTTGTGTTTTTCTATATTTTGTTCTTTTTGGTAAAAGCATATCTTACTCTACTATTTTATTAAATTATTGCCTACCGATAATCTCGCCTTTGCAAATCCAGACTTTAACTCCTAATGCTCCATAAATGGTTTGAGCAGTTGCAGTTCCATAGTCAATGTCTGCTCTTAGGGTGTGAAGCGGAATTCTGCCTTCTTTATATTGTTCGGTTCTTGCCATTTCAGCGCCTCCGAGCCTGCCGGAGCACATAACTCTAATTCCAAATGCTCCCATCCGCATAGCTGATGCAACTGCTTGCTTCATAGCTCTACGAAAAGAAATCCTTCCTTCAAGCTGTTGAGCAATATTATCGGCTACAAGTATTGCGTCTAATTCTGGTCTTTTAATTTCACTAATTAAGATTTTTACTTCTTTATTCGTAATTTTTCTTATTTCTTCCTCCACCTGAGTAATATCTTTTCCTTTGCTTCCGATGATCACCCCGGGGCGCGAAGTATTTATTGTAATACGGAGTTGCTTTGTAGTTCTTTCAATAATAATTCTCGAGACTCCGGCTTTTTTCAATCTTCTTTTCAGATAATTTCTTACTTTGAGGTCCTCTGATAGCTTCTCTTGAAAATTACTTTCATCGAACCAGTTTGCTTCCCAGGGCCTAATTATGCCTAATCGCAAACCTATTGGATTTGTTTTCTGACCCAATTTTAACTCCTCTAATTAAACTTTGTTGCAACTACTATTGTTAAATGATTTGAGCGTTTTCTTATTCTATACGCTCTACCCATTGGTGCTGGACTAATTCTTTTCATCGTGGGGCCTTGATTGACGTAACATTCTTTAATGTAGCAATCCTCGGGATCGAATGCTTTTCCATCTTCGTAATTAGAAAGATTTGATATTGCAGATTTAAGCAAATCTGAAACATTTTTTGCCGCAAAGTGCGTTGAAAACTTTAGTATATCAAATGCTTCAGCAGCGTTTTTGCCTCTAATTAAGTCGACTACTAATCTCATCTTACGGGGCGATGAACGTATGTATTTTTTTATTGCTCTTGCTTCCATTTTTATCTCCTACCTCTTTCCTGTTTTCATATCTTTTCTGTGTCCGGAGTGTCCTCTATAAACTCTTGTAGGTGAAAACTCTCCAAGTTTATGACCAACCATATTTTCTGTTATATAAACGGGAATGAAATTTTTTCCATTATGGACTGCAATTGTATGCCCGACAAAATCTGGTGTAATCATAGACGCTCTAGCCCAAGTTTTAAATACTTGCTTTTTATTTTTAGTGTTTAAAGCATCGATTTTTCTTTGCAGTTTATAATGAACAAAATAACCTTTTTTTAATGAGCGAGACATACTCTACACCTAATTCTTTTTAATTTTCAATAAATTTATTTAGTTTTTCTTCTACGAATTATATCTTTATCGGAGGCTTTGTTTGACTTTCTTGTCTTAAAACCTTTCGCAAGCTGTCCCCAAGGAGAGCGTGGATGTTTTCTACCGCCGCCAGATTTAGTTTTGCCTTCTCCTCCTCCCATCGGGTGGTCTATTGGGTTCATAGCCATACCGCGTGTTTGAGGTTTAATACCGCGCCAAATATTCCGCCCAGCTTTTCCTTCGGAAACCTTTTGGTGGTCGTGATTACTGACCGCACCAAGAGTTGCATAGCAAACACTTGGAACATTCCGCACCTCGCCGGAAGGCAATTTTACTTGAGCATTTTTTCCATCAACTGCCACAAGCTGAGCAAATACTCCAGCGCTTCTTGCTAATTGTCCGCCTTTTCCGGGCTTCATTTCAATGTTATGAATAAACAAGCCAACTGGAATTTTATTAAGTGGTAATGCGTTCCCATCTTTAAATTCGGCATCTGGACTTGAGATAATTGTATCACCGACCTTTAACTTATTTGGTGCTAAAATATATGTAACAACTCCATCTTCATATTTAATCAAAGCTATTCTTGCAGAGCGGTTTGGATCATATTCAATAGTTAAAACAGTGGCTGGCATATCAATTTTATTTCTTTTAAAATCAATAACGCGATAACGCCTCTTATGTCCACCTCCACGATGCCTCGAAGTAATTTTGCCAGTGTTATTACGACCTCCAGACTTTTTCAATGGTTTCAATAAGGGTTTGTAAGGCTTATCCGTCGTAACTTCATCAAAGGTTTCTACTGAGTAATACCTTGTTCCAGGTGTAATCGGTTTTAGTATTCTAATTCCCATTTTCTTTCATATAAATAATTACAAAATTATGCAGTAGCAACGTCTGAAACTACATCTATACTTTGTCCAACTTTTAAGGTAATGTAAGCTTTTTTCCTATCAGCAGTTTTACCGCGCATCAAACCTTTTCTGGTCATTTGAGTTTTGTTCTTGCCTTTTTGCCTAACAGTTCTAAGGCTGGTGATATTCACTTCAAACATCTCTTCTAAGGCTTTTTTAATTTCGATTTTGTTCGCGTTAATATCAACTTCGAAAGCATATTGTCTTTGCTCGCCAAGCTTAGTTGCTTTTTCAGTTACGACCGGTCTTTTTATAATTTGTTTCATTTTTCTACTTTAAAAAGGTATTTTCAATTGTTTCAATAGCGCCTTTAAAAAAGAGCAATTTTTTATGGTTCAAAATATCGTAAGTGGAGATTTTATCTACTGGATGAATAGATAGTTTTGGTATATTTCTCGCACTCATATATAAATTCAAATCATATTTCGGAAGTAAAACCAATGTTTTCTCTTTAGACAGCTGCAAATTTTGAAGAATGCTTACAAAATTCTTAGTTTTAATTTCATCGAAAGTAAAATCTTCTACAATTTTGATGTTTTCTTCTTGCATTCTGCAAGATAGTGCCGATAGCCTTGCAAGTCGTTTAACTTTTTTTGATAATTTTACGGAGTATTTATGAGGCTTAGGTCCGTGTATCACTCCTCCACCAATCCAAACTGGTGAGCGAGTTGATCCAGCGCGAGCAGTTCCTCTGCCTTTTTGCCGCCAAGGCTTTCTACCTCCACCTCTTACTTCAGCTCGGGTTTTGGCGCTATGAGTCCCCTGTCTTTGACTTGCAAGGTATGAGATAACAGCAAGATGCATAGCGTGTTCGTTTGGTTCTATTCCAAAAATCTTACTATTTAATTCAAGCTCGCCAGTCTTTTGACCATCTTTTGAATATATATCTACTGTCATTTTTTTCCTATCGCTTAATTATTTCTAATATAGTATTTGGAGCGCCGGGAACAGAACCTTTAATAAGAATAAGATTTTGCTCTGGAAGAACCTCAATAATTTCAATGTTTTGAATCGAAGCTTTTTTCCCACTCATTTGGCCAGGCATTTTTTTCCCTTTAAAAATTCTTGAAGGATAAGAAGAAGCGCCTACAGAGCCGCCATGTCTTTTTTTACTTGATTGGCCATGAGAGGCTTTGCCCCCACCGAAGTGATGTCTTTTCACAACGCCTTGAAAACCGCGTCCCTTACTTTTGCTGGTAATTTTTACTTTGTCGCCAGTTTCAAATTGCTTAACGCTTAGAACTTCACCAATACTTAAATCGGCATTAAAATCACGAAATTCTTTTAAATATCTTGTAGGCTTAACCCCGGCTTTTTCAAAATGCCCTTTCAAGGGATTATTCACTTTTTTTTCTGCAATTTCTTCAAAACCTATTTGAATAGCGTTGTAACCTTCCTTTTCGTTGGTCTTAACCTGAACTACTGTGCAGGGCCCGGCTTCGATAACTGTGCAAGGTATTTGGATGCCATCATCAGTAAAGTAGCTGGTCATCCCTAATTTCTTTCCTAAAATTGCTGCTTTCATTTTCTAATTTATCCTTTGACTTCTACATCGACCCCGGAAGGTAACTCCAATTTCATCAATGCGTCAATTGTTTTTTGGGTAGAACTAAAAATATCAATTAATCTTTTATGAATGCGAGATTCAAATTGCTCTCGAGATTTTTTATCAACGTGTGGAGAGCGGAGAACTGTATAAACAGACCTATGAGTTGGTAAAGGAATGGGCCCAGAAACAACGGCACCGGTTTGCTTTACAGTCCTTACTATTCTCTCAGCTGATTTATCTATTAAGCTATGGTCGAAAGATTTTAGTTTTATTCTTATTTTTTGTGTTGCCACTTTTACTCCGTTTCGCTAATAAAACTATAGATTATTCAACAATCTTTGTAACAACGCCAGCTCCTACAGTTCTTCCGCCTTCGCGGATAGCGAACCTGAGTCCTTCTTCCATAGCGACTGGTGTAATAAGTTCAATAATCAAATTGTCAATATTATCGCCTGGCATAACCATTTCAACCCCTGCTGGCAAGGATAGGACGCCAGTAACGTCTGTTGTTCTCAAGTAAAATTGTGGGCGGTATCCACTGAAAAGTGGTGTATGACGTCCACCTTCTTCTTTTTTAAGGAAGAGAACTTGTGCATTAAATTTATGATGTGGAGTAATTGAGCCTGGCTTGGCAATAACCATGCCGCGTTCAATTTCATTTCTATCTACGCCTCGAAGAAGTAAGCCCACGTTATCACCTGCTCTTCCTTCGTCAAGAAGCTTGCGGAACATTTCAACGCCTGTGCAGGTAGTTTTCTTGTGCAATCCAAATCCAACTAATTCAACTTCTTCACCAACTTTTATAATACCACGTTCTACTCTACCTGTTGACACTGTTCCGCGTCCGGTGATTGAGAAAACGTCTTCAACTGGCATTAAGAATGGTTTATCAACATCTCTTTGTGGTAGTGGAACGTAGGAGTCAACTGCATCCATAAGCTCATAAACGCATTTTAATCTTGGATCGTCTACTGATGCATTTGGATCGTTTCCAGCTTCTAATGCCTGCAAAGCTGAGCCTTGAATAATTGGAATATCGTCTCCGGGGAATTCATAAGAAGACAACAATTCTCTTAATTCCATTTCAATAAGTTCGAGCAACTCGGGGTCTGCAGCGTCCACTTTGTTCATAAAAACTACTATACGTGGAACGCCAACCTGGCGAGCTAACAAAATGTGTTCACGAGTTTGGGGCATCGGACCGTCTGTCGCTGCGCAAACAAGGATAGCACCGTCCATTTGAGCGGCACCAGTAATCATATTCTTAATATAGTCAGCGTGACCTGGGCAGTCTACGTGTGCATAGTGTCTTGTTTCGGTTTCATATTCTACGTGAGAAGTGGCTATCGTGATTCCACGTGCTTTCTCTTCGGGAGCGTTATCAATAGAATCGAATGATCTTATTTGCGTGCCAGATCCTTTTTTAGCTAAAGCTACGGTAATAGCAGCAGTTAAAGTAGTCTTGCCGTGGTCCACGTGTCCAATAGTTCCTATGTTCACGTGTTCCTTCGAGCGGTCAAATTTTTCCTTTGCCATTTTAAACTCCTTGATTGTATTATTTTAAAATTTAATTTTTATTTTTATCTATTTTCTAATTTTCGCAATTTGCAAAGAACCAAAATTACGAATAAGTTTTTATTTATCAGCAATATTTTTTTTATTTTTATTATAAGTTTGCTCATAATGCGAGAAAAACATAGAATAAGTTGCTCTTCCTTGCGATAATGACCTTAAACTTGTTACATAACCAAACATTTCAGCAAGCGGAACTGAGGCTTTTATCTGTTTGAAAGCTCCTTGTTGGCTAATTTCCTCTACTCGACCTCTGCGAGCAGAAAGATCTGCAATTATTTCTCCAGTATACTCATCAAAGGAACTGATTTCTACTTCAAAAATTGGTTCGAGCAAAACTGTGTTTGCATTTTTCAATCCTTCTTTTATCGCAAGTGAGGTTGCCATTTTATATGCAAGCTCATTAATATTGTCATCTTCAATCGTAACTTCTTTTATGACAACATTTATATCAGTTGCGGGGTATCCGGAAAGTCCAACCTGCAATGATTCCCTTGCTACTACTTTTATCTCGTTAATGAAATCATTGCTTATATACTTATTATCAACCGCCGATTCTACGCAAATCCCAGCTCCACGCTCGGCGGGAGAAATCTCCACCTTCACTTGACCGAAAGCTCTTTTGCCAGAAATTATTCTATCAAATTTTCCTTCTTGCACTATGCTTTGAGAAATCGTTTCTCTAAACGCAACTTGCGGTGTTCCAACTCTTGCTTCAATATTGAACTCTCTTTTCAGCCTTTCCACTATTATATCAAGGTGAAGCTCGCCAACGCCGCTAATAATTACCTGTCCACTTTCTTTGTCATTAGAAAACTGGAAAGTTGGGTCTTCGTCGCTTAATCGGGCAAATGCTTCAAGCATTTTGTCGCTTTCTGCAATCGTTCTCGCTTCTATAGACTGTTTAATTACTGGCTCTGTAAAGGCAATTTTTTCATAGATGATTGGCTTTTTCGCATCGCAAAGCGTATCGCCAGTCCGAGTATTTTTTAAATCTGGAACTGTAATAATTTCACCAGAAAAAACTTCTTGTATTTCCTCTCTTTTATTAGCGTTCATTCTCAAAATCTTCTGAATTCTTTCTTTTTTATCTAAAAGAGGATTATAAACCATTTCTCCAACTTTGACTGAACCAGAATAAATGCGAAGGTATGTTAGTTTTTTTACGTGTGGATCGCAAGCAATTTTAAAAGCCAAGGCTGAAAATGGTTCTTCATCACTTGGTTTTCTTGAAATTTCTTTTTCCAAATCTTTTGGATGAAATCCCTTAAAATCTTCAATATCGTTTGGCGCTGGAAGGTAATCAATCACAGCATCTATAAGAGGTTGGACTCCTTGATTTTTCAGTGAAGAGCCGCAAAGCACTGGAATTAATTCCCGTTTCAAAACTGCTTTTCTCAACTCTCCCTTTATTTCTTCCTTTGTAAGCTCAATACCATCTAAATATTTAGAAAGCAAATCATCGTTAAGCTCAGCGACTGCTTCGTTAAGCTTAGCTTTGTATTCGCTGGCAATTTCCAAATAATCATTTGGAATATCTTTACTTATGACTTTATATCCATTGCTTTCGTTGTCAAAATATAGAGCTTTCATCTCAATAATATCAATCACAGCCTCGAATGCGCTTTCAGCTCCGATAGGAATTTGAATTGCAATCGCTTTTGCTCCAAGCCGCTCTTTCATCATTTTTAGCACACCTGGAAAATCCGCTCCTATTCTATCCATTTTATTTACAAAAGCAATTCTCGGAACGCTATACATATCTGCTTGGTGCCAAACTGTCTCAGATTGAGGCTGAACTCCGCCTACTGCACAGAAAATTGCAATGGCGCCATCGAGAACTCTCAATGAACGCTGCACCTCGGCAGTAAAATCCACATGACCCGGCGTATCGACAATATTAATTTGATGATTCTTCCAATAGCAGGTAGTAGCGGCAGCCATAATGGTTATGCCTCTTTCTTTCTCCTGCTCCATAAAGTCCATAAAAGCGGTGCCGTCGTCTACGGCGCCAAGTTTATGAAGGTATCCCGCATAAAACAATATACGCTCAGTTGTTGTCGTTTTTCCGGCATCAATATGAGCCATTATTCCAATGTTTCTTAAATTTGATATTGGATGAGTGCGGGACATAGCTTATAATAAAAATAAATTTACAAAGAACGAAGTTTTATATCACCATTTAAAATGGGCAAAAGCTTTGTTTGCTTCAGCCATTCTATGAGTATCTTCACGTTTTTTAACAGCAGAACCTTCACCTTTAGAGGCAGCCATAAGTTCAGCAGCTAATTTTAATGCCATTGATTTATCTCTGCGTGCTGTGGCATATTGCTTAATCCAACGAAGAGCAAGTGCGATTCTTCTTTCTTCGCGGACTTCGACTGGAACTTGATAAGTAGCACCTCCGACTCTGCGTGAGCGAACCTCGGTAAGGGGTGAAACGTTAGCTAAGGCTTGCTTGAAAGTTTCCAAAGGATCTTTCTTTGAGCGTTGTTCCATAATATCGAAAGCATCATAAACAATCGACAGCACGGTGTTCTTTTTGCCTTGCAACATAATGCTATTTACCAGTTTGGACACAACAATATCGTTATATCTCGGGTCTGGCAAAGGTCTTCTTTTTTCTGCTCTTCTTTTTCTCATATCGATTTAGTAATTATGATTAATTATTTTTTTGCAGCTGCTTTTTTAGGTTTCTTTGTTCCGTATTTACTTCTTCCCTGATTGCGTTTTTCCACACCTTGAGTGTCTGCTGTTCCTCTGATGATGTGATAGCGAACGCCGGGCAAATCTTTCACTCTACCGCCGCGAATAAAGACAAGGGAGTGCTCTTGCAAATTATGTCCCTCGCCTGGAATATAGGAGGTTACCTCAAAGCCAGACGACAGCCTAACGCGAGCTACTTTGCGAAGTGCCGAATTCGGCTTTTTTGGTGTAGTCGTATATACTCTTGTGCAAACTCCTCTCCTTTGAGGGCAGGACTTTAATGCCGGAGACTTGCTCTTATACTTTACTTGTTTTCTCGGTTTTCTTACTAACTGACTTATTGTTGGCACTTTTTTCTCCAATTACAACTAATTTTCAATTTATCGTTATCAATAGCTTGCAAAATTATTAAATATTTTCCAAATATCAAAATTTTTTTTAAAAATATTTTTAAATAATTTATTATTTCTTTAAAAAACCTTCTATCAGTGCATTTTTCATGTATTATTGTAGAAAAAAGATCTGCCACACCTTGAAAGTGTGGCAGATC
>JAAYJM010000140.1 GCA_012522895.1 Ignavibacteria bacterium
AAGTGGATTTTTTTTAAATTATTTATTAATTATCATCTATTTCATTAAATAAAATTTAATTTTTAACTATGTAAAACTTGCAATATATTGAAAATTCTTAAAATTATGAAAATATATTTTTATGAAGCTGGTTTTTTCTTGTTTTAAAATCAGTTATTTAATTTGAATGGAGATGAATGACATAAACCGGGAAAAGAATTAAGTGTATTACGAGAATTTGTCTGAACCACGATTAACTATATTAAATTGATTTCACTGATTATTTTTTGCAAAAATTGAAAATCTGCGTAATCAGAAAAATCTGCTTAATCATAGTTAAAAACTAAAATTCCTTATTCAATTAGCTTAATTTTTTTCAAAGCAAATAGAACTAAAAATGCGATTAAGCTGCCGATTATGGCGCCTGACATTATGTCTATCGGGTAATGAACGCCGACATATACTCTCGAAAAAGCAATCAAGCTGGCAATTGAGTAAAATAGCCACCTCATTTTTATAAAGAAGAAGGAAAGGACTACTGCTGCTGCGAAATTATTTGCTGCGTGTGAAGATGCAAAGGATTTTCCGCCACCGCAGTGCACCAAAGTGCGTGAATAAATCGTTTTTTCATTGCAGGGACGGTCTCTATTCACTGCTGGCTTAATCAATCTGCTGTTTATTCCATCGCTTAAAGTGATTGTTATAATGAGAGCAAGGGCGCAAATTTTTCCCTTCCGTCCAGCTTTGAATATTAGCCATATAAAAAATGCAATAAAAAGTAAGAGCCAATGCGCTGGATTTGTAATAAATGGGAAAAACTTGTCAAAAAGCGGATTTGCAATATCTTGATTGAAAAAAGCAAAAACAGATTTATCTAAATAAATAATTGATTCCATTTTAAAAATATTCTTTGTTTAAAAAGCCTAACTTTTAAGCTTAGGCATATTCCAATTCGCTCAATTCAAAATTTACTGAAATAGCAGGGTCTTCAATAAAGCCATAATCATTATAGTCTTCATTTTCAAAATGGAGCGAAGTAGCTTCTCTAATATTGCTCGCCGTTTCATCTAAAGTTGAGCCTTGAGTAATTATAGCTAATTCAACGCATTCAGCAGTGTAGTATTTTTCTCCTTTTGAAACAGTAAAGTGAATAATTTTTTTCATAATAGATTTTTTATATCAAAAATATTTCAAAATAGTAAAAAATTTTTATTTACAAAGCATCTTCAAGCATAAACTTGCAATCTTCAACTGTTGCACCTTCGCTAATAATCTCAGGGAATTCAAGTATTTGCCCCATATAACCAGAATCGGTTTTTATAAATTGCGCTGTATAATTCATCTGCTTCTCCTTTTTATAAGAGTAAATTTAGCAAATTATTTTGAAAGAAAAAAAATTTCTTTATAGAATGCAGTAACATTAAATTCAAATCAATTTAGCAAATTTCTGAAGAAAAAATGAGCAATGTTAGTAACTTTACACTATATTTGTTCGTAATTAAATTGTTGTTTTTCTTGTTTTTCATTAATTTGATATAGTGTTTTTAAAGAAATTAAAAAATTATGAGAAAGATCGCATTTTTTCTTGCGTTTTTATTTGTTCCAGCTTTTCTTTTTGCAGAAGAAAACTACACCGTTGTTGGTAAAGTAGTCGATGCTGAAAGCAAAGCTGCTTTGCCCGGCGCAAGTATTCAGATTATCGGCACAAGTAACGGAACTTACACAAATAGCTTTGGTAGGTTTCGATTGCCCTTTTTAAAAGGTCAGCAAAAATTAAGGGTCAGCTCGATAAGTTACGAAAGCAAAGAAATATCGGTGAATCCAAGCCAAAGCGATACATTAGTCATTAGCTTAAAACCATCGTCTTTGATGCTTAAAGGGGTTCAGGTGCTTGGGGAAATTGAGCCGAATGAAATAATTAAGCGTGCAATAGAAAGAAAACAAGATAATTTAAGCAAAATCAAAACTTTCACTGGCAAGCTATATTCAAAGCTTTCTATGGAGTTTGGTGGCAATGCCGATGCTTCTGCTTCTTCAGATGGGAAAGGCTTATCCCTTGCAGTAGGTCTGGGCGGGGACGGCGGAGATGAAGAAAAAACGTTTATACTTGAAACTTTTTCCGATGTTACTCAAGATTTAGTGAAAAATAAAACCTTATACAACATAACAGAACGCCGCCAGACAGCGAATATGCTCCCGGAAGCAAACATATTGGCGCTTGGCAATTTTATTAATTTTTACGATGAAAAATTAAAAATTTTTAGTGCAAAAATCTCCACTCCTTTATGCAAAAAAGCTCTTTCTTACTATGATTTTAAATTGATAGAAAAAACGATTTTCGATGATAAATTTGTATATGTTTTGGAATTTGAGCCACGAACACGTCTCTATCCGCTTTTCAAGGGAACTATAAAAATTATAGAAGGCACTTACAATATGATTGAAATTGATTTATCGCCCACGGCTGAGGCTGGAATTACTTTCTTTCAATCCTTAAATTTTTCTCAAAAGTTTTCAGAAGTAGAAAAAGACATTTGGCATCCTACTTATTTAGGAGTAATTGCAAAGGTTTCTGTTGATCTAATAAAGCCGATTTTAGAGCTGAAATTCCTTGTAAACGTCCAAAGCGTATATAATAACGTCCAAGTAAATATGGAGCTTCCTCCAAGCTTTTACGTCGATTCTTTTCAAGGGAAGCAAACTGATTTTTTAGAAGATTTAGAGGCTGGGAACGTAGAAAAACTTGGCGATATAAAAATAGACACCATAGTAAGCGAGGACAGAAGCTTTATGCTCACCGTTTCAAAAATGGCAGACTCCACCAGCAAGGAATTTTGGGAAAAGAACTCTTTTGCCGAACTAACTGAAAGAGAAAGAATTGCATATAAAAAAATAGATAGCATATACGCAGATGTGGATTTATCGAAATTGCCTTTAGGAAAAAAGAAATCGAATATTTCCATTTTCGAGCCTTATAGTGATTTCAACCGCGTTGCTTCGATTAATTTGGGACTTGCACCAAAGCTTAATATTTGGAAATTTCAGCTTAACAATTTAGCTTACTATTCTTTTGGACAAAAGAAATTTTTCGGCTCTACCGAACTTAACTTTGCCGCTTTAAAAACTAAAAATGTAAAATTAAATTTAAGCTCAAAACTCTTTTCTATAATCGAGCCGGTTGGCAGTTTTACGGAATCAAGCATAGCTTTTAATAGCTCCTCAGCTATTACGCTACACATAGATAATTACGATTATTTTAAAAAAGACGGCTGGAGTGCAAAATTAGAAAGTTCCCTTTTTAACCTTATAAATATAAGTGGAGTTTATGAAGAAGCAAGACATTTTAGCCTCGAAAAAACCACTAATAGATCAACATTTTCAAGTGCAACTTGGCGGGACAATCCAAACATAGAGGAAGGCAACTACAAAAATGTATTTCTCGATTTGTCCCTTGGTAAAATTAGAGATGATATTTTAGATTCAAAATTTAGCTATGAAGTCAAGCTCTCTGGCGTTTTAGGGAAATATATTAATGGCAAGCAGAATTACAAGGGATTTGAGGGCAGCGTTGAGCTTTCCTTGCCAATAATTCCGACTGGTTATCAAGATATATCGCTTGCCTTGTTTGCAAAGGGAGGGCGTGGAGACGAGAGCTTGCCTTTCGAGTATCAATATAAACTGCAAAACAAGTCCTTATTTTTAAACCCGATGGGCTATTTTTATTCAGCTCCAATTTGCCATTTTGGAGGAAATGAATATTATCTTGGACAGGTCAATTTGAATTTAACTGATATTTGGTGGCGTGCCTTGCGGCTCCCACTTTACGAAGGCAGAGGACCGGACTTGATATTAAAAGCTATTTCTGGAAAATTTGAGAATAACACCGAAAAAGGAATTTACGAAAGCACAAACGGGGAATTTTACTCAGAAATTGGCTTTGCACTGCGGCGCATCCCAACATTTATAAGCAACGTTTTCTATTTGGGTGCTGACTTCCATTGGGGCGCTGGTCCAATTGCGGCGAGACGCTTTGGTTGGAACTTAACAGCAAGTTTCCCTTTTTAAATGATTAGGAATCGGGAATTAGGAAATCGGGAATTAAACGCAGATGTGCCACACTTTTAAAGTGTGGCACATCTGCGTCAATATCGCGAAAGGGATAAATGAAAAATTCCCCCTCCTTCCCATTTGAACTTGGAAAGGAGAGAACCATAAAGGCTAATCATTGCTGTTCTGGTTTAGCAATCAATAATTAAGTTAGGATATATTTATAATCATATATATTCAAAAAAAATTATATCAAAAAAAAGAAAAATAATAAAATTTTGCTTGCACATAATAAAAAGAAGTATTACATTGTTTCTGCGTGTTTAAGAAAATTAATGTGAAAAAAATATCTTGGCTTAATTGAGTGAGTTTTGGCTTTTGTTTATTCCAATCCATAGACGAAAAAAGAAATGAACAAGGTTAAGCGGATTGGCAAGATAAATAATAAAAAAAACATCCTCCGCCCTGAGTTTTCCGACTTTAAAAAGCGGAGGATGACATTAACTAAATAATGTTTCACAAAAATAGGAGTTTTTTCAGTCATGAAAAAGAACTTTTTTCTAATCGCCGCGCTACTTGCGTTTATCTTTATTGTTCCAGAATTATATTCAGAAACAACAACTACAATCGTTATTGGGAAAGGAGGTAGTTTAAAGTGGAATGGTAAAATTGGTTCTCAGTGTAAATGTGAAGATGGAGGTAAAAATTGTATTATTTATGTTCAAAAGAAATATAGCGAAGTAACTATAGGGAATGACGGCAATTATTATTTAAAGCTTAAAATTGAAGAAATGGTTGCTAACATTTCTCCGGATGATGGACAAAACTTTACTCAATAAATTTCACCACAAAACTATACATTTCCTGATAATACTATAGTTACAATCACTCATTCAGACGAATACCCAATTTTGAACGGCAAGCTAATTGATATAAGTAATTTGACTACCGACCAAAATGGAGAAATCAATGTGTTAATTCCTTAATCACATTAGGGCTGTCTTTTAAATAGGCAGCCCTGAAAATTTAAAAGGAGTATTTATGAAAATATATTGTTTGATCTTGCTCATATTAATCTTATCTAATAACTTATATAGCCAAGATGAAAATATTGATTATTTTAGTTCATATAAGATAGGCGATAATATCAAGATATATGGAAGCCCTTCAAAACTCAATGCGTTAGTATTTATTGACGATAATTCTTGTTTTGCCTGCTATATTTCATTAAACGCATTATTTAATGAATATAAAGCAATTGACCCAAATGTGAATTTTATTTGTTTTGTTACAAAATCAACAGAACAAATTATTAATTCTTTTAAAAATAAATATAACTGGAAATTCACTATAGTTTCAGACCCACTTGGGGCTTACGTCCAATTTTACAAAATAAAACATTTGCCAGCTTATATTGTAACTGATATAGATGGGAAAGTATTATTTATTGATAAATGTATAGGACCTGATTTATACTTAGATCATATAAATAAAGAAGTTAATAAAACACAAAACGAACAGATTAGTAATGATAAAATCATAAAAGAATTTGAAATTACATATAATGATAACAAATATCCTTCAAATTTTATGACTAAAATTAATTATTATCCTGAAGATAGTATTTTTATTTGTTTAAATGATTATGAAAACTCTATTGATTTTAATAATAACAAAGGTTTAGTTTACAAACGATTTATGCTTGATGATTTTAAAAATCTTACAGTAATAAACCCGATTTCATTTGAAAGAATGAAAGGTGATGATAAAATAATGTATATTGACATTGATTATAGAACAAGACCTATTTTATATGTTTTAAATTTAAAAAACAATAAAATTGAAAAAAGTATTACATTCAAAAGAGACTTTGATGCATCAAACTATTTCATTGATCAATCCTTGTATTATGATAATAAAAGAAATAACATTATTGCTAATATAATCCCTTTAAACAGTGAATCAAAAGGTGATTATAAAAACCTTTTAGTCTATGATTTGGAAGGTAATTTAAAAAAGCAGTTTGGTTTTATTGATTCAATTTATCAAAAGTGGTCAATGTTTTCGATATATAATATTAAAATTTTAATTAGTAACGATTATATTTTTACTTTACAAGAAAGCGCAGGTAGAATAAATGTTTTTAATAAAAATTACCAGTATTCTCATTCTATACTATTGAAACAAGACACAGTTTTTAAAACAGATTTGAAAGATATATCAGCAGATTTAGATCCTGATGATTGGGTTTCAATAAATTCAAATAATTCCTATTATGATAAACTATTTTTTAGTAATGATAATAAAAATATTTATGTAACTTTTTATAATACGTATTATAAAGAATTAACATCAAATCCTTTAGACTTAAGTAATATATATTTTCGTTTTTTCACATATATTATTGATTCTAATGATGATAGCAAGCAAATACTCTTTGAAC
>JAAYJM010000141.1 GCA_012522895.1 Ignavibacteria bacterium
ATATTGAAGACAGTTTGAAAAGAAATGCTTTAGCACGTTTACATTTTATTAACAGCCTGATAAAAAGTGGTTTAGGGGAAACTGCAGAAGCTATTTTAGAGTGCATGGAATCTGCTAAATTGAAGGAAAGCCCTTTAGTTTATTATCAATTAGCTCTACTCTATTACGGCTATGGTAGAACTCCATATAGCTACAGTAGAATTCCAAATGCATTTCATTTTAAAGTTGAAGTTGCTAAAGAATCCTATAATTATAGCTCTGATAGAATTTCAAAAGCATTTCAGTATGCAGCTAAGGCATTGGAGCAAGATCCAAATTACTTGCGAGCTATAGACCTTTTGTATAGATTGTATTATGGTGAAATGAATATAAAAGAAGCAGCAAAAATGCTGGAGTGGAAGCTCGAAGTATTGCCATCTTTCAATCACAAAAAGAGAGTTGCTGATTTTTGCCTTAGCCTTGGACCTGCGGAAAGAGCTGAAACGCTTTATTTGGAACTGTTGGAAGAAAATGAACTGGCTGACGATACAGGATTATACCTGAATTTATTCGAGACTTACGGTTATTTGGAAAACAGTGAAAGAATTAATGAAATTGCTAACTTATTAAAAGATAGAAAAAATTACATTTATAAAAACAAAGTATATGCAAGATTGATTTTCTATTATTTACGAATGCTTCTTCCAGATGAACTTTCTTTGATTCTAAGTGAATTTGATAGCGGTTTTAAAAAATGGGAAGTAACTGAATTGATGGAGCATACAATTGGAATGCTATACTGGAGATTTTCACCCTTATCAGAGAACAGCGATCCTATTGAGGAGATAATAAGAGTTGTTTTGGAGCATTCTGATAAAATAAATTCATATAATACGATAACATATTACTATCTTGGAGCAATTGCAGATTATGTAGCTGATTCAATTAGAGCAGAAAAGCATTTTAATCGTTATTTATATTTAAATGGCACTAATAAAAACGCTTTTCAAGAAGCTTTTGATTATTTTTATCAAAAAGATAACTTAGATACTCTTTTGCCAAATATGCTGAATTACAATCTTACTTATGAAGAAGAATCTTTATACCCACTTCTTACTGGAGTAATTTATTGTGAATTGGATAGTATTGAACAATCTAAGAATTATTTTCAAAAAGCTATCAAGATCGATAGCAATAATGTCGAAAAAATTGTAGGTTTGGGATTTTTAAGTGATGATAGAAAAAAATATAAAGAATCAGATTTTTATTATGGTATGGTATTGGAAATTGAGCCAGAAAATGATATAGTGCTTAATAATTATGCTTATTCTTTGGCGGAAAGAGGGATTTTTTTAGAAAAAGCATTAGAGATGATTAAAAAATCTATTGATAAAGATTCCGCAGAATCGCATTATTTGGACACTTACGGTTGGGTTTATTTTAAATTGGGTGATAATGAAAAAGCGCTGAACTATTTAAAAAAATCTGCAGCGCTTGATAGCACAAATTTTATTGTATGGCTGCATATTGGAGACGTTTTAAAAGCACAAGGTAAAGATATTGAAGCTATTGCAGCTTGGGAAGAAGGACTGAAACTTGAACCAGAAAATATTGATTTATTAGATAGAATAAGAAATAAATAAGGTTATATTTTATGTTTGTAATAGTTGGATTAGCGTTAGTTTTCGTTGCTTTGATAGGCGGCTTTATTATGGCTGGCGGCAACCCTTTATCGCTAATTGTTATTCCAGAATACGTAATAATCGTCGGTTGCGCTATCGGTTCGCTTTTAGTGGCTAACCCAATGCCTGTTCTAAAAAGGATAATCGCTGGGGCAATCGGAACATTAAAGGGCGCTAAGGTTAGTAAAGAAGCATATATTGAGCTATTGCAGCTTCTTTATGAAATATTTCAATTTGCAAAGCGAGAAGGGCTTATTGCACTGGAATCACACGTAGAAAATCCAGAACAAAGCTCCATTATATCGAAATACCCTACATTTTTAGCTAATCATCACGCTGTTGAATTTTTATGCGATACTTTGAAGGTAGTTCTAAGCGGTGGAGTGCCTGCACACGACTTAGAAGAATTGATGGATATTGACCTTGAGGCGCATCATCACGAGGAAGCTGTTCCAGCGCAATCTTTGCAAGTGATGGCAGATGCTTTTCCGGGACTTGGTATTGTTGCAGCGGTTATGGGAATTATCGTTACAATGGCTTCGGTTTCCGAAGGAGCTGAAGCAGTAGGACACCACGTTGCAGCAGCCTTAGTAGGGACATTCCTTGGAGTGCTTTTTTCTTATGGGGTTTTTGGTCCAATTGCCTCTATTATGGAAAAAATTACACAGAAGGAAGCTATTTATTTGCAGGCTATTAAAGCCGCTATGCTCTCCTTTGCAAAAGGCGCTCCAGCTACGGTGGCTATTGAATTTGGCAGAAGAACTATTGACCCAGAAAACCGCCCAAATTTCAATGAAACTGAAGAAGCGGTGAAGCGTCCAAGATAAAAAAATATTGTAAAAGATATTATAAAAGATATTGTATTAATTGAAAAAGAATTATGCAAGAAGAAGAAGCGAAACAACATAGAGAGCAGCCCATAATAATAAAAAAGGTGAAAAAAGGCGGGCATGCTGGTCATCACGGAGGCGCATGGAAAGTGGCTTATGCTGACTTTGTTACCGCTATGATGGCTTTCTTTATCGTTATGTGGATACTTGGGCAGAGCGAAGAAGTTAAAGAGCAGGTCGAGGCTTTTTTTCAAGACCCTGGCGCTTTTAATTTCGTAACTGGAAAAAGAGCAGTTCCAATAGATTTGGATTTTAGGCCCTCTGGCGATGGACCAAAAGAAGGCAAAGGTGAAGGAGATAACAAGCACGAGTTCTATTTCTTTTTACCCCCGGAAAAAGATACCGTTTTAATAGATAAAGCAGAAGCTCAAAAGCGACAAGAAGCGATTGTTGATAGCCTTAGAGCTGCTGAGCAAGTAAGCAAAACCGCTGATGAAATTAAAAAGTATTTAGGCGAAGAAACGGCAAGAAGACCAGAGCTTAAAGATATTTTGTCCTCCATTAGAATTGAAATGACAAGCGAAGGACTGAAAATTGAATTAATTGAATCTAAAGATGCCTTGTTTTTTGAAATTGGAAGCGCAAGAATTAGTGAAAAAGCAAAGAATGTTTTAATACAGTTAGCTAAAGAAATTGGCAAACTTCCGAATTATGTTGAATTGGAAGGGCATACTGACAGCAGGCAGTATTCAAGTCAAGCATATTATACAAATTGGGAACTATCCGCGGACAGAGCGAACTCAGCAAGGAGATTGCTTGAGCAAAGCGGGCTTTGGGAGTCCCAGATTATAAGAGTTACAGGGTTTGCGGATAAAAAGCTACGCAATCCAGAAAATCCTTTCGATATGTCTAACAGAAGGATTAGCATTTTAATAAAACAGCTGAAAATGGACGATTTTCTTACAAGTTCCATAAAAGAAGAAGTAAATTTGGAGTAATAATGGAATCTATTTCTTTCCTTATAGCAGATGATGAGCAATTTGTTACAGTTGCATTAAGCACTCTAATAAAAAAGGCATTTCCCGATCATCCTATTCACGTTTGCCACAACGGTAGCGATGCTTGGAATTTGATTCAAAGCGTCCATCCGAGGATAGTTTTGTCTGATGTGTCTATGCCCGGACTTGATGGTTTTCAATTATTAGAAAAAGTAAGAAATCACCCCCAGCTGAATGATATTTATTTTATCATTATTACTGCAAACGTCGATAAAGATAGCAAGCTACAAGCCTTGGAACATGGGGCAGATGATTACATTACAAAGCCATTTTCTTCAGAGGAGCTATTAGCAAGAATTCGCTCTGCTTCTCGCTATGTTCAACTTCAAATGAAGCTTATTGAGGAGAATAAACTGCTTAATGAACTTGCCAAAGCTCTTGAGCAAGATATTAAAGATATGGCTATGCTTGCTGTGAAATTTCTTCAAGCACGCCTGCCAGCCTCAGCCGATATGTTGAAAGAAGTAGCTAAGGCATCGGTTTGGATTGCAAAGCAAATTGGTGGTTTCGATAGAGAACAACTGCAAGATATCGAAATAGCTGCTTATCTTTCTCAATCCGGCAAAGTATTTCTGCCCGATGAACTTGTTAAATCTCCCGTTATGATTGCTGGCAGACCTACGAACAAAATTATGTTCAACGTCCCTGTTTCTGCAAGGGACATTGTGTCGAGCGTAGCTCGTTTTGCTGATGTCGGAAAAATCCTTTACCACGTATATGAAAACTTTGATGGGAGCGGTTTTCCAGACAGGCTACAATCTTGGCAAATCCCAATGTCATCGCGAATTATTAGAGTTGCCTTAGATTTTGAGGAAATTAAGCAGAGAACTTTGAAGAAGACTGACGATGAAATACTTGCAATGATTTCATCAGAAGCTAACCGCTTATATGATAAAAGAATAGTAATCCTTTTAGAGCAATTTTTTGCAACCATCGAAAGCAAAGGAGAAGGATCGAAGGAAAAAGCTATACAGATCTACGAATTAGAGGCTGGGATGGTCCTTTCGCGAGATTTAATAACTAATTCTGGTATAAAACTAATTCCATCTGGCATGGTTTTGAAGGAAGATACTATAAAGAAAATATTTTCACACCATACAAACGATCCGATAGTTGGCTGTATTTTTATAAAAAAATGAAAATAATTTAAAAATTTAGAAAAATGCGTCCTTAACTTTTTCAAATATATCCTTTGTCTTTACTTTTTTTTTGTCCCCGCCTTGATGGTGAAAATTCTCGTTTTCTAACATTTCTTTTAATGCTTGCTTTTCTGAGAGATCTAAACTCTTTGGAACATAAACGTTTATATAAACAACCTGATCGCCCCTCTGATTTGAATTGTATGGTTTTATCCCTTTATCTTTCAATGTTATCACAGTATTGGGTTGAGTTCCGGGCTCAATCCTTATTTGCTCATCTCCCCAAAGTGTAGGAATTTGAATATCTGTTCCAAGTGCAGCCTCGGGGAAGCTAATAGTGTGACTGTAAATAATGTGATTGTTTTGCCTCTTAAACTGTGGGTGCTCTTTTTCATAAAAAGTTACAATCAGACTTCCGGTCCTTCCGCCACGCCTGCCAGCGTTCCCTTTTCCTCGAAGCGGCAGATAGTTTCCACTTTCAACTCCTGAGGGAATTTCAATTTTAATTTGCTCTTCTTCTTGAACCCTGCCTTCACCTTTGCAGCTTTCACAGTGTTCATCAATAACTTTTCCAGCACCGCCGCAACTGGGGCAAGGGCTGATATTTATAAACTGCCCGAATATAGAGCGAGTAGCCTGTCTGATTTCACCCGTTCCACTGCAATGCTTACAACTTTTAAAGCCACTTCCAGATTTTGCACCAGTTCCATTGCAATCCTCACACTTAACAAAGCGTTTTATTCTTATAGTTTTTTCCGTTCCATCTGCAATTTCTTCAAGGCTGAGTGGCATTTTTATACCGATGTCGCTACCAGGCTCCCCAGAATAAGTTCTTTCGCTCCGTCTTCTGCTCGCGCCGGGGTTCATAAACTCTTGGAACATTTCCCCAATTCCACCACCAAATATATCTCCAAAATGGCTAAAAATATCATCAAAATTTGTATACTGTCCATAGTCTGCTCCCATTCTCATTCCGGAGTGCCCAAATCGGTCATAGCGCTGGCGTTTGTTTGAATCGCTTAAAACCTCATAAGCCTCCGCGGCTTCTTTAAATTTTTCTTCAGCTTCTTTATTGCCTGGGTTTCTATCTGGGTGATACTTTAAAGCAGATTGTCTGTAAGCACTTCTTATTTCATCTATATTTGAACTTTTATTTACACCAAGAACTTCGTAATAATCGCGTTTTTCCATTTCTTTATTTAATTTTATGAAACATCGTCATCTTGTTGAATATTTTGATTCTCTGTTTGAACTGAGGTAACAACTCTGGCATAGCGCAACACTTTTTCGTGCAGCATATAGCCCGGCTGAATTATATGGGCAACATATCCCTCTGGCAGCTCAGATGGAACGGTTGCAATAGCTTCTTGAAAATTAACATCGAACTCAGTTCCGATTGGGTTTTCCATTTGCTTAACGCCAGCTTCCTCCAAGGTGCTTAGCACTTTTTTATAAATAAGCTCAATGCCGGATAAAAGCGACTCTATATCACTTGTTTTTTTTCCAGCCCCCAGTGCCGTTTCCATATCATCGACAAGCGGCAGCATTCTTAAAAGCAAGCGTTCATTAGCATAATCAATCATATCTTGCTTTTCTTTTATGCTCCGTCTACGAAAATTTTCTAATTCAGCCGCTATTCTTTTTACTTGTTCTTTTAATTCGTCTCGCTCTTTAATTATTTCTTCAAATTGTTTAATTGCTTTCAGAGTATCTTCATCAATTAATAAATCTTGCTGTTCTTCGCCTAATTCATTTTGCATGCTGTCAAGTTTTTCATCATCAAAGATATGGTTAAATTTATCGCCATCGCTTGTTTCCGTTGAAACTTGCATTCTCCCTTTGTCTTTTAAATATGTTTTTGCAATGTCGGCAGCGCTGTTTGAAGTTTGCCTCAATGGTTTATGATGTCCGCTTTTATCTTCCATTTAACTATTTACCCCTTTTAGAAAATACAAAATTACTAATATTTCAACTATTCATAGACGAAGTAGAAAAGATTTTGTTGAATTTTTATTGATTAGTTAATTTGCTTTTACAAAAAAGGAAATGCAAATCTTTTTAATTCAATGTCATAAATGTAGATGAATATAGCTTTATTTTAAATTGAAGAAAACTAATTTAGAAAATATAATTTTGAAAAACAGCAGATTCTTTTTATCTTGAATTTTTTTTTGGAGTTGAAATGAATATTGAAACTTATTTTAAGCTGTCTTATGGACTTTACATAGTGTCCTCGCATTACGATGGAAAGTTTAATGGACATATTAATAATACCGTTTTTCAAGTAACTGCTGAGCCTGCGAAGCTTGCTGTTTGTTCAAATAAAAACAATTTAACCACTGATTATATTTTAAAAAGTAAATGCCTTACAATTTCGATAATCCAAGAGGAAGTTGATTTGGAATATATTGGGCATTTCGGCTTTAAGTCCGGCAGAGACTTTAATAAATTTGAAAAAATTAATTATAAACTCTCCGATTTGGGTTGTCCAGTCGTTTTAGATAAAACCATCGGGTATTTTGATTGCGAGTTAGAAAGCACTTTTGACCTTGGAACGCATATACTTTTTATAGTTAGCATAAAAGATGCTCAGCTTTTTGATAATGAAAAATCACCTTTAACATATTCTTATTATCGAAATGTGATTAAAGGAGTTTCCCCAAAAAACGCTCCGACTTATATAGACAAGGACAAACTTTCAAAGTTAGAAGAAAAGCCGAAAAGCAAGCACCCACAATATGTTTGCAATGTCTGTGGCTATGTGTATAATCCAGAAGAGGGCGATGAAGAAAATGGAATTCCGCCCGGCACCCCTTTTGAGGATTTACCAGAAGATTGGGTCTGCCCTGTCTGCGGAGTTGATAAAGATAATTTTAGTATTTTATAAACCATTATAGGAGAAAGATATGGCTGAATTAGCTGGTTCAAAAACAGAACAAAACCTATTAAAATCATTTGCGGGCGAATCCCAAGCAAGGAATCGCTATGAATTTTTTGCCAAAGTTGCAAAAAAAGAAGGATACGAACAGATTGCTGGCGTTTTTCAAGAAACTGCAAATCAAGAGAAAGAGCACGCAAAACGCTTTTTCAAATTCCTTGAAGGAAGAGATGTAGAAATTACGGCAATGTATCCAGCAGGAAAAATTGGAACTACCATCGAAAACCTAAAAGCCGCCGCTATGGGTGAAAACGAAGAATGGACAGTGCTTTATCCAGAGTTTGCAAAAATTGCTAAAGAAGAAGGTTTCCCAGACATCGCTTCTGCTTTTACTATGATCGCAAAAGTTGAAGAGCAGCACGAAATTAGATATAATAAGCTATTGAAAAATATTGAAGATGGTGTAGTTTTCAAAAAGGAAGCTAAAATAAAATGGTATTGCCGCAACTGTGGTCACGTCCACGAAGGCAACGAAGCACCCTTGAAATGCCCCGCCTGTCTGCACGATAGAGCTTATTTTGAAGAATTTAAAGAAAATTATTAAGCAAAATTGCTTTCAATGTAGTTTCTATTTAGTAGAATTAGTAAAAAAAATAGGGAAGGGATTTAAACTCTTCCCTATTTTTTTAATACTTAATAAAATCACGATTTTATTTTACGCTCAAAGAATACTTTTTCAAAGTTCCTTGCCTTTGCTGTGCTTTTTTATCCCATTCTGGAACAAGCTTTTGCAAAAGTTCGTTCTTATCCATTCGCAAAGAATCCATATTGAGACCGATTAGCTTTTGTGCTTTTTCTTTTGTTGAAAAATCTGGAAGCGGCACCGGAATTGGAACATTCTTTTTCACAAGAATTTGGTTGATTAAAGCACTTGCCTGCTCTGATTTTTGAATAGAAGTAGAAAGAACGCGAAGAGCCTCAACAGGCGAGTGGAAGCCAACGCTATTTGCAGCGGCAACCCAATCCCAACGCCATTGAGCGTGGCGAATAAGTTTTAGCACTGTCGACATTTCTTCTTCGCTTGCTCCATTGTCCCAAGCAGCTTTAGCTTCGAGATGGACTTTTGCAAGCGATTTTTCTGCAATTCGGCGAACTTCAAGAACCCGGTCCTGCCTTTCATAAACATCGGCAAGTAGCTGTTCCTCACTTTGCCTGTGGCAAACCTGACAGGAATTAGCAATATTATTAAGCGGGCTTTGTATGTGGTGGTCAGAAAATTTTACGCCACCCTCAATTTTATATGGCATGTGGCAATCGGCACAGGCAACGCCACGAGCAGCGTGAATTCCAGTGCGGTAAAGCTCGTAATCGGGGTGTTGCCCTTTCAGCATTGGCGCTCTGCTTAACTTGTGCGTCCAATCCGAAAATTCAATTTCATCATAGTATTTTTCCATTGAGTCGGCAGAAAAACCATTTGCCCAAGGAAAAACAAGATAGCTTTTCGGGTCTTTTGCAAAGTAATACTCAACGTGGCATTGAGCGCAGACAAGAGAACGCATTTCTTGATGAGTAAAACTTTCCGGCTCGCGTCCCTGCTTCCTCATTGCTTCAGCCAAAGCGGGACGGGTGATGCGTAAATTCATAGTGTTTGGCTCATGGCAGTCCTGACAGCCGATCGGATTGACAACGTCAGCCCCTAAGTCTATCCATTTTTGGTTATAAAACTTTTCAGGTCCGATTAAACTTATCAAACGCGGGACATCGGGTCCTTTACAAGTCCAGCAAGTGCTTGGCTGCGGACTTTTTTCCACGCCGCCCGTTCGCAGAATATTGCGAATGTCTTCGATAGCCCAAGCATGCCCGCGACCCTGATTATATTCCTGAGAAAAGGCATAGCCAGCCCAAAGAATTACAAGCTCTGGAAAACGCTCTAAATAATCTACTGTGCCAGAGCCGGCGTATCTACTTTGAAAATTAGTATCTAAGGTTCTTAGATACGATTCAAATTCGCGTGGGTAGTTTTCACCCCAAACCTCGTTTCTTGGCTCAAACTCAGACAGTTCATTTTTTGGCAGAAGACGAGTTATAGACTCAGAGCGTCTTTCCACAATAGAGGTCGCTAAAAGCCCAAGCAGAAAGACTATTATCACTACTGCTATAAACAAGCCCCACTTCAAAAAAGGAGATGATTTAGTATTTGTTTCTGTCATATATCACCATTTTTATTAATAAATTTTTATTTATCTTTAGTTATTTGTGCCAAAAAAAGCTTTTTCGTATTTAAAACTCTACACTGTTGTGTCAATAAGCTATTTCTATTAGTATTTTTCTACTAATTTAAAAATTAATTTACAAAAAAAATGTATATTAACAAATGTAATTTCAAACATTCTTGATAAAAATGA
>JAAYJM010000142.1 GCA_012522895.1 Ignavibacteria bacterium
CTATTATCTACATCTGCAATTATTAAAAAAAATTAATACAAAATTATTTGAATTTAATTAAATCATTTTTTATTTTTATAATAATTGCAAAATGAAAGAGGAGAAAATGTGTAAAATTAACCCCATTAATATAAATAGATTTATTTTTACTTGGCTTTCGCTTTTTATAATTATTTTTTCAACTAAGGACGTCTACTCCCAAGTTAAAGCACAATCATCGAGCAATCAGACAAATAAAAAATTTTCTGATGACTATTTTGAACTCGATGACGCAAACTGTATCGACATTGACGAAGAAGCAATAAATAGAGAAATACGAACCATAAAGGATTATTACAGCAAAGCTCTAAGAAATGTTTCTTTGAAAGATACAATTAACGCTCGACTATATTTCGATGCTGCTATCCAAATATTAAACCGTCTGGCTTCGGCTCCTCAAATAAATAAATATAAAGAATTTTTTTATTTAGCAAAATCAATAAGGCATGACTTCGGGCATTTCGTGCAGAATGCAGAAGATCTGGATATAGATTCCCCACAACTGCTAATTTTAGATAGAATTAACCAAAACTTTGAAAACTCGCAAAACCCAAAGCAAACTCCTATCCAAACCATAGAAGTAGCAAAAGAAACTAAGCAAACTATTGATTCTACTTCCTTGAAAAAAACAAAGCAAAGCTCCAGTTTTTTTCCTAAAAATATAGACATTCCCTTAGCCGATAACGAATATGTCAACAAAAATATATCTTTTTTGACGAGCGAAAGAGGTTTAAAAATCTTCAAAAGATGGATGGAAAGAACCCCCCGCTGGTTTCCTATGATTAAAAGAATTGCCGAAGAAGAAGGCGTTCCGCAGGAAATTGTATACTTAGCTATGATAGAAAGTGGCTTGAATCCTACAATCGTGTCTAGCGCTCAAGCTGTGGGTCTTTGGCAATTTATACGCTCAACTGGAGAAATGTATGGGCTCAACGCAAACAGCTCGCCCTGGATTGACGAAAGAAGGGACCCAGAAAAATCTACTAGCGCTGCAATGAGACATCTCCGCGATCTATATTATATGTTTGGGGATTGGTATGTCGCTTTTGCTGCCTATAATTGCGGAATCGGCTGCGTCCAACGTGCTATTAAAAGAACAAAAATTGAAAAACCATCTTTTTGGGACTTGCATAAAAATCTGCCCAAAGAAACAAGGCAATATGTGCCTCTATATATAGCAACAGCAAAAATCGCTTCATCGCCAGCCACTTATGGTATTAAATTAAGCGAACTTGAATTTCAAAAAGAATTCAAATACGACAACTTTACTTTAAAAGAACCGGTAAGCGTTCAAGCACTTGCCAATTCTGCGGGCATAACCGTTCAGGAATTTCAGCAGCTAAATACAGAGTTACTGAAAATGACAACCCCGCCAGATTTACCCGAATACACAGTCCGCATTCCTCAAGGAAAGCTTAACGAATTTGCTGCTAATTTCTCAAAGCTTAGCGATGAGGAAAAAAAGCCATGGGTTACCCATGTTGTTCAAAAAAATGAATCTTTAAAATCTATAGCCAATAAATATTCTATAACATCTATTGAATTAGCATCTGCAAATAGCATTAGTGCAAATACAAATAGAATTAAAGTAGGAACGAAGCTTCAAATCCCTATTGAAAAACAGTCGGCTTCAGAAAGCAGCGCAAATCTTGCTGCTAAAAGCGAATCAACACAGCAATACAAAGCTCACACAGTCCAAAAAGGAGAATCACTCTCCTTGATAGCAAGTAATTACGGGCTATCCATTGATGAACTTAAAGCATTGAACGACATAGCACCTGAAACTGAGCACATTGTAGAAGGAATAAACTTAAAAGTCCCAGACAATAAAGGGAAAAGCGGCTCCAAAAGCACCGGCAATCAGATAGCTATTAAAAAAATTAGCAGCTCCAAAACTATTTCGCATAAAGTAAAAAGCGGCGAGACTTTAGCAAAAATCGCAAATAATTACGGCGTTTCTATTAACGACATAAAAAAACTGAATAAGCTAAAAAACAACACTATAAGAAAAGGTCAGTCGCTGAAAATTCAAGTTAATGTTTCTAAATATACAAGCGAAAGTGCAGTTGCTTCAAAAGATTCAAAGCCAGTAGTCCATAAGGTAAAAAAGGGCGAAAATTTAAGTGCTATAGCTGCCAAATACAAAGTAAGCGAAGAACAGCTTAAAAGCTGGAACCCGAAAAACATTCAAGGAAGCACCGTTTATGCTGGCACAAGTTTAAAAATCTATACCGATGGTAAAGCTGACACACAATCAAAAAGCACAAAAAGGTCAGCTACTTACTACACAATAAGAAAAGGCGACACACTGTCCTCAATAGCAAATAGATTTGGGGTAAGCGTCCAAGAAATAAAAAATAGAAATAAAAAATTAAATGAAAAGAAGCTTAGTATAGGACAAAAAATCAGAGTTCAATAAATTAAAAGTCCGAAAATATTCGGACTTTTTTATTTCCCGCAAAAAAAATACAAAATCATCTCAAATTAAGGTCTATTGTTTATTTTTATCTATTTAATTTTTCATTTTTTTGTAATTTGTAGTTTGAAGAAATTGATTTATTGTTTATACTATTAAATTAGAAAAATTATGAAAAAATTTTTAATCCTCACCTTGCTTAGCGTTTTGCTTTTTGCCAGTCGCTCTTATTCCGATCTTTCTATTAAATATATAGAAAAAAATTCAATAAAAGAAAAAGTAATGCCAGATGGCTCTTTTGCTGTTGGCTTTAAATCGAAAGACTGTTTACTTGAAACTCTGTTTTTTGGACCAAACATTGAAAGAAGAGTCGTTATTGAATTTAAAACAAATCCAATAAAAACATATAGGGGTCAGAAAGATTTTAATTTTATTGAGAATAGTAAGCAGATAGAATTAATTAATGCTGAGCAATCCAAGTTTAAACTTGATTTAGAAAGCATTATCAATAATAGAGATAAATTAAATAATGCAGCTTTGCTTGATGGCGACTACAAAATTAATTACACTTATAGAATTGCTTTGAATGGACTAAGCTTGACAAGCCCTCAATGGCTGATTGATGAGATAAAAAAATTGGACTATGTAAAAAAAATTTACTATACCTTTGAAGTTTCGATATGTGATGATCTTAGTAATAGCTTGATTAAAGCGGATAGCGTTTGGAATAATCTTGGAGCAACTGGAGAAGGTATTTTAATTGCTATTATTGATACTGGCATTGATCCAAATCACTCTGTTTTGAACAATGGAAAAGTAATCGGCGGTTATAACTTTGTTAGCAATAACTCAAATTATTTCGATGACCATAGTCATGGAACGCACTGCGCTGGCATTGCAGCGGCAAATGGTAATGGATTAACTGGCGTTGCCCCTGATGCTTCTCTTTTAGCAGTGAAAGTTTTAAATGCCGGTGGCTCTGGCCCAAGCGACCAAATAATTGCTGGAATTGAATATTCGCTTGATCCAGATGGCAATCCAAACACAAATGACGGAGCTGATATTATAAGTATGAGCTTGGGTGGTGCTGGAAGTCCGGACGATGAAATGTCCAGTGCAGTAAATAATGCAGTTGAAAATGGCTGTTTCTGTGCTGTTGCTGCTGGGAATGCAGGCTCAGGCTTATACACAGTGCAAAGTCCGGGCTGCGCTTTAAAAGTAGCAACCGTCGGAGCTTGCGACAACAATAACGCTATGGCTAACTTCAGCTCAAGAGGACCGAACGGCTATAGTTTCGACATCAAACCAGATATAATTGCCCCTGGCGTCAATATTTACTCCTCCATTCCAAATAATGGATTTGATTCAAAGAGCGGAACATCTATGGCTACGCCACACGTTGCCGGCGCAGCTGCTTTAATAAAACAGATTCACCCAAATTGGACTCCAGAGCAAATTAAATCTGCCCTTATGCAAAGTGCTTATAATACTGGCTCAGAGGTTTGGGCCCAAGGAAGTGGAAGATTGGACGTCCTTAAAGCAGCCCAAATGCAGTCTGTTCTATCTCCCGCCTCGCTCAGCTTTGGTTTAATTCCTAATTATCAGAGCTTATGGTCTAAATCGGATACTTTAACTTTGTTCAATCTTTCGGAAGAAACTCTCAACTATAACATATCTATTGAGCATAATATTCCTTATGGCTTCTCGTATAGCCTTGAGCCAGAATCTGTTCAGCTTGACGCAAATACAAGCGCGCAAATTATCTTTACGATATCAGTCGATAACAGCGTTTTTCCTATTTCGGAAGCTAACCCTCCCACCTATCTTGGCAAAATTGTAGCACAAGCAGAAACTGGCACTGTAGAATCAAATTTTGTTTTTGCTAAAGCAAGAATGTTCAACATTAGCTTTGACGAAATGCCTGTAATGGTTACTATCCATAATCGAAAAAACTTAAGCTATACGCACGTCTGGAAGCAATACATCAATCAAGTTGTTCCAATTGATACTTTTGATATTATAGCATTTTTTCATGACGATAGCGGCTTTACTTATCTTGTTAAAGAAGACATTATAGTTCAAAGTGATAGCGGACTTAATATTTTTATCTCAAAATCAGAAGCGCAACACTACATTTCTTTTAATTATCAAGATGCCAATGGAAACGCAATTTATGTGAGTGATGTAGGCTTGATTGAGATTTATCATTATCAAGGCTATGGCTTTTTCACTTTTGGTGGAATGACAAGCGATATGCACTTTTCGAGCTTTAGCGATAGATATAAATTCAAAAATATAAGGAACGCATATTTCAACGCTGGCAATAATAATTACGATTCATATACAACTTCTTTCAGCATTTTAAACGGAATGGATTATTCAGAAACAATTTTCATTAACCCAAATACTTCAAAGAAAATAAATCATAATTACGAACTAAACGGAAGAAATGGCAATTACTTTGTTTCCGATTGGGTTGGAAATAATTACCTCGCAACAGCCACCACAAGCAGCACTTACAACTCTTTTAGACCGCCATACATTAAAAATAATTATTATCGATTCTGCGGAAATACTGACTATTGGAAGCAAAAATCATATACCTCACTTTTAGGAGATTTTTCAACTGAATTCTTAGCTTCTCCAGTAATAAAATTCATTGATGATACCGTTCATTTCTTTAATTTTAATAAAAATGACAAAATACTCTATTTTGGAAAAAAAGATGATACTATTCGAGTAAATCAAACTTTCCCAGTATTTAAAAGCAGAACAAACAATCAATCGAATAAGTTAGTATTAAATGCCTATAATTTTCTTATTGTAAGCTATCCATCAATATTTCAAGATGTTTATGGCTATAATGAAGAAAAAAATATAGAGCTGAAGCTAAAAAATATGTATGGGGAACTTGTTGATTCGACTATCGTTCCAAATCTTCTGAATAATGCTTATGAAAACAGTAGCCTCTATCCCGGCTTTTATGAGCTGGAACTAAAATGTGATAATAACTTCGTTGGCAATTATCAAGGCAATGCCATTGCTACTTTAAGATTCAGCAATGCAAGAGATGACAAAAATCCCCCTTACATTAAAAAGCTTTTATTCAGTTCAGACGGCTTGATTAAACCCTACTATTATGTAAATGAAACTATTGATATGGAATGCTCGCTTGGCGATGATTACGCTGTTCAGAATGCTGATTTCTTTTATAAAAATATAGAAGACGAAGAGTGGCAATTTATCGATGCTAATTACAGTTACTCAAGCAATACATATAGCGCCTCGCTGGACGCATCAACTCTTTTAGGCTATAGTTCCTTTAAAATTGTTGCAAAAGATTTTTTAAACAACGAACTTGAATATGTAATTAATCCCGCATTTTTAGTTAAGCTTTCTGCACCCACCTTACTTGAACCTCCGGACAGCAGCACTATGCAGTCTGCTACTCCTACTTTTAAATGGACAAAGTTGGGGGACGATTTAAGATATACCATACTTGTTTCAACCGACATGCAATTCAATAGTATTGTAATTAACAAGTCGCTCAGAGACACAAGCTATACACCTGAACTTATGCTTAATCACAATAAAAAATACTATTGGAAAGTAAAAGCAGTTGGCGTTAATAATGAATCAAGCGATTGGTCAAGTGTTTGGAATTTTAAAACAGCTCCTTATAAAATTAGTTTAAACGCAGGCTGGAACGTGATTTCAAGCTATGTTATACCGAATAGCTCGAATTTAGACATTATGTTTAACTCAATAATGGACGATTTGGTTGTTATTAGAAACACGAGCGGTTTTGCCTATTATCCTCAATATAATGTAAACACAATAGGAAATTGGAATTATAAGCAAGGGTATAGAGTTTATTTGAGAAATCCAGTAGAGCTTACCATAGTCGGAGCAGACGCAAAGCCAGAAGCTTCACAAATCAATTTGAATGCGGGCTGGAATTTAGTTGCATATTTACGTAAAAGTCCAATGCCACTTGAGGAAGCTTTAAGCAGCATATATGAAAATATTCGAGCTGTAAAAAATCCAGCTGGACAAATTACATTTCCTTTCTATGGCTTTAATACAATAGAATATATGCTTCCAGGCGAGGGCTATTGGATTTATCTTAATTCACCTTCAATTTTGATGTATCCGGGGAATTAGATAATTGTTAATTGTTAATTGTTAATTGTTAATTGTTAATTATTCTTTGAATGAAAGATGTTCCGTAGGAATTAAATTATTGTAGAAAAGAAAAGATCTGCCACACCTTGAAGGTGTGGCAGATCTGAAAAATCAAGCAATCCTTTAATCAAGAAAATTGAGGTTCTGACAAAAAAAACAGCTGATCTTTTTTTGCTTTTTTGCTAATGGGAAGCCGATTAAGCTAAGCTCTCAAAGTATATTTGCTATTGGAGTAAATCCAGAAAGAAGGAAATAAAGAATAACGATGATTGCAATAAAGAATATCAATTTAAAAAGCCGCTTCATAATTCCCAAGAGCAGCGTTATTCCTACAATAGCTATGATGATGTATGTCAACATAATTAGCTCAATTTGAAAGTGAAAGTGATAATGCCATACATTTCTTTTTGCTCTTTCAGTTTGTTAAATCTCCACTGCTTCAAAGCGTCCATAGCGGCTTTTTCAAGGGCTGGGTCTCCCTTTTGCAAGGGGAGCATGCTTATCACAGTTCCATCATAAGAAACGGTAAATCGAATTTTTATTTGAGCTGATGTGTTGGCGCCAGGCGGGTAGACTGGGATTTTTTTCTGAAGAACAATTCTATTTCCACCGCCACCCCATTCAATATCACCATAGCCAAGCCCGAGACCAGGCCCTGAGCCTTTGCTACCTAAACCCGTTCCGTCTGGACTCCCGTCTGGGCTTCCGACATTCTTCGTTCCAGAGCCTTGATTGTTTTCAGCATTTTTTTCATTAGTGCCTAAAATATCAGCCGGCCTAAGCCGCGAGGCAAAAGAAGGGTCTTCTGGGTTTGCTTTTTCAGAGTATTTAGTTCTTGTAGCTTTGCTTGCGTCTTCGAGTGGATTCGAGGGGGCAGGTCCTTTGAAAGCAACACCTTCAGGGCTTAAATTCCCTTTGCTTATTCCAGTGCCGTCTCCATCGCCAAAATTTAAAAGCTCGATAGGAATTGTCTTTTTTCGCTCTATGATTTGTGGTGTTGGAATCTTGAAATAAATGAAAGAAGAGATGAAAATAAGCAAGATATACAAAGAAAGCGAAATAGTAAAGCCCCAAGCGGTATTGCTATCCCAATTGATTTTTACATTAAATTGCTTTTCATCTCGAAAAGGTGTATACATTTTATCCCCCCGGATATCTATTATTTCCAAATATAATAAATTTGAATTTTAAAACAAAATTTATTTTATTCTATCAATCCAAAAGGTAAAAAATCCTAAATTCCTTGCCTCATCTGATGCTTCGGATTTCGAGGAAAAGGCACCAAATCGCACTTTATACCAAACAAGATCTCTTTGATAATGTTTTACAATGAAGGCTTTGATCCCGCGTTTTTGTAATTTCCTTTGCCAATCTTCAGCGTCTTCTTTAGAGAGCGTGGAATAAACTTCTACCGAATAGACTGCGTTACTAATAACTTTTGACGTAAGTTCGTCAGTTTTATTATCTTCAATTGTTGCAAGCTCTTTTTTTTCAGGTATAATTTTTGGACTTTGCTTTGCTATGGAACGCTCAGTAGTTTTCTTTTTAATGCTTGTGGCTCTGGGGGGAGGCGTTTCTTTCCGCTTGCTAATTTCAAGAGCTGCTTTCTTTCTTTGTGGCTTAGTTTGATTTGTTTCTGGTTTTTTTACTTCTTGAACAATTATTGGCTGCTCTGGTTTTGCTTCTAATTCTTTTTCTATCTTTTCATCTTCTTTAATCGCGACAGAGCTATCTATGTCTTTTTGCAAGCTATCAATTTCTGTTTTTTGTGCTAAGTCGCTTGTGTCCTTTTGCTGGGTTTCAATTTTATCTTGTTCTTTTTGGCTAATAGTATCAATTTGGCTAATATCCTTAACTTGCAAACTGTCGGAGCTTGTAAATATATTTTTCACGTCCCTTATTAAGTTAGGATAAAAATAAATTAAAAGAACTATCCCAGCGATTAAAGCTGCAACAGGCAAAGCCCAGCGAATTTTACTTAAAACAAGTAGAACTGGAATTGCCCGCTTAGTTTTTATTTTTTTTACTTTTGGTTTTTTCTCTGGTTTTTCTTTTATTTTTGCTTTTTTTGGCTCCTCTTCTATTGCAGAATCATCTGGAATAGCTTTCTGACCAACTTTTGATGGGTGCTCAGCTTCAATGTCATCAAAATTAAAGACTTGCGATTTAGCTAAATCGTCAACTGGTTTAAAGCTTTCAATTTTTTCTTTTATTTCTTCTTCACTAAGCTCTTTCGGAACGGTTGGCTGCTCTTTTTTTGACTTTACTTTTTTCGATCTTTTTAAATCATTTTCAATGATTTTTCTTAAATCATCGCCTAATAAATCAATTTCATCCTCTGCTATCTGCCCTAAGTCAATATCCTCACTTTCTTCGCTTTGCATACCTTGAAAAGCCTTGTCTATCGCAATCTCGTCAAGCTCTTCTTCTATTGCAGATTGCTCAGCAATCAAAGTCTCAGCGCTTTCCTCTTCAGTATCGCCTTCGCCAAAGGGATCGATTTTGCCAACTAACTCATCATCAGGCTCATCTTCGCCAAAAGGTTCGATTTTGCCAACTAACTCATCATCAGGCTCATCTTCACCAAAAGGTTCGATTTTGCCAACTAACTCATCCTCCAACTCATCTTCGCCAAAGGGCTCGATTTTGCCAACCAACTCCTCCTCTTCAAAATTATCTTGAAAAGCATTCCAAACGGATTCTTGTGGTTCTTCGGCTGGGACTGCTGATTCCTGGCTTTCTTGCTCTATTCCGCTTAGGCTTTCTTCTTGAACATCATCAGCAACTTGAGCTTCTTCTACTTGATCTTCTTCCAGGACTTGAACTTCTTCATCGGGCGCGGAATAAAATTCAGACAGATCTCCGGGATATTCAATTCCTTGATTTAATTTAAAGCTATCGTTGCTGGGGTCATCTACTTGGAAATTGCCAACAAGCTCTTCTTGCTTTAAGCTATTTGACGGAAGATTTGCCATCGTTTTTTCTAAAATTTATAAAAAATGCCAGCTGCTAAAAACAAATCTCTTTCTTTATACCTTTCCCAAAGAAAAACATTTGAATTTAGCAGGTTGTTTGCTTTTGCATATACAGTAAAACTGTCGCTTAACTTATAGTCTGCATAAGCATTTAAACATAAGAAAGAAGAAAGCTTATGCTGATTCAACAAATCTACATACCTTTCGCTAAAGCTAATGATTTCAAATTGCGTGCCAAATTTTTCTGACCAAGCTCGCCCGTAATTTGCAGCAATCTTGTAAGCTGGAACGTAAGGCGCCCATTTGCTTGTGCTTTTCAACTCATTTTTTTGAAAAGTAATTGCAAAGCTAAGCAAATCTTTTTTAGTTAGCGAAATGTCTGCATCGCAAGTAATAGCCCAAGCCTTCGATTTTTCATATAAAATGTTAAAACTTCCTATGCTGTCGTATACGAAAACCGGCTGCGTTTCTGAACTTGAAATGCTTGCAGAAAGAGAAACTGAAAATCTGTCTGATGGATGAAAAAGAAGTGAAGATTTAAAGCTAAGTATATCGGGTATAGCAACATCGGCGCTGTCAGTAACATAAGGGTTTTGATAAAAATAATCAAGAAGCCCGTATTTGAAATATCTTGAAGTAAGATTATTTCTTAATGTAAAGTCTTTATTTATATTTACGTTCAAATTAGCATCTAAAAATAAACCTAAGTCATTGGAAATAAAATCGCTTTTGCCTTGCACACCAGCATCTGTGATAAAAGTAAGAAAACTGTTAATGTAGCTAATACGTCCATTGAATTGAGCAAAGCTGTTGCTAAACGCATCTAAATTATCGACTTCATATTTAACTAATGCTCCAATGTCAAAATCGCCTATTTCCTTGCTCGCAGAAAGAAATAGCTCGAAAGCAGATTCCTTTTCTTTATTCCTATCTTTCAATGTAAAAAAGTCGATGTGCGCGCCTGTTTCAAAGGCAAAGCCCTCAAAATCACCCTCAGAAATAACATCGAAACAGAGTAGTAAAGCGTTTCTTTTCTCAGGCTCTTTAATAGCGTATAGCTTTAAATTGTCGTTTTTTACGTTAAAGGAAGTTACGGTCTTGCTTCCACCAAATATGTAAAACTTCTTTGGTGCAATGTATTGCGAGGAAACAGTGAAATCGAACCTGTTATAATCTGCATTATCAATATGACCTTGGCTTGCATCGAAGTTTCCATTTGCAAATAATTTGTAGTTTTCAATTTCGAACTCATAGCCAGCTTCTATTCGCGGACTATAATACCTGCCAAATTCCCCTTTTAAAAATCCGCTGTAAAAATTTTTTTCGTATATTTTATAAGGTATTGTTTTAAGTGGCAGCAGAAAAGACGGCTTTTTTTCTAATGAGTTAATAGAATCAAGCTCTTCCTTAGTTAAGGAAATTGGCTTATCAGGAACTTGCTTCATTCCGGCCCTTACGTTAAGCTGCTCTTTACCTTCAATTATAAAATTTGGAAGCTCTATGGGCGAGGAGCTTGTTCCTTGCTGAGAAAACGAAACATAATGAAAAGATAGTGCAAAAATTACAATTAATCTAATGAAGATTTTCATATTGTTACTTAAATCCTTATTTAATAATAATTAATGGATTATTGATTACTCCATTTGGAGTTTGGACGAGAATTTGGTATAATCCATTGTTAAACAAATCTGTATTTATTTGAAAGACAAATCTATTACTTTTTTTTGTATTAAAAACGCTCTCGCTCCATATTTTTTTGGATTCTAAAGAATAAATATCAATTTTGAACATTCCTTCTCCCTCGGCGTTTAAAACGATTGGAAAATTAAAAGTATTGCCTGCATAAACCGGATTGGGGTTAACTTCAATAGTCGATGCAAGTTTTAAGCTAATTCCACGCATCGGGAAAACACAAACGTCTTCCACCTCTATTGTGCTTTCAAGCCCAGTCCAACACAAGCTAAACTTATCAGCCGAAAAACTTTCAATTTTCATATCAGATTTACGCGCTTGTGGAAACATCACAGTCCCGCAGATCATCTCCAAAGCCAGCCCATCGGCGCTAATTACAAGATCTTCGACTTGGACTTTCACTTTTACTTTATTTTCTGCGTATTCATAAGTTAAGTCGTTTGGAACAAAAACATTATTGTTAAAGGAAATTTCAATGGTATAGTTTGAGCTTGCCATATTAGAGTTTTTTGCAACAGCTTTAGCCATCAAAGGAATGCAAAAGTTATTATTTCCTATAAAAGTAACTGTATCGGGTAGCCAGACAAGAAAAGTTGGCTTTGTAGTTCCAGTAAGTGACATTGCAAATCTGCCAGGGCAGGGATTTGTAACCTCAATAATAATGCTGTCTTGAAAAACATCAATTTCTTTTGGCGAAAATTCTATTTCTAATGTATAGCTCTCGCTTGGTCGAAGGTCGATATTAGATTTTTTTGAAAGAATTCTAAAATTATCGCCAGCGCCAAGCAAATAAACCGTGTCAATGGAAAAATCATTTTTCGTTACGTTTCTCAGCTCGAATTGCTTAACGTTATTTTCTGCAATGCAAGCAGAATCAAACACTATGGCGCTAATGCTACTAAAATTCACATTTAAAAATCTAATGTATTTTTCTGCTGAAGCAGAGCAGCCATTTGAATCTGTAACAAAGAGAGAATAGGCTCCTTCTTCGCTCACCGTTACTGTGTCGCTTGTTTCTCCTGTTGACCAAAGATAGCTTTTAAATGCTTTGTCTGGGTAAAGCTCAACGCTTGTTCCGTTGCAAATAATGACGGTATCCCCAGCTGGTAAAATCTCAACAGTTGGATTTGGATAGAATATAACTTCTTTTTCTACAAACTGTGTGCAGCCCGATTCGTTTGTTACGGTAAGTGAAAAAACACCTGATTCAGCCACTTGAATTGAAGAAGAACTTGCCCCTGTTGACCAAAGATATGAGTTTGAGCTTTCATCTGGAACTATTTTTAACTCGGCAATTTCTCCCTCGCAATAGGACGCTTTTTCTGTCTCAATTATCACATTAGGAGTTTCTTTGAAAGCCAATGTAATTGTGTCTTTTGCTTTGCACCCAACTTCCGTTTCTATTGCCACTTCATAAAAGCCAGAACGAGTAGCGTAAAAGCTTTGATTTTCATTGTCCGGCAGTTCTTGTCCATCGCGAGACCAACGATAGCTTACCTCCTCGCTTGGATTTGCTATTAAAGTAATGGTATCTCCTTCGCAAATTGGAAATTCTCCTTCAACTGTGATTTCGACCGTTGGGCTGTTTCTTACTTCAATAAAAATAGAATCACGCGATACGCAGCCGCACTCATTTGTTACAGTAAGGTAATACCATTTTGAAACAGGCGGATTGTCTCTTATGCTATTTACCGGATCATAAACCGTTGTCCATTCATACTTATAGTTCTCGTCATAAGGAGTGCTCATAGTAATCCAATCTCCTTTGCAAATTATCGGATCTCGGTCAGTAGAAATTTCTGCAATCGGGTATGGAACAATTTTTAAGTCAAAAGTATCGACCGTTGTCTTGCATCCAAAAACGTATGTAGTTACTTTATAAGTGCCAGGCAAAGGATTATTAAAAGTAAGGGAGCTATCTTTTGTTCTTAATGTAAAGCCATCTGGTCCCTCCCAAGCAAATTCTGAATTCGCTATTCTATTCAAAGTGAAAGTAACCGATTCTCCTTCGCAAATACAATCTTTTGCTCCAGAAATTTTTACTGGGGCAGCAAAGTAATTGGAAACAAAGGTAGGCAGTCCTAATTGCGAAAAGCCCTTTGTCAATGGCAAACCAGCAAATTCATAGTAGCAAGCAGTTCCCTTTAAATCGGGGTATCTTATTACTCCAAGGTAATTACGATTTTCGCCAGCAACGTAAATTTTTCCATTAGGACCAATTTGCATTGCGTAAAAAGCATTACTATTCAAAGGATCATAAGCAATTCTGGTCTTTGTATTCTCTATTTGAGCATTATTGCCCGCGGAAAGATCCCACTGATATATAAAGGATTCATTAAATTGCGGAGTGGTGGCGCTGCCATAAAACTTTGTTCCATCTTGGGAAAACTCGATTCCGTATGCTTGCTGCAATGGAGAAAGGGTTAAGGTAATGGGATTGCTTATCACACCTGTAGTGTTGTTAAAATCGAAAATTTGGTATGCCCATTGGTTTGTTATTGCAACTGCGATATGCCTGCTATCAGGGGCAACCTTTATTTGTCCCATATAAGCAAGCAAGTTTCCATCGTGGTCCATACCAAGTCTGCTATAAATGGGTGTTCGCGATACTCCATCAGCAGTTACTCTAAAAGTTCTAAATCTATTATTGCCGTATTCGTGAGTTACAATAAAAAAGTCATCATTATTGCAATGTTTAACGGCTGCAATTTTTTCTGTTGCAGGCGCGTATAAAAACACATTCTTTTGAATCACATCGCCAGAATCTTTGCGCTCAGACATATCGACAACAGAATAGTGAATTCCATTATTTGGCGGGCTAAAAAAAGGCGATTCGTCTGCTGTAAAAATATAATAAATATTTTTAGTGCTGTCGTTGGGTTTGGGAACGATGACTGCAGAGCAGGTAGAAGAAGGGTGCCCAGCTAAACCTGTGCCATTCGGCATTATTTTATGAAATCTATTCCAAACATTTACTCCATCGGTATAAAAAAGTAATTTTCCGTCTTTATCTGAAATTGTTGCACAGCCTTCCCAAGTGTCTATTTTGCTATCATTTAAGGCGCATGGAGGAGAAATGCAAGCATCAGTTTTATTGAAAGTAATGGCAGCATTTTTTCCAAAATACCAATTATAACCTTCTTTTTGAGAAAATAGATCCGATGGCGCTAATAGTATCAAAATTAGAAGAATTGAAATAATCATAGTTTTATTTATTTTTTTCATAATTTGTTTTTCAGTCTGGCTCAGCAAATTGACATTAGCATTTTAGCTCTCAACTCTTAAAAATACTAATTTTTTAAATCTTTATTGAAAAAAGATTATTTTGTAAAATTACGTAATATTGCAATAATTTTCAAAGATATTTTATTTCTTTAATATACTTTATATTCTCAGCTCATTATGAAATGCAGAAGAAAAACACAAAACAAAGCAAAATAAAAAAAAGACGAGGTGTTCCCTCGTCTTTTGTCCGCAAAATCAAATAGTTTGTCAAAAATCAAAAAGGAGTTTTTGCCACTTTAAAATTTCAATTATTTAATATCTATATGTAAATTGCAATCCAATATCAAGAGGATTGTTTTTAAAAGTATAACGGGAAAATGTCTCGGGATCAGAGCTATTTCCGTAATTCGTCCTCATTTCAGAAACAGAACTCCAACGGAAAATGGCGTCTAATCTTATATTAGGAGCGACATAAATTCCACCACCCAAGGAGGCAGTTTGAAAAGAAGCCCCCGGAATATCGAAAACATAAGGAGATGTGGTAGAAGAAAAACTTGCACGCGCAAGGATTGGAGCATAAGGAATCTCATATTCTATCCCAAAGCCCCAAGTAGTTTGTCCCACCAATTCTTGAATTATCGTAGTATTCAAATTTTCTATATCCCTAATTGCGTCTGAAAACTTTAATTGAGTTACGTCTTTATATTCAACTCCAAAGGCAAAAGTAAGGTCCAATGCGTGGAAAGACACCCCAGCTGAATATACAAAAGGCGTTCTTAATTTATAGGACGATTGGTAATCTTTTTCAAACAAGTAGTGATCGCCATTGTCGAAATAAGATTGTGCGTATATATCCGAAACGTCTTCAACTTCGTAAAATGTTGGGAATCGGATATTAGCACCAAATCTAAGCAAATCTTCAAATCTTGCCTGAATACCGATTGAACCACTGATGCCGGTAATTTTCTGCTCAATTCTTTCATCAACCTCTAATCTATTAAAATCAATATTTGTCCAGTAGACATCATCAAAATAATTGTATTTATTGTAAATATCGCGCTCTGAATAATTTCTTTTATAATTATAAGTTCCCCATTTTCCTTGCAAAGCCACTCCAAGTGAAACATATTCGGACAAATCAAATGAAACGCCACCAACAATATTATGCAATCCGCCAGACTCTTGGAGAAACGCCTTTTGCTGCAAGCTATCAGTTATTGGACTGTTTAAATTTGTGTCAGTAAGAAAAAGTTCATAAGCTAAATTATTTTCCCTTATCCTCGTTCCAAAAACTGAATAATAATTAGTCATTGTGGAAAAAGGATTAAAAGCCTCATATTTCATATTGTTATTGAAATTATTTTCTAAAAAGTAAGCCAAGCCAACTGCTCCATTTCCTTGCTTAGTATCGAAAGGAACAGCAAAGCCAAAATGGGTGATATACTCATCATTTGAGTTAAAAGGAGTGGTTTGATTTAAAAAGTTTGTTTCTGTAGAAAAATTTGTAAAGCCAAACCCGAATGATAGCTCAGTTTTTCCAATCAAAGAAAGACCAGCTGGGTTATATGCTAAAGCAGCAACGTCATCGCAAATGCCGTGGAATGAAACTCCCAATCCAGCAGCGCGCGGGCTTATATATCCGTTGCTTTTCGTAAAACGCAGTGCGTCTTCAATCGTTTGCGCATTCACCAGCGTTGTTAAGAGAAAAAAAGCTACTGCACTCCAAATAATTTTTTTCATCTTCATATTCTACCTCCTACCTCTTTGGCTTCCTTCGTTTGAATTTGACGGGCTGCTTCCGGAACTTCTGCTGGCACCACTGCTTCTTGAACTACCGCTACTACTTGGACTTGAGCTGCTCGGACTCGATGAAGAGGGAGGCGTATAGCTCCTCGAACTACCGCTACTACTTGGACTCGAACTGCTTGGACTCGAACTGCTTGGACTTGATGAAGAGGAAGGCGTATAGCTCCTCGAACTCTCAGCTGGCTTTGAAGTGCCCTCGCTTGAGCTTCTTCTTGAAGGACTGCTTGTTGCCGGGCTGCTTGGACTTTCTTTTGGTGCAGTGTATGTGTTATTAGCTGGACTTTTATTTGTTGAGGCTTCATTGCTCGAAGGGCTTGAGCTGTTGGTCCCGCCTATTGTTCGCTTTGTGGCACCAGCTTCTCTTGAGCTCGTTCCAGTCGGATTAACTGAGCTTGAGCCTGGATTAAGATTTTTAACAGTGCTTGGGCTTGCGTTTGATGGGCTTTCTGGATTCACTCTCGTTGTAGTGCTTCTTGTAGCTCCACCTCTAATATCTGTGCTTGTCGTCCCTGAACTCGGAGCGCTTGGAACTGTTATCCCCGGCTCATCTGCAACCGTTCTAAATCGAGTAGTTGCAACTCCTCTGCCGCCTGATGTCTCATCGTTAATATTTGAATAGCTTCCGCGTCCGGGACCAAAATCGCGATACGTCTCGTTCTTCTTATTCTTGGTCTCTGGAACTACTACATATCTATGCTGAGAGTGCCACCAGCCCTGATTATAATAACCATAATTATAGCGATAAGGGAACCAATAAGAGCTATAAAATGGATAATCATACCAGTAGGAATAATATACTGGATGCCAACGCCATCGCCAACCGTCATAATAATCAACTACATACACCCTTGGATGTGGTTGATAAAAACCATCATAGTAAATTTCCCACCAAGGAACATAAACAGGGACATAGCGCGTTTCTCTTGCAATGTAATAATTCTGATAATCTTGCTGATAGCTCTGAGAATCAGCGCTCTCTGAGTCAACAGTTTGAGAAGCAAGGCTTTGAGAAGAGCCAGCAATCTGATTGCTTTCTTTATTTTCATTCACCTCAACTTTGGCTTTGCTATAGCCAAAATATTCCTGCCGCGTGCCTGTGTTTGCAGCACATCCGCTCAAAACAAGTGCTATACTTGTAAAAAGCCCGATTAATGTTAGCTTTTTCATTTTGAACCTCCAATCTATATTTATCTATCTGTCTTTATGTATTTTGACGTAAAACAGCGGGAAATGTTACATTAGAAAAAAATCATAGAAAAATAGCAGAAAATTTGCTATATTTATCTTTTATATTTTTCATAATACTAAAATAAAACGAGTAATGAAAGAAAAAAAAATTATTATAAAAAAAGCTAAAGAAAACAACTTAAAGAGCATTGATATTGAAATTCCACATAACACATTAACAGTTATTACTGGGGTAAGCGGCTCTGGAAAATCTACACTCGCCTTCGACACAATTTATGCAGAAGGCTATCGAAGATTTGTTGAATCGCTTTCTGCTTATGTCCGCCAGTTTTTAGAAAGACAGAACAAGCCAGATGTTGAATTTATAAAAGGACTTCCGCCAGCTGTTGCGATTGAACAAAAAAAATTTTCAAGAAATCCACGCTCTACCGTCGGCACTACTACTGAAATTTATGACTACATTCGCTTGCTTTACGGGAAAATTGGCACCACTATTTGCAAATGCGGACGTGTTATTGAAAAGTCCACTCCAAGTTCCGCTAGTCAGTATCTTATAGACAATAATCTCAAAGAAAAGGTTTATATTTTATTTTCAATTTCCACGAAAGCAGTGGATATAAAAGAGGAATTTGAGCGTTTAAAAAAACTTGGCTTTTTTAGATTATACCATTCTGTGAAAAATGAAGTATTTGATTTTGATGAGGTCGAATCGGTTGAGCCGGAAGAAATCAGCTCTATTTATATTTTAGTAGACAGACTTGCAATTGGCAAAAGCAAGGAACTCAGAACCCGTTTAAGCGATTCCATCGAGCAGGCTTTCAAAATAGGAGAGGGAAGAATTTACATTTATAGCCTAGATCAAAATAAAATATTTAGCTTTTCAAATTTTTATGAATGTCCTTACTGTGAAATAGTTTATCAAGAGCCAGATGCGCGACTTTTTTCATTTAACAACCCTTATGGCGCTTGTCCAAATTGCCAAGGTTTTGGCAGAACTATGGGAATTGATGAAGAATTAGTCATTCCCGATACACGTTTATCAATTCTCAACAGACCAATTCACCCTTTCCGCACTTATGCTTATACAAAATATCAGACCACACTTTTAAGCGAGGCAACAAAAATTGGGATCTCAGTTGATAAGCCACTTAACAAATTCAGTCAAGATGAAATTGATTTTCTTTGGGAAGGAAACGGTGTGTATGAAGGGATAAATGGTTTTTTTGAAAAAATTGAAGGCCATAGTTATAAGATTCAAAATCGCTTGCTGCTAAACCGCTATCGAGGTTATACTAAATGCAGGGCTTGTTACGGTTCTCGGCTTAGAACCTCTGCCCGAAGGGTTTTTGTCAGCAATAAATCAATTCCAGAGCTTATTCATCTACCTTTTAACGAATTAGCTGAATTTTTTAACAATTTAGAATTAACGGAGCATCAAGCCGAAATTGTGGAGCAGGTGCTTAGAGAAATAAAAACCAGGATACAGCTTCTTTTGGACATTGGATTGGGCTATTTATCTCTTGACAGAATGACGCAAACCCTCTCCGGCGGTGAAGCCCAGCGCATTAACCTTTCTTCTGCCCTTGGCTCATCGCTTGTTGGAACGGTTTATATTCTTGACGAGCCAAGTATAGGAATGCACTCAGTCGACACACAAAGACTGCTCAATATTTTAAACAAATTAAAAAATATTGGCAACACAGTCATAGTAGTCGAGCACGATCCTGATATAATTGCAGAAGCGGATTTTTTAATTGATATGGGCCCCGGTGCAGGCGAAAGTGGAGGAAAAGTCGTGTTTTCCGGCGATTATTCAAACATTTTTAAAGAAGAAGAATCAATAACCGGGCAATATCTTTCCGGTAAACTGAAAATTCCTTTTCCAGAAACGCGTGCCACTGGAAACGGGAAAAAAATATGTTTATCCAATCCACGGGCAAACAATTTAAAAATAGGAAAAGTTGAAATTCCCCTCGGCTGCATTGTCGCAGTAACAGGGGTATCTGGCTCCGGGAAAAGCTCTTTGATAAACGAGGTGCTTTTCAATGGACTAAGCAAAATGCTGAGCGGATATGAAGATTACATAAAAAACTTTGAAAAGTTGCAAGGCTATCACTACATAAGCAAAGTAGAAATGATTGACCAAAGCTCGATTGGAAAGTCATCGCGATCCACTCCCGCAACTTATACCGGTGTTTTTGATTATATAAGAGACCTCTTTGCAAGCACACAACAATCAAAGCAGTTAGGCTTATCTTCTTCATATTTTTCTTTTAATATTGCTGGGGGAAGATGCGACAGCTGCGAAGGAGAGGGAACCCAAGTAATTGATATGCAATTTCTTTCTGATGTCAGACTTCAGTGCGAGGTTTGCCAAGGCACGCGCTATAAAAAAGAAGCAAGGGGAATTCTTTACAATGGAAAATCTATTGTAGATGTGCTGAATATGACGGTTAACGAGGCAATTAAATTTTTTGAAACAGAGAAAAAGATTACGCGGCGTTTAGAAGTTCTTAAAGATGTTGGATTAGATTATTTACGACTTGGGCAGTCAAGCTCAATGCTTTCTGGTGGCGAAGCTCAAAGGCTTAAGCTTGCAAATCAGCTCGAGCTTACAAAGAATAGCGAGACACTTTTTATTTTTGATGAACCGACAACCGGGCTACATTTAGACGATATTTCTAAACTACTAAATTGTTTCCACAAACTAATAGAAAATGGAAGCTCCGTCCTAATTATTGAACATAATTTACACGTTATTGCATCATCGGATTGGATAATAGATCTGGGACCTGGTGCCGGAGAAAACGGCGGGAAAGTCGTTGCTACTGGGACTCCTGAAAGTGTAATGAAAGTAAATGACTCTTTAACTGGAAATGCGTTAATAAAGTTCTTTGACAGGTGGAAATAATATATTAATTTTGTATTATGGTCGTTTAGCTCAGCTGGTCCAGAGCGTTCGCCTCACACGCGAAAGGTCGCAGGTTCAAATCCCGCAACGACCACAAAACCCTGATTTCAACTTTAGATCAAATAATATCCTATTAATTAAAAAAAAGGGACGCTATTAGCAGCGTCCCAATTTGTTTGTTTAATTATATTATCTATTGTTTATTGGAATTTATAATTTATTACAATAAATTGAGTTTTACATCAATATTATTTTTAGTTGCTTTTGAATATGGGCAAATGTTATGAGCTTCTTGAAGCAGCTCGTTTGCAACTGTTCTATCAACGCCTTCAATCTCTGCATCTACTTTTAGCGAAAGATCAAATCCTACTTCAGCTTTCAAAAGTCCAACTGTTGCGCTAACTTTTGGTTTTATATTTAGTTTTTTCTTGCCGGCAATTAAATTCAAGGCTGCCACAAAGCAAGCGGAATAGCCAGCTCCAAAAAGCTGCTCTGGATTGGTATAAGCGCCGCCTTCTCCTCCTAATTCTTTTGGAGTCCTGACTTCAAGATTTAAAACGCCGTCTTCACTTGTTATAGTGCCATTTCTACCGCCAACAGCGCTTACCTTTGTTTTATATAATTCTTTCATTTTATAATTCCTTATGTTAAAAAAAAACAGATTTTCTTACAAAATCATCAAATCGCAAAAGATAGCACGATAACAGTCTGATATTATTTTTATTAATTTTTTATTTTTAAATTTTTTTGTCATAATTTTATTTTCTATAATTTGCAAAAATGAAGCGTAACCTTTATTTTCTCTGTTATTTTGAAGGAAAAACGATGAAAAAGATAGTCTTACTCACTATGTTTGTTTTGATTGCTTGCAGCGACATCCCAAGCGAGTTCTCATTGCCAAAATGGGATGCGGATTTTAATCTGCCAATTTGCTCGCGTTTTTACTATATTGACGATATGGTAAAATTAGACAAAGACGTTTCTATCGACCCAGAAAACCATTTATACGTTTATCAATCCAAAGGAATTGACGATAAACATAGCATAATCGAATTTGTTGATAATCGCATTGATACCACGTATCGAGATTATGAAATGCAAATCGTAAATGGACGCGGGCGCGCAAGTTTTGCATACCCGGAAGGAATAGAAAATGATAGTTGCCATTTTGCTGCCGGGACGATTAAATTCAGTATGAAAAGCAATTCTGACGAGGAATACAGTGCAAAAATCACTTTTCCAACTGTATTAAACGCAGAAGCTGAAATTTATAGCTTCCAAAAAGTTACTTCAGCTCAATCAAAAGTAGAGAAAGAGCAAAATATAGCTGGTTTTTCTCATTCCTCCAAAGGATATCCAAAAGATTCGCTTGTTATAGAAGTAGAAATTTTGAATGGAAATGCTGGGCAGAGCGCCACATTAAACCTTGAAATAAAAAACGTAAGCTTTTGCTATTTAAGGGGTTATGCGCCAGCAAAAGTAATCTCGCAAGTCAGTTCATCAAAATATTTACCATTAGACGAAAAACTTAAAGAATTTGAGGAAGGCCTTAAATTTTGGGATCCAGAGTTGATTTTAGAAGCAAAATATATTAGCACGCTTAACTTGGAAAACATTTTTGGCGCTGAAATTCAAAATTTGCAAGTCCTTGGAAAAAAAGCAGATGGTAAAGAAAGATTTCTCGAAAACATTAATGGCTCTAATAATTTGGGCAATTATCGGCTAAACAATGGCTATTTATATGAAAAACTTGACAATAGCAATTCAAAGCTCTCAGATTTCCTTAATTTTTTACCAGACTCAGTTTTCTTAATCGGAGATTTGCTAATAAACCCGGACGGTAAATTTGGAGAAATCAAAAGAACTGATTCCATTAATGTGTCTTACGAGCTAAATTTGAAAAGTTATCTTACTATTGAAAACCTTGCGTTGCTCGACACTATCCCCTTGGAATTTAATGCGGAAACGATAAGCAACTTGAAAAAAGCAAAAGGAGCAATTTTAACAATGAAGGTAGAAAACTACTCCCCACTTGCAACTGAGATAGAAGCAATATTCGCTGATTCCTCGGAGAAAGTATTATTTTCACGCACTTTTCAAGTTAATAGCGGAATAGTGAACAGCGAGGGATTTACAAGCAGCTCTTCAAGTTCAATAGCAGAATTTGTTTTTGACGAAAAGGATATGCAGGATTTAGCTAATTCACATTATTTCATAGTAAAAACAAATTTTAATTCTGCAAATAATCCTCAAAAAGTTGCCATTAGAAGCGATGACTGGCTCAAAGTTATAAGTTTTATAAAACTAAAATATACTGTTGATATTTAGAGGTTGGAAATGAAAAAGATTGTGTTCGTTTTTATGTTCGTTTTTGCTTTGCTACTCGTTTTTAATGATTTAAAAGCACAGCACGGCTCTTTTGGCGCAATAGATGCAAAAAGCAATGGAATGGGCGCCTGTGCCAATGCAAGCGCTTTCGCTTTGTCTGCTATTGGGAAAAACCCAGCCTTGCTCAATTCAAAATCTGATAGCGTAGAAAATCTTATGCTCAAGCTCCCAGACTTTTCTTTTCAATTACTAAATAACTCATTGTCAATGAAAGAATTTACTCATTTTTTTGGCAATGAAAATGCAAAATATTTATCTGAAAAGGAACGAAACGATTTGCTTGGCTTTTTTCAGGAAAACGGGAAATTTTATTTTAGCATATCAGCCATTCCATTAGCTATTTCTTATACTCCATCGAAAGAGTTGGGAACTTTTGCTTTTTCAGTTTCTGATATTGCAGCAGCTAATATAATAATTGCTAAAGATTTAATTGATTTAAGTCTTATTGGAAATGATAGCGGGAGAGTATACTCCTTTAACGATAGCGGCTTTAAAGGCTGGTGGCTACGATCTTTCAATATTTCTTATGCAAGGCAAATATATGAAAAGGAAAGTGGCTTGCTCAAATCCCTTTCCGCTGGAATTACTTTAAAGTTTATAACTGGTTATGAGTATAGTGAATTAGAAAAGCTAGAATCCCGCTTTCACACAGGAGAAAATAGCGCAATCACCGGCAATTTAGTTGCAAATACTGTGTCATCTTTTTCTCCCGATTTCGGCGTTGAATATGATTTTGATAAAAAAACAAAGCCAAGCAATTTTAATTTATTGTATATGGAACCCGCCGGAATTGGTTATGGCATTGATTTAGGTTTTTACTCAGAGTTAGAAAATGGCTTAAATCTTGGACTTGCCATCACTGATATCGGGGCAATAAATTGGTCAAAAGAAACTGTTCGCTACGACTTAAATTCAAATTTCTTTGTTGACGACATTTTAGACAGGAAAAAAAGAGATTCCCTGATAAATAGCACAAATGCAAAGGGAGATTACATTTCAGATTTTTCTAAGCCTTTACCAAGTGCATTAAGGTTTGGTGCATCTTATGAGTTATCGCAGCGTATTGAAGAAATACCCGGTGTCTTATTACTGGCATTAGATTACAACCAAGGTTTTAACGACTTGCCTGGCAATTCAAGGATTCCTCGAATTGGCTTTGGTGCTTTTTGGCATCCCGATTTTGACTACCCATATATTTTAACCGGCGTTTCAAACGCTCAAACAGGGAGAATCAATTTTTCTTTGGGCGCTGGCTACCAGTATGACTTTTTCCAAGTAAATATTTCTACTTATGACCTAATTTCTTTAATATCAAAGGAGTATAGCAGTCCAAATTATTCTTTAGGAATTAATTTAATTTGGAAGATTTTGTAGAAAAATACTATATTTATATTATAAATAAAGTGCTAAATGTATTCATCTAAAACTTTATTAGCCTTTTAAATTTATTAAAAAACAGAATGAACAGACGTAAATTTATTAAAAATATAGCATTAACAAGTTTTATTAGCGGAATAGCTTTTTTAGAGAAAAAAAGTTTATTTGCTTTGAATAAAAGTTACGCTATTTCTGATCAGTCAGCAAAAATCTTTTTTAGAATAATCAATAAAGCAAAAAAACTAAATTGGAAAAACAATAGCTCTGGCGATTTGAACATACTTATTGCGCAAGAATTTTTAGATATTAAGTATCTTGGAGCGACTCTTGAAGGAGAGGGATCTGAGATTTGCAGAGCAGATTTTACCGGATTAGACTGCGTTACTCTGGTTGAGAACACTTTAGCACTTTCTCGAATAATAAAAAAAGAAAAGCATAGCGTTGCTGACTTTTTCGATGAGCTAACTTTTGTCCGCTATCGCAGTGGAATATTAGGAGATTACACAACACGCTTGCATTATACCTCCGATTGGATTTCTGATAACGCACAAAAAGGAGTTTTTAAAGACATAAGTAAAGAAATGGGAGGGGTTGAACGTAAATTTGACCTGAACTTCATGACAAAAAATCCTCAATACTATAAGGCATTAGAAAAGGATTCAACTTTAATCCCTAAAATAGCAGAAATAGAAGAAAAAATTAACGAGGAAACTTTTTATATTATAGAAAAAAAATCAATACAAGCGATTGAGCATTTAATTAATAATGGCGATATAATTTGCTTTACTACAAACAAAGCTGGACTGGATTTTGCGCACCTTGGCTTTGCTTTCGTTCAAAGGAATAAATCCCCAAAGCTGCTTCATGCTTCCTCGAAACAAAAAAAAGTGTTGATTGATGCAAGCATTAGTGATTATGCAATTTCCATTTCAAATATCAGCGGCATAGCAATAGCAAGAGTAGTTTCGCTTTAAAGCAAGTAAATTGAGATAATAGAATTTTTATTATATTTACAATTATAGTTAAAGAATTAATTTAAAAGAAATTAAATATGGCAAAAGTATTAATAACCGGTGGAGCGGGTTTTCTCGGCTCCCACCTTTGTGAAAGATTTATACGCGAAGGCTTTAAGGTCATCTGTATGGACAATTGTATTACGGGCAGCCCGGATAATATAGCCCATCTTTTTGGAAATCCAAAGTTTCATTTTATTAAGCACGATGTAACAAATTTTATTTACCTTGCAGGTAAATTGGATTATATTCTGCACTTTGCTTCTCCCGCATCGCCGATTGATTATCTGAAGCTTCCAATTCAAACGCTTAAAGTTGGCTCGCTTGGAACGCATAAGGCGCTTGGCCTTGCAAAAGAAAAAAAAGCTCGATTTCTCCTTGCAAGCACAAGCGAGGTCTATGGCGACCCCTTGATTCATCCTCAAACAGAATCATATTGGGGTAACGTGAATCCGGTCGGGCTTCGCGGCGTTTATGACGAGGCGAAACGCTTTGCAGAAGCGCTGACCATGGCTTATCATCGCTATCATTCCTTAGACACAAGGATTGTCCGAATTTTCAACACCTACGGTCCAAGAATGAGAATAAACGATGGACGCGCTATTCCAGCTTTTCTGTCTCAGGCACTTTCCAATGAACCTGTTAGCGTTTTTGGTGATGGAATGCAGACTCGTTCCGTTTGCTATGTCGATGATTTAATTGAAGGTATATATCGCTTGCTAATGTCCGATATTAACGAGCCGGTGAATATTGGCAATCCCGATGAAATTACAATGCTCGATTTAGCAAAGGAAATCATTGAAGCAACAAACTCAAAAAGCAAAATCATTTTTGAAAAGCTTCCCGAAGATGACCCAAAAGTAAGGAAACCCGATACCACTATCGCAAACACAGAGCTTGGCTGGAAAGCTCAAGTGAGTAGAAAAGAAGGGCTTAAACATACTATCGAATATTTTAAAAAGAAGCTAAATTATGAAAGCTAAATCTGTTGCAAAAATAAATATTGGCTTGCAAGTGCTTAAGCGCAGGGAAGATGGATTTCACAATATCAATTCCGTTTTTTTTCCTTTAGAAAATTTATTCGATGAAATGGAATTTGAAAAATCTTCGGAAACTTCAATAAAGATCGAGCCAAATAATATTTCAATCGATTTGCATAATAATTTGATTTATAAGGCAGTAGCAGAATTAAAAGACTTTACTAAAAGAGACGACATTTTTGTTAAAGTGCAATTAAAAAAGAGAATTCCAATTGGAGCCGGGCTTGGTGGAGGAAGTTCAAACGCAGCAAGCACTTTGCTTTCCCTAAATGAGCTTTTTAATTTAGATTTATCGAAGCAGCAACTTAAAGAAATAGCATTAAAAATTGGCTCTGACGTTCCATTTTTTTTGGAAGGAAAAACAGCACTTGCAAGTGGCAGAGGCGAGCAGTTGCAGTTTTTTGAATACAAGCCAAGCTATTCCATTCGTTTATATGATACAAAAATCAATATATCAACAAAATGGGCTTACGAGCAGCTGAAAAGGGATTCAATCGCTATAGAAAAAGTTGATTTTAAGTCCATTTTATTGGAATCGGAAAATAACAGAGCTATTTTAAAAGAAAAGCTTTTCAACGATTTTGAAGAAATTGTTTTTAATAAACAGCCTGAGCTTGCAGAAATCAAAGAAAATGCTTATAAAGAAGGTGCGATTTATGCGCAAATGACTGGCAGCGGCTCTTCGATTTTCGCATTTTTCGATGATGGGAAAAAAGAATTTTCTTTGATTGGATAAAGTAAAAAAATACTAATTGAAAAAGCTAAAATTTTTAAAAAAAAAGGAAAAAAAATGCAAAAGATACTAATAATTTTTAATCATCAGCCTTATGACGGCTCCGATATTTGCTGGAATGCGCTTCGTCTTGCAGAAACTTTGCGAAAAAATGGCAATGAAATAAGGATTTTTTTAATGAACGATTCCGTTGATTTAGCAAGGGAAAAATGCAAGCCACCTTCGACTTATGAATATGATTTATCGCAAATGCTGAAAGATTTAATCTCGAAAAATGTTTCCGTTAAAGTATGCGGGACCTGCATCGCAAGGTGTGGACTATATAAGAACGAGCCGTATTTTGAGGGTGCAGAAACGTCTACAATGGCTGCTTTAGCTGGCTGGGTTAGCGATAGCGATAAAGTTTTAACTTTTTAGATAGAAAAAGAAATGAAAGGGTATATTCAAGTTTATACTGGCAACGGGAAAGGCAAAACCACTGCAGCTATTGGGCTTGCAATAAGAGCGGCAGGAGCTGGGAAAAAAGTATATATCGCTCAATTTGTTAAAGGAATGCATTATAGCGAATTGAATACTTTAAGCAAAATTCCAAATATAACAATTAAGCAGTTCGGCAGGGGCTGTTTTATCCGCTCAAAACCAGAAAAAGAAGACATTGAGGCAGCAAAGCTTGGGCTTTCAGAATGCGCTAAAATCTTGAAAAGCAATGAATTTGATCTTTTTATTCTCGATGAAGCAAATATCGCTATTTACTATAATCTTTTCAGCTTTGAGGAGTTAAAAAAAATAATTGAAGAAAAAGCTGAGCATATTGAGCTTGTCATAACTGGGCGCTATGCACCGCAAGAGCTAATCGACCTTGCAGATTTAGTTACTGAAATGAAAGAAATCAAGCACTACTACGCAAATGGAGTAGAAGCAAGAGCTGGCATTGAAAAGTAGTTTGTAGGTTTAAAGATTCTATAATGACTAAAATTTTGCCTTTTTTAGCCAAAAAAATCAACTTAACCCTGATTCACACAAGTATTGCCAAATAAAAAACCCCTCCGCGAGGAGGGGTGAAAATTCTTATAGGGTTGAAAATTACTTATAAAGATTTTGAACTATTTTGTTCTTGAAGGCATAAGAATCATTAATAAATTATCGCTATCGTCATCTGCTCTTATTAAAACTGCTTTACTGCTTTCTGAGAATTCAAATCTAATTCTATCTTCATCATCAACGTCTATGTATTGAATTAGCTCTTCTAACAGTTTGTAATTAAAGCCAATTTCCCTATACTCGCCATTAAAAGTGCCGTTTATAGCCTCAGAGCCACTTGAAGCTGTGTCGTCATCTTCGGCAGCAACAATGATTTCATTTTCACTAAGTTTAAGTATAATTTGATGACTATGCTGATTAGCAAAAATTGAAATTCTTTTAATGGTGCTTATTAATTCAGTCTTGCTCAGCCTTATAAATAAAGTGTTGTTCAGTGGAATAACAGCTTCATAAGCAGGGAATTTTTCGTCAATAACTCTTGAAACAACAACTGTATTGTCTACGTCGAAGCGGGCATGGGTAATTTTTTCACGGTTGACAACAAAAGAAATAACGATATCGTTTTCAGATTTCTTTAATAAGTCAGCAGTTCTCGCGGAAAAAATGACGTCCATTTCTTCGGGCAGGTTTTGTTGCTCGGGCATAATGCTTGCTTTAACTAAGCGATAGCTGTCGGTTGCAACTGCGTTAATATAATTGCCGCGGAATTGGAAAAGCACACCGTTCATAGCAGGGCGATACTCGTCCATCGAAACTGCATAAGAAGTTTTTTCAGCTAAAAAGCAAGCTTCTTCTTTGCGTAAGTAAATTACAGGCGCTTTTTCCTTATCGCCTTCAGCAGCATCGCTTTCCTCGGGGCTTTCAACTTTTAATTCCGCACCGTCGAAGCTAATATTAGGTCTTTCAGATTTAAAAAGCTCTGGCAATGTAAGGTATTCATTTGGGTCAATACCTTTCATTTTGTATTTACCGAAGCTTGTTTTAATGCCAATATTAAAAGATTCTTCGTCAGATTTAAACTCAAGTGAGCCGCTGTTCCCTAAAGCTCTGACAATATCGCTAAATCTTTTGCCCGGAACAAGGACCTCGCCCTCTTCTTCACAGGTTACATCGACTTTTGTCATAATTGTAATATCTTGGTCGGAAGCAATAATGCTAAGCAAATTGTCTTTTGCAGTAAAGCAAAGATGCTCTAAAACTGGAATTGTAGATTTCCGAGGAAGTGCTGGCATGGTTTTAAGCAGCGCTTGCTGAATATCTGATAACGTTATTGTGAAGTTCATTATAACCTCAATTTTTTAAAACTATTTTTCAATTATTTATTCAAATTTTCTTAATTTACAAAATAATTAGATTATTTTGCAAAAAAAATAAATAAAAAAAAGAATGCTCACAAAATACGGTTTAAGTAACATATTGATTCTTTTAGCAATAGCGCTGTTAATTGCTATTCTCTCTATTTTGTTTTTAAAAAGCTGGCTCCTTTATGCTTTCCTTTTTCTGGCATTTATAATTGCTCTTTTCACAATTTGGTTTTTTAGAAATCCAAGTCGCCAGCTTCCAAACGAGGCAAAAAATGATGAGAGTTTGCTTGTTTCGCCTTCCGATGGAAAAGTAATCATTATTGAAGATGTATTTGAAAAAGAATATTTAAAAGAAAATTGTAAAAAAATAAGCATTTTCCTTTCAGCCTTAGATGTTCACGTAAATTGGATACCACTCAGCGGCAAGGTGGAGTATTTTAAATACTTGCCGGGCAATTACTTAGTTGCTTGGCACCCAAAATCTTCCGATTTGAACGAGCAAAGCCATATTGGAATCAGCTCAAAGATGGGCAAAATATTCTTTAAGCAAATTGTTGGGGTGATGGCAAGGCGGCTCGTCTGGGACATTTCTGCTGGAGATGAAGTGAAGGCTGGACAGAAATTTGGGATGATGAAATTCGGTTCGAGAATAGATATATTTCTTCCGCTTGACTCGGAAATATTCGTTAAATTAAACGACAAAGTTGTTGGTTCTGAAACAATTATAGCAAAGCTCAAAGGTTAAAAATGAGGATAACCCGCTCTATTGTTCCAAATCTATTTACGCTGGTAAACCTATATATGGGATTTACTGCAATAGTCTATATTGCTAATGAGCATTATGAATACGGTGCTATTTGCGTTCTCATTGCTGCAATTTTCGACATGCTCGATGGGGTAGTAGCTCGCTTAATAGATGCGGCAAGTGAGTTTGGCGTTGAGCTGGATTCTCTTTGCGATGCGGTGTCTTTTGGCATTGCTCCCAGTTTTATGCTTTATAAAGTCCATTTCTACGTTTATCAAGATATTGGCATTTTATTAGCTTCTTTGCCTGCGCTGGCTGGCGTTATTCGCTTAGCAAGGTTTAATATAAAATTGGAATCGCTTGAAGATAAAAAATACTTTGTCGGGTTGCCAATTCCATCTGCTGCCTTGACTATTCTTACTTACATTATGTTTTTTCATAATGAGTCGCATTTATCGGAGGAGGCAAAAGCATGTTTAATTTGTATTGTTGCTATTGTATGCTCGCTTGCAATGGTTTCTAATATAAAATTTGCTAATCTGCCGCGTTATAGCTTAAATTATATAAAAAACAATAAGTTCTCCTTTAGCGTTTTTAATCTTGCAATTATTGCCATTGTCATCTCTAAAGGATTTTTGATTTTTCCATTAATGCTGCTTTACATTTTCCTTAGCTCGCTTTTGCATTTTATTAATTGGCTAAGAACAAAGCATGAAATTGACGATGATTTTGACGATAGCGAAGATGAAGAATTTAATATTTATGAATGAATTAAGTAAAAATAAAGAGCTCGCCATCTCTAAAGAAATCACAAAAAATATTTCCCAGTTCATCAACCACATAGTTTTGGAAAAAGGCCTTTCAGACAATACTAAATCTTCTTATCATCATGATTTAACTGTATTTGCAGAATTTCTTTCGTCAAAAAAAATTGAGAATTTTAATTCAGTAAAAGTAATAGATGTTACTTTATTTATAGAGCAGTTAAGCAGTCTTGGGCTGTCAAGCAGCTCCCGGGCAAGGTATTTATCTTCGCTTCGCAGCTTGTATAAATTTTTAATTTCTAATGGATACTCCGATAGCGACCCAACAGAAAACGTTGACGCTCCAAAGCTTTTAAGGAAATTACCAGAAGTGCTTAGCATTGATGACGTTAATTCAATTTTAGAAAGCTGTCCCGCGGACACATTGATTGGAATTAGAGATCGCGCGATTTTAGAAACGCTATATGCTTGCGGGCTTAGAGTGTCCGAGCTATGCAATTTAAAGCAGAGGGAGATCATTAAAGATGCTGAAATTATTAGGGTTTTCGGGAAAGGTAGCAAAGAAAGGATTGTCCCAATCGGTAGATCTGCTATTCATTGGATAGAAGAATATCTTTTAAAAGTGCGGCATCAATTTCTCAAAAGTTATAGTGCGAATGATATAATTTTTTTGAATAGCCGCGGCAAAGGTCTGTCACGAATGTGGATTTGGAAAATAGTTGATTTTTATTCCAAAAAGGCTGGCGTGCAAGTCAAATGCTATCCTCACATTTTCCGCCACAGCTTTGCAACGCATTTGATTGAAGGAGGTGCAGATTTAAGAGCTGTTCAAGAAATGCTCGGTCATTCCGATATTTCTACAACCCAGATCTACACCCATCTTGACAAAGCGTATATTAAAGAAGTTCATCGAACTTTTCACCCAAGGGCTTGAAAATTGCTCTTGATTTTTGAATTTCAAATTGAAGATTGCAATTTGTTTGCTTTTAAAATCTTTTCAAAAAATAGTTTATGGATAAATTTAAAAAATTAATTAAAGAATTTGTAAGTAATAATTTTAACAGCATCTCTGC
>JAAYJM010000143.1 GCA_012522895.1 Ignavibacteria bacterium
AACCCAAACAAAAATATTGCTGGAGCTCAAGCAGTCGCAGCGCATATACAGAGAACTAAACCCAAGCAATTCATTTACTTATACCACAAAAATAGCCCCGCTGATTCTATAAACAGCCAGCTTTCTTGGTATTTGCGGCAAGCGGATTCCTGCTTTGAAGGGGAAAAAAGTATAATTTCAATCCCACTAAACAAAGAAAAATTTGTTTTAAAAGAAGTGATTGATTTGAATAAATTTAGAGATGATATTATCGTTTATTATTTTTCTGAAAATCTTCAGCTCTTAAACTCGGTGGCTTCTGAACTTGCTCAGACTCGCGATATGCTTCTGGTAACGAAAAGCTATCTTGTTTTTAGCAAAGTAGTAAAAAGCCCAACAAATTATGTTTATATCTAATTAAATTTTCATCTAATTAAATTTTTGTTGAGCTTTGCGAAATCCTTTTATTCATCAAGCACACGGGACGCGCCCGTGTGCTGATGATTTTGATTGTTAAACTTTTTTAATGCAATCGCGGACTATTGCTAACCCTTCTTCTAATTGCTTTCTCGTTGCGTTGAGCGATGGACGGAAACGCAATGACTTATCGCCGCAAGGAAGGATAATCAGCTTATTTTCAAAGCAAAGCTCACGAACTTTGTTTCTCTTTTCTGGATTCGGGAAATCGAATGCACAGAAAAGCCCTTTTCCACGAACATTTGAAATTAAATTAGGAAATTCTTTTTCAATGTTATAAAGCTCTTGGATTAAATATTTGCCCTGCTCGACAACGTTTTCAAGAACTTTTTCTTCTTCAATAATTTCTAAATAGCGAGTAGAACGAACCATATCAACAAGATTTCCGCCCCAAGTGGAGTTAATTCTGCTCGATGTATGGAAAACGTTTTCTGGAATATCGTCAACTCGATTTGTAGAAAGAATTCCGCAAACCTGCATTTTTTTACCAAAGCATAAAAGGTCTGGAATGACGTCAAGCTGCTGGTGAGCCCACCAAGTTCCAGTATGTCCTAAACCTGTTTGCACTTCGTCAAAGATTAGAAGAGCTTCATTTTCATCGGCAAGAGTTCTGAGCTGCTTCAAAAATTCTGGTCTAAAATGATTATCTCCGCCTTCGCCTTGAATTGGCTCGATAATAATACCGGCAATGTCATTTTTGTTTTCTAAAAAGGCATCTTTAATACTTTCAACGGCTTCCTTTTCTAATTTAATTGTCTTTTCCAAATTTTCTTCATTCATTGGGAAAGTCATTTTTGGCGTAGTGATTCTGGGCCAATCGAATTTCGGGAAATAATCAATCTTAGTTGGGTCAGTATTTGTGAGCGACATTGTGTAACCTGTTCTGCCGTGGAAAGCTTCGCGGAAATGGATTATCTGCCTGCCAAGATCGCGAGTGCATCCTCTTTGCATATTCTTTCTAACTTTCCAATCGAAAGCAACTTTTAAAGCATTTTCTACTGCCAAAGCACCGCCGCAAATGTAGAATGAGTATTTAAAGTATTCTGGAACGGCAATTTTAAAAAATGTTTTAACGAAAGTTGCCATTTCTTCTGTGTATATATCGGAGTTTGATGGCTTATTTAGCGCAGCTTTTCCAATATATTTAATAAATTCTTCATTATTGAGCTTTGGATGATTCAAGCCAAGCGGAAGCGAGGCAAAGCAAGAGAAAAAGTCGTTATACTCTACATTATTCTTTGAATCAAATAAAAAACCATCGTGGCTTTTGTCTAAATCCAAACAAATTGGAAAGCCATCTACAAGCATATACTTTGAAAGCTCGGAAATTAGATCTTTTGCTCCTACTTTGTATTTTGGAACATATTGATTTGTTTTCATAAATACTCCTATTTTTTTAATTTGGATAAAATATTAATTAAAATTTTATTTAAAACACAAAATAACATTGTTAAAAATTCAACAGCATCAAATAAATCTTTTGCTGTCTTAATAGCTAAACCGGTAACTGTAATAAAATTAAAGTGGTATAGAAGAAGAAACTACTTGGACGAAAATGAACATCAGCATAATTTTTTGATAAGAAAGAAAAGTCAATCCACGGATTGTTCCCTTTCCATTTAAAATAATATTTGCCGATAAAGTCCTATTTCTCATAAATGCAAATTACTAAAAAGTATTGAAATAAAAAAGTTTTTCCTTATAGCTTTTAGTAAAAGTAAATTTAAAAGATTTGTTTGAAAGTTTTTCATTTCCACATTGCAAAGCCCAAGGCAACTTTTTTTCATTTTGAATATTTGAAAGTAAGTAGTATTTTTATAAAAATGAAAATGAAAAATTGCAAATAATGACTTTTGAAGGAAAATCTAAGGTAAAAAGAATTGGCAGTAAAAACAAACACAACTAATCAAAAAAACTTAAAAAAAAGCGAAGAATCTGATTTTAAAGAAATTTCTTTTTCGCAAGAACTTTTACGCAAAGGAATTCATTTCGTATCTTTTTCAATTCCAATTGGCTATTATTATGCAACGAAAGAGCTTGCTTATACTATTCTGATACCGATAACTATTGTATTTTTAATAATAGATGTTTTTGGACGGAAAAAAACGATTGTTCAAAAACTGCTTCATAAGTATTTCGGTGGGATGCTGCGTTCTCACGAGTTTGAAGATAAATTAATATTAAATGGCGCTTCTTGGGTCCTGCTTTCCGCTATGCTTTGCATTGCAATTTTTCCTAAAATAATAGTTGTAACGGCATTTGCAGTGCTTATACTTTCAGATTCCTCGGCGGCAATTTTCGGGCGGCTCTATGGAAAACACAAGTATTATCATAAGAGCTATGAAGGCTCTTTGGCTTTTTTTATTGCTGGCATTCTCGTTGTTTTTTATATTGCAATAACAAACTCCATGCCTTGGACTTTTTACGCCATTGGCGCCTTTGCCGTTTTAGTGGGAACGCTGGTAGAAGCAATTTCCTCCTCAATCATAAAAATTGACGACAATTTAACTATTCCATTAAGTATTTCTTGCGTTCTTTGGGCTGGCAATCACTTGGCTATTCTGCTCGGTGCTTCCTATCTTTAATATGGAAAATCAATTAATTCTTGCATATCAAGTTCTTAAGGAAAAAATTCAAGAGCGTCTTCGAGAATTTGAAAGCCTTGAAGAAAGCGATTATTTTTATGAAATGTGCTATTGCTTGCTAACTCCACAATCCAAAGCAAAAAATGCACTGAAAGTTGTCGAGCTTTTAAAGGAAAGGGATTTTCAAAATTCTCCTTTCGATTGTGCCTCTATTTTAAGACATCCAACTCACTATATTCGTTTTCACAAAAGCAAATCCAAAAGATTAGTGGCAGCCTCGTCAAGCTTTCCCGCAGTTCTAAAAATAATAAAAAGCAATTTAAATAATTTTCAAAAAAGGAATGCAATCGCTGAAATTGTAAATGGTTTTGGCTTAAAGGAAAGCTCGCATTTTTTAAGGAACATCGGTTTTAAAAACTTAGCGATTATCGACAGGCACATTTTAAAACAGCTTTTAAAACATGGAGTAATTGAATCAATTCCAAAAAGCATTTCAAAGAAAATATATTTCAACATAGAAGAAAAATTCCTTTCCTTTGCTGATCGGGTGAAAATTCCAATGGACGAATTAGACCTTTTATTTTGGGCAAGCGAAACCGAAGAGATTTTGAAGTAGTTTTAAAATTGGCTTTATATTAATCTTCTAATTATTCATTGTAATAATTCATTCTAATTATTCATTATCAGCTATTTTTTCCTTTTTTCTTTTGCAAGAATTTCTTATTTTACGACATAAGTAATTGCTAATTATTTAATTAATTTAATTATGAAAATTAAAATAGTATTACAAATATTCTCGCTTCTACTGTTATTGCTTGCTCAAAGGGCTTTTCCGCAGCACTGCAATGAAGAAGTGATTTGGGATGGTTCGGAAAAAGTTCTGAATTATGGCATTGACACTACTGGAAATTGGTGGTTCATTACACAGCCCTTTACAAAGCAATATCGTTTAATTGTAAATGGAGAGCAATCAGAGGTTGCTTTAAAAATTGATGGCTTAACTTTTTCCAATGACGGAACAAAATGGGCAGCTTTTTCAAAAGAAAAGGAAAGGCTGTATCTTTTTACAAATGAAGGGAAAATCACCCTCCCATCGCTCTCGATGAGCGGAACTCTTAAATACACTCCAAATTCTGAAAAGCTTGTCTATTCTTATAAACATGAGAATATTGAAACAATAGTGGTGGGAGAAAAAAAATTTCAAATAATGAATGGCACCGGCGATTATTATCTTAGCTATGGCGGAGAAAGAGTTGCTTTGCTGGGCAGGCTTAGCTCTGGCTATGTGATGAATATAAACGGGGTCGAAAGTCCAATCTATGACGCTTTAAAGCCCCTCGGCTTTTGGAGCGATGGACAGTTTGTTTATGCTGGTAAAAGCGGAACAACTTGGCAAATCTATAAAGGCAATAAGTCTATTTCCGATAGATTTAAAGACGTAAGTGAAGTAGCTATAAACATTTATGGGACAGTTGCGGCAGCCCTTGTAACTTTACCAAACAATAGCAAGTCTTCAATCATTATTTCAGATGAATACTATGAGCCGCTTATGGGTCGCCAGTATGATCAGGCTTATGATTTGGTGCTGCACCCTGAACTTGCGATGATTGGGTATCGTGCATTAGACAATGGAAAAAACATTGTTGTTTTAAATAGTGTCGAATACGCTGGCGGGGAGTATTCTGGCAAACCGCGTTTCACTTATGATGGCTCTGAGCTATATTTTTTAGGCTGCAATAACGATTGTTTTCTCAATGTAAATGGAAAGAATTATCCAATTTTGAGCGATTTAACTCTTTCCTCCTATTATGCAAAAAAGCCAAACAGCGAAACCCTTGCATATTCAACAAGCTCCGCTATGATTGTTAGGAATTTACAATTTGGAACTCTTTATGCAGGCAAAATGGTAGACGAGATTAGCGACCCAATTTATAATCGGAAATTAAAAAGATATGAAGCAATAGGCAGAATTAGTGATAAGTTATATTTAATTCATTGCACTTTTTAAAAAAATTGTTAAATTGCTAAAACAAAAAAGCAATAATTATATTATATTAGATTAAATTAGGAGTATTTATGTTTAGTAACATTCAAAAATTGTTAGCTGAAAAAGCAGATCACTTGCTCAATTTTAGCGGACCAAAAATTCCAAAAGAGCAACTGACTTTACCCTCAGCAAATTTTGTAGACGAAATATTTGCCCAATCCGATAGAAACAATAGAGTTTTAAGTAATTTGCAATGGATATTCAGCACAGGTCGTTTAGCAAACACAGGGTATTTATCTATTTTGCCGGTAGACCAAGGAATTGAGCATTCTGCAGGCGCCAGCTTTGCAAAAAATCCAATTTATTTTGACCCAGAAAACATTGTAAAATTAGCTATGGAAGGAAGCTGCAATGCAGTTGCTTCCACTTTCGGAGTCTTGGGTCTTGTTTCAAGAAAATATGCTCATAAAATTCCTTTCATTGTTAAAATAAATCATAATGAATTGCTTACTTTTCCCAATACTTTTGACCAAATATTGTTCGGAAAAGTAGAGCAGGCTTACGATATGGGAGCAGCTGCGGTCGGCGCAACTATTTATTACGGCTCAGACCAAAGCACAAGGCAAATCACAGAGATTGCCGAGTCTTTCCAATATGCCCACGAGCTTGGTATGGCTACAATCCTTTGGTGTTATATGAGAAATCCAGCATTTAAGAAAGACAAGGACTATCACGTCTCCGCCGATCTGACTGGGCAGGCAAACCACCTCGGCGTTACAATTCAAGCTGATATAATAAAGCAAAAATTACCAGAAAATAATGGTGGATATACTGCTCTCAATATGGGAGATTCAAGCTATGGCAAAATTGATAAAAGAGTATATACAGAGCTTTGTTCTGAGCATCCAATTGACCTTTGCCGCTATCAAGTAGCAAATTGCTATATGGGAAAAATTGGCCTTATCAATAGCGGTGGTGCCTCGGGAAGCAATGATTTTGCTGATGCCGCAGCAACAGCAGTAATCAACAAAAGAGCTGGTGGAATGGGACTAATTTCCGGAAGGAAAGCATTCCAGCGTCCAATGGAAGATGGCGTTAAGATTCTAAATACTATTCAAGACGTTTATTTATGTAAAGAAATAAATGTTGCCTAATCCAAAAAAATAAAAAAATATTTTTTTTTAAATTAAATATTTTGTATTTTTATTGTTGAATTTAATCATAATATATTAATTTTAATTTTTGGAGTAAAAAGTGAAAAAGAAATTCTACAATAGTCTACTTTTGCTTACTTTCCTTTTTCTATACATTACAAGCGCTGGATTAGCGCAATTCCCTGGTAATGAGATAGCTGATGGAAAAGAGTATTGGTTTGGGCTTCCGCATTGCATGAGAAGCTCAGACGAAAGCGTCCGATGGGGCATCTACCCCATTGAGCTTTGGCTTTCTTCCAAAGTAGATACCAAGGCAACTATCGAAGCTCTTGATGGAAGTTTGCAGCCTATTACAGTTTCACTTAGAAAAAATGACATCGTTCAGGTTAGCTTGCCAGATAACTTGGAAAATAGAGAAAGTGAGATTGTAAGAAACTTTGGAATTCATGTCTATTCTAACGACCCGATTTCTGTTGGAGTTTTCGAGGCTTATAAATGGTCCGGAGAAGCTTTTAGAGTTATACCCAAGGAATGGCTTGGGAAAGAGTATTTTACATTAAACATGTATCAAGACTATTTTAAAATGAACGATGGCCAAATGGATTATAAGCCAGCTCAAATAGTAATTTGTGCCACCGAAGACAATACTCAGGTTCAATACGTTCCAACTGCAGAAACAGAAAAAGGCGTAAAACCAGGCCAGATTGCAAGAGTGAATTTAAACAAGGGCCAAACTTTACTGATTAAAGCTAAAATTCTTCCGAATTTAAATCAAGATTGGTCAACTGATTTGACTGGAACGCACATCACAGCTACAAAGCCAATATCAGTTATATCTGGACATACTAAGGGCGCATTTCCACGCTACCCTGGAACTATGTATGGATTGAAAACTGATTTTCTTAGAAATATGCTTGCTGAGTCGATGTGGCCCGTAGAGTTGCTCGGAACTGAATATATTTCAGCTCCACTCAAATTCAAAAACAGAACTATTTTTTATGTAATTCCAGATGATATTGGAGATATAATTCGATTCGTTGCCACCCAAGACAATACTCTTATTTATCAAATGCGTCAAGATGGCTCTTCTTTAAAGCAGATTAGCCCTGTTTTGAAAAAAGGTGAGTGGTATGATATTTTAAATCAAACAGATGCTGCTTTTTATAAATCAAATAAAAAAGTATTAGTGGGTCATTATGGAAAGGGCTGGATTTCAAACTTGCCTCCGCCAAAGCCAGGCGAAGAAGAAATTCAAAACCCAAGCCAATGTGGTCAGGGTCTAATGCTTACACTTACTCCGATAGAAAGATGGTGTAGCTTTGCTTCGTTTAGAGCACCAGCTGAGATGCTAAACCTTATCTATCTTACTTTTAGAGAGGCAGATGCAGAAAAAATTATTTACGATGGTCAATCAATAGCATCTCGCTTTGGTAACGCCATCAAACCAATCAACGGCACTCCTTACTGCTATTTAATCCAAGACATTGCATCTGGCAATCATTATATTGAAGCCGAAGATGATAATGCTCGATTCGCTGGCTATGCTTATGGCTTTATAGACGCATATAAGCAAGGTTTTGCTTATGGTTATCCAATTGGAATGAACTATGCTGACGATTGCAACGACTCGCTTTTAGTTGAATATACTGTTGACTGTGGTGACGTTGTTGGTAGAATCAACGCCATTGATTTGCAAGAAGATACTACTTGCGCCGCTTTATTTAGCGTAGTTTTTAGAGAGTCTGAATCCGCTAATTATCATTGGGAAGGCGATGACAAATTCAAAATTGGAAATACAGAATATGATTTTAAAATTAACTTAATTAACAAAGGGGACTCTGCTGTCGCAGTTATTAACGTTTTATCAAAATCTGGAAAGTTTTCAAGAAAAGAAATAAAATATGTTCCCGAAATGATTGAGATTGATAAACAAGGAATTGATTTCGGAAGAATGATTCCTCCACAAGAGGAATGCGAAAGCTTTGTAATTAAAAATCCTGGCTCAGTCCCGATGACTGTTCATGACCTTTATTTAAAGCTAAAAAGAACAGAATTTTCTATTAACGTAGAGCTACCCTTTACATTAGAGCCAAATGAGGAAAAAGAGATTGAGGTTTGTGCTAATGCGACCGTTGTAAGCAATCAAGCTATTAGAGATACAATAGTTGCTGTTTTAACTTGCTATGAAAAAACATTGCTTGGGCTTCAATTTAGAACTACTGAGCCTATCGTATATATTTACGATGCCGACTGGGGCGTTGTTCCGCTTAACGAAGAAAAAATGAAGAATGTGGAAATTAAAAACACATCAAATACTGATGTTGAAATATACACAATTGAATGGGAAGACCATACGCACTTTACAAGAGTAGAGCGTTTGGATTTGCCCCTACTAATTCCGGCTGGAGAATCGCATGAGTTTTCAGCTTACTATAAACCCGATGTTGCCGGTGTCCAACATAAAGATAGAGCAATTTTCACGTGCAACGCCAATAAAGACAAACTTTACTCTGATTGGACTGGAATTGGAGCAGACGCAAGTCCGCTTATTGAAGGTTACGATTGGGCTAGAAGACGCGTAATTGACGAATTTGCTGGAACAAACGAATATGAAGGAAAAGTTATAATAAGCAGCACCGGTAGTGATGAATTAAATGTAATGTCATTGACTATCGAAGACAACGAAGACGGAATATTTAGAATTGCCTCTGATGTTCCGCTTAGACTTCAGCCAGATAAACCTGTAGAGCTTGTTGCATATTTTGCCCCTCAAGATGAGGCTGTTTATGATAGAGAAATCAAATTAGTAGGACGTTTTAGTAATATAGAAAAAGAAGTAAGCGCAAGACTGCAAGGCGTTGGACTCCGTCCTCATATTGATGTGCTTGGGCATAATTTCGGAGAAAAGATATTAGTTGGAAAATCGAAAGCTGGGGCTGGCAAGGTATTGCACAATAACATCAAGCCAGATTTTGCTATGCAGCTTACAATTTTTGACCTAACTATCGAAGGGGAAGACGCAAGCTCATTTGCAATAGACCAAGAATGGTTAGCTAAGAATTCTTTCCCAATAATAATTCCAATAGGCGAGGATATTGACGTTCCAATAAGCTTTAATCCTTTGCGTCCAGGAGAACACAATGCACGATTAGTTGCCCAAAGCGATGCTCCAGCTGAAGAAAATCATATCGGCGAACTTTTTGCACTTGCATACACCGAAGGACTTGTTACTACTGATTATGAATTTGAGAAGATATTTATACATACGTCAAGCAATGGCTCTGTTTCACTGCAAAATATTGGATCTGAAGCCGTAACAATTACAAGAGGAATACAAGAGAGCAAAATAGCAACAAGCGGCAATAGCATCGACTTGCAAGAGTTCAAAATCACTGGTTGGCATAGCGATGATGGACTTATTAATAATGACGCCGCTCCTTTTGAGCTTCAGCCAAACGCCACTTTAACAGTAGATATTACATTCACACCTGTTGACGAACGGAACGAAGCAATTCATTCTATTGACATTGAATATCAAAGCTCCGTTGGAGACGCAAGCTCGCACATTAGAGGTTACGCTATGGTGCTGAAAACGGTTGTAGATATTCCAAAGGGTTATAAAGCCAACCCCGGTGATTTGCTAAATATTGATTTTAATTACAACACAAAGTCGGACGAGAAAAAGCCAATCGTCCAAGGGGACATAACTTCATTTACGGCTTACGTTTACTTCAAAACAAGCGATAACCAAGAAATAGAAGTTTTCCCAGATGTAGAAAATGGCTGCGTTGATATTACAACCTCTGGCACAATGACAGACGGCTGGCAATGCGAAGGAGTGAATATTATCGGCAGAAATACATTGGCAGTCAAAATGAGTGGCACAAGCCCCTTGGCTGGAAGTGGCACATTATTTAGATTTAGAATGAACGCGTATTTGTCATCGAAAAACGACCTCATACCATTGCCTTGCGGATTCGTGCAAAATAGACCCTACGTGCTTGTGGATAGCATTGCTGGCGATATTCAAATCGCTCCTGTTTGCGTCAATACTTTAAGGCTCATTCAACTATCAGGGGTAGAATACTCAATTTCTCAACCCGCTCCAAACCCAGCAACTTACTCAACCTCTATTGAGTATGCTGTCGGATTAGAAGCCCAAACAAGTATTTCTCTATACAACGCAAATGGTCAAAAAGTCGCCTCTTTCGTTGATGAAGTATTAAAGCCCGGCTATTATAATTTGACAATCAACGTAAACGAGCTTGGACTTTCAAACGGCACTTATTTCTATAAGTTTGAATCGGGTCCCTATTCCGACACCAAACAGCTAATTATTGCAAAATAATAAAAGCTAAGATAATACAGAATAAAAAACCTCCTTCAGTCAAGGAGGTTTTTTTTTACTATGAACTTGTTTCAAGTGAAAATATAAATATCCTTATTTTCATTAAACACTTTAAATGAAAATATAGATTATTATGTTCTTGCATGTGAAAATATAAATTATTATATTTGTAGTTAGATTGATAAGTGAAAATATAAATTATTATATTTTCATTTATCGCATTAAATAATAATAAGATATTTTATATTAGCAGATATGAAAATAAGCAATTTTTTAGCTGGAAAATATGTAGAACGCTACCAGTATTCAAGTTTCGAGCCATCAAGCATAAATAATGCTTGGGAAATTGATATTCCGGAAGTAAATTTTCTTTTAAGTGAAGCGGACTTAAAGCTCGGTGAATTGAATGCTTTTTCTCAATTAGTGCCAGATGTGGATTTCTTTATTCGTATGCACATAGCAAAAGAAAGCGCGTTAAGCAGCAGAATTGAAGGGACGCAAACAAGCATCGAACACACTGTCCAAAAAGAAGAAAGCATTAGCAGTGAAGAGCGAGACGACTGGCTTGAAGTGAATAATTACATTGTTTCAATGAATTACGCAGCTGAGCGCTTAAGCGATTTGCCCATTTCCAATCGTTTAATCAAAGAAACTCATTATTTACTTATGCAAAGAGTAAGAGGAAAAAATAAAGCACCGGGCGAATTCAGACATAGCCAAAATTGGATTGGCGGTGCAAGTCTGCAAGATGCGTATTTTATTCCTCCGTCAGCTGAATCAATTCAAGATTTAATGTCTGACCTCGAGCGTTTTATTCACAACACAAAGATCGCAGTTCCGCATTTAATCAGAATTGCTATTGTCCATTATCAATTTGAAACAATTCATCCTTTTTTGGACGGAAACGGCAGGATTGGGCGTTTGCTTATCCCACTTTATTTGATTTCAAGCGGCTTACTTCACAAACCGATTCTATACTTGTCGGAGTTCTTTGAAAAAAATAGAACACTTTACTATGACAATTTAACATCGGTTAGATTGAAAAACGATTTAACGCAATGGCTTAAATTCTTTTTAGTAGGACTAAAACAAACTGCTGAAAAGTCAATTTTTACTCTGAAAGAAATCATAAAGTTGCGTGATGATTGCATAATGAAAATTTCAGAACTTGGAAAAAAATCGAAAAATGCAAAGAATTTGCTCTATTTTTTATTTAAAAATCCAATAGTCGATGCAAAAGATGTAGCAAAAGAGCTTGATGTAAGCATTTCAACGGCAATTCGCTTATTAGATGATTTTATTAGAATTAAGATCATAATTGAGCGCACAGGATTTCAAAGAAATCGTTCCTATTCTTTTGCCAAATATATTGATTTATTTGAAAGCTAAACTGATTCTTTCCATATATCAATAAATTCAGCAAGAATCATTGCTGTTGCGCCCCAAAGCGCGGTTGCCTTATGAATATTCCACAAAGGCACATCGACATTCTGCTTATCAATATTCCAATTTTCGATTTTTTTATTAGCTTCGTCTAAAAAAAAGTCCAAGGGGTAGAAAAACGCCTCTTCTACCTCGTCTTTGTTGATTTGCAAATTCTGAATTTTATCTGTATACGCAACATAAGGCGATATGTTATTTTTTGATGGATGAACATAGAGGTCGGAAAGCTTTCCAATAATTTGAAAGCCATTAATTCCGACCTCTTCTTCTGTTTCCCTGATTGCAGCTTCAAGTGGAGTTTCGTTTTTTTCCAAGCGGCCTCCGGGAAAGCTAATTTGCCCTTTGTGCGATGCAAGCTTATTGCTTCTTAAAGTGAAAAGCACGTCAAGACTATTCTCGCGTTTGCAAAGCAGAAGTAAAATAGCGCTTTTAATGAAGTTTTTCCCCGGCACAAGTTGTTTAAAGGGAGCCTTATTGATTAATGGCGCCATTTTTAGCTGGGAGCTAAGCCCGGGCAAATTGTTTTTTAATCTTTCTTTTAAATTTTCAATAATTTTTTGATTATCTTGATTAAAATTCATAAATTTATTTTTTTTAATTATTATTCTAAATTTTCTTATAATTTACTAATTAATGAGAACAAACAAGAGTAAAGACGAAGATTTTTTTCAAAAAGTATATTTTATCGTAGAAAAAATTCCTTTTGGCAAAGTTACTACTTACGGAAGCATTGCGAAAGCGATAGGGATAAGGTCCTCGGCGCGTATGGTTGGCTGGGCTTTGAATTCTGCAGCAGGCGATCCAAGTATGCCTTGCCACAGGGTTATAAATCGTAATGGTGAATTAACCGGGAAGCGGCACTTTGCCACTCCTACCCTTATGAAAGAACTATTAGAGCAAGAAGGAATTACTTTTCTTGATGAAGCAGTAGACTTGAAAAAGCATTTTTGGGACGCCGCAGAAGCAGTTGATTAGAAGGAGCTGCTTTTGTGTGAACGTAGTTATGAATACAGGAATTGAAAAATCCCCACTGCCCCCTTTTTCAAAGGGAGAGAAAGAATAGCAGCGTCTTTCTGAACCTAGTGAAGAATACAGAAAAGAAAATCCCCCGCCCCCCTTTTTCAAAGGGGGAGATAGAGTGGCAGCGGCTTTCTGAAC
>JAAYJM010000144.1 GCA_012522895.1 Ignavibacteria bacterium
CATTCTAACAAGGGGTTGCAACTCCTTGCTACAGTGTAGCAGGGTCATTCTGAGCGCAGCGAAGAATCCAGAAAATTCCCCCAGCCCCCTTTTTCAAAGTGGGGATAAGAATTGTCCCCCGCTGGCGGGGGCAGGGGGTGGATCTTTATGCGTTATAATTGCTTAGTGCATTTTATTATACCCTTTTTTCTATAATTTTTTTAATTAACTCTTTTGCTAAAAACATAAAATTGAGGTAGCAAAAAAATTAATCCACCCCCTTTTTCAAAGTGGGGATAGGCCAGTAAATGAAAAATCAAGAAATCCTAAAATCCTTTTCAATCACGGTTCAGACAAGAAAATTCCCCCTACTTCCCAAATTGAACTTGGGAAGTAGAAACAGAAAAAAGATGGACTCCGCATCAAAGGTGGAGCCCATCTGGAACAATTATTTTCGATTTAAGCAATTTTATTAGTAAATTTGTAGCTTTACAAATGAATTTGCTTTATGCTTGAAAATAATAAATATGTAATTTTGTCTATCGAAAGCTCTGCTTCGACTTGTGGAGTTGCCCTTTCTCAAAATGATGAATTGCTTTGCGAATACTGCGTTTTTGTGCCAAATCTACACGATAAGCTGCTCGCAAATATGGTCGCGGTAGCACTATCCGATATGGAGATAAAAGTCGATGAGCTTGATTGCCTTGCTGTGTCCTCGGGACCTGGCTCTTTTACGGGATTGCGTATTGGAGCGGCGCTTGCTAAAGGAATTTGCTTTGAGAATAAGCCAAAATTGATTGCCGTTCCCACACTTGAAGCTATTGCCTTTTATTTGCAAAAACACGCAGCTAAGTGTAATTTACAGCAGATTCTTACCCTTGCAAAATCACATAAAGATATATATTATTATCAAATTTTCGATACAGAGGCAAAAGCAAAAAGCGACTTGACCTTTTGTAAATTGGAGCAGATAAGCTATAATCCAGAAGAAAACCTGCTTTTATGCGGCTCTTTTGAAGAAGAAGAAATTTTGGACTTTTTTCAAAAAAAAGCAAATAAAAACGTCAATATTCAAACGGTAAAGGGGATTTTTCCGCGCTATATTGCCAAGCTTGCTTATAAAATGTTTCAAGAAGAAAAATTTACTCTTTCTGAGGATTTTGCGCCTTTGTATGTTCAAGACTTTCAGCCAAAAATAAGTAAAAAGAAATGAAAAAAAAGGATATAGAAACGCAAATACTGAGCTTTTTAAGTCAATCAAAAAGTGCGAAAAAGTTGAATGAAATCTCAAAGCACTTGAAAATTGAATCTAACAGCGATGAGTATGATGAGATGAAGCAAGCAATTCGCGGTCTGTGTGATAAAGATTTGCTGAAAAAAAATAGTCGCAATCGCTATAGCATTTCTGAGGAAAATCATAGCGGCATAATAGATGGGACTATACGCATTAATAGAGGGCGCGGCTATATTGAAACAAAGAATAAGCTTTTCGGAAAAATTACGATTAAGCGTAGAAATCTTTTTACTGCACTTGATGGGGACGAGGTGAGGGTTAAAATTCTTGCTTTGAAAAAAGAAAAAAAGCCTTTTGGCGAGGTTTTGAAAGTTTTAAAAAGAGCTAACGCAATAATCACGGGCAAACTTGAATTTGATGGCAGCTTTACTTTTTTAAGTCCCGAAGATGAAAGATATTACATAGATTTTTTAGTTCATAAAAAGCATTTACACGGCGCGAAAGTTGGCGATAAAGTCGCAGCTCGCTTTGTTTCTTGGGAAGATCCGCAAAAAAGCCCTCAGGTGGAAGTAATTCGTATTCTCGGTAAAGCTGGTTCGCTTGCTGCTGAATTTGATTCCGTGCTAAGCGAGTTTTCCTTGCCAAAGTCCTTTCCAAATGAAGTGCTGGAGGAAACAAAAGACATTCCAACAACTGTTAGCCCTTCGCTGATTAAGAAAAGGCGTGATTTAAGAAAAGCAATCACTATTACGATTGACCCTGAAGATGCGAAGGATTTTGACGATGCGCTTTCACTTGAAATACTTGAAAATGGAAATTTTTTGCTTGGCGTCCATATTGCAGACCTCAGCTATTTTATACCGGAAAATAGCTTGCTGGATAAAGAAGCTGCCTTGCGTGGAAATAGTGTTTATCTTGTCGACAGGGCTATTCCGATGCTTCCAGAAAAGCTTTCAAGTGAAGTCTGCTCGCTTAAGCCAAACCGAGTGCGGCTCACTTTTTCCGTTAATATGGAATTCAATCCTAACGGCACTTTGAAGGATTATGAAATTTACGAATCTGTAATAAAAAATAAAAGAAGATATAATTATTTAGAAATACAAGAAATTATTGAAAGCGGGGCTGGCGATAATGCGGAATTGATTTTAAATCTGCACAAATTAGCTCAAACTCTTCGCAAAAGGCGTTTCGCAAAAGCGGGTGTGGATTTTGATTCTTTTGAGGTGAAATTTGAACTGGATAGCAATAAAGTTCCCGTTAAAGCCCTTTTGAAAAGAAGCAATGCCGCCACTCAACTTGTTGAAGAATGTATGCTTGCTGCAAATAAAGTGATTGCGGAGCATATTCGAGTTTTTAGCAAGCAGCATAAACAAAAAAAACTTTTGCCCTTCCTTTATCGTGTTCACGAGTATCCCAATCAAGTAAAATTGAAAGAAGCGCTTGATTTTCTATTGCTTTACGGAAAGAAAGGGAAAGAAAAAATGAACAGCTCAAAAGCGCTAAATCAATTTATTAAGCAATTTGAGGGTCAGCCCGAAAAGCCATTAGTAAATCAATTGCTGCTCCGAGCGATGGCAAAGGCAGAATATTCACCAGAAAATATTTCTCATTATGGATTGGGATTTAAAGATTATACGCACTTCACCTCGCCCATCAGACGTTATCCCGATTTAATTGTTCATCGTTTAGTTAAGCTATATATGAATGCCGAGCTTAAAAAAAAGCGTATAAGTGCTATTGAAAAGCGTCTTTACGTTTATGCCGAGCATTGCAATGAGCAGGAAAGAATTTCTATGGAGGCTGAAAGGGCGTCTGTAAAACTTGCCCAAGTCTTTTTAGCAAAAGAGCATATTGGAGGGATTTTTAAGGGAACGATTTCTGGGGTTACAAATTTTGGTGTCTTTGTTTTTTTAGATGATTTGTTTGTCGAGGGCTTGCTTCACATAAAAGATTTAGTAGATGATTTTTATATTTTCGATGAAAAAAACTTTAGGCTGATAGGTCGAAATCACAAGAAAATTTTTTATTTTGGAAAAAGAATAAAGGTGAAAATAGTAAATGCAAATGTATTTAAGCGTTTGCTCGATTTGAAATACGAAGAGTGAAAAGGGCATATTTAAAATGCTGTTTCATATATACGGATAATAAAATATGTGGATAATTAATTATTTTTTAAATTTAACAGATCTTATATTATGAGAAAAGAATTTGCTTTAAAAGGAATTTGCCTTGCACTATCAGTAATTATTGCAATGGCATTTGCGAGCTGCTCCGATAGCGGCAGCGACCCAGCTGAGGACTCAAACACAATTAAAATTGGAGTTCTTTTAAGCATTACTGGAACTGGCGCCCCAAATGCAGTGGAGGCGCAAGCTGCTCTCGAAATTGCTCTTAACGAAATTAATGAGCATTTCAAGAATAAAAACTCAAAGCTAAAAATTAAGCTGTTTATCGAAGATACGAAAAGCGACACCCTTGTTTGCTTAGAAAAACTGAAGCAATTTAAAGCTAATGATATAAAATTTGTTATTGGTCCTTGTTTAAGCTCTGAGTTAGCTGCAGTCAAGGATTATGCCGACCAAAATGATATGTTGCTTTTAACGCATTCTGCGACTGCCATTTCTCTTGCAATTCCGAATGACAACATTTTTCGTTTAACTCCCTGCGATTCCATTCAAGCAAAAGCAATGGTGAAAATGCTTGATCACTCAAGCATTAGCGCAATAGTATCCTTAATAAGGAACGATTTATGGGCGAGCGAGCTGAACTCAGCTACTCAAAAACTTTTTATTGAAGATGGTGGCAGGGCAAACAAAACCGTTTCTTTCGGTCCAAATAATACTTATGGATTTGAAGATATTATGACAGATGTCGATGCCGGGGTAAAAGGCTTAAAGCTCAACTATAATCACAACGAACTTGATATTGCTTGCTATTTTTTAAGTATGGACGAAGGAGTAAAGTATTTAAGAATTGCAAAAAATTATGAAGATTTAAAGCAAATTCGCTGGTTTGGGGGCGATGCCTTTGCTATGAATGAGCAAGTTTTATTAGATGAAGATGCAGTTGAGTTTTGCTATCAAAGTCAGTTGTGCTGTCCAGTTTTCGCGCTCGACCCAAATTCAAAAAGCAGGTGGTCTCCATTAAAAAATATGATAAATGCAAAAATTGGACGGGAGCCTTCTTCTACTGCAATAAATGCTTATGATGCCCTTTGGCTCTACGCCCTTGCTTATGAAAAAGCGGGCAAAGAAGCAGATTTCTCTACGCTAAAAAACGCATTTTTAAGCAAATCAAAAAATTTCGATGGTGCTTCCGGCATTATTAATTTAAATGAAAATGGAGACAGAATCAATGCTAACTATGAGTTCTGGTCTATAATGAAAAATGCTGATCAATATGCTTGGACTCGAACTGCCATATATTACTCAGCAAGCGATGCGCTGCAAATTTTAAACTAATTTAATAATGGATTTTTTTAAAATAAATAAAGAAAAAAACAGTTTAGCAATTCTAAGCAGTATTTATAAGCAATCTGACTTTGGAATTGCAGTTTATTCTTTGAATGGGGAAGCAGTTGAAATAAACCCTGCTTTTCAAAAAACGCTTGGTTGTTTAGATAGCGAAGTGCAGCCCCAAATTTTTGAAAAAATATCTTTAAAAGAAGAATTTAAAAAAGATAAAATTTTATACAACAAGTTACTTAATAAGGAAATCAACAGCTATAAATTTGAGAAAAACTTTACTTGTCAAGATGGAACAACGCTTTACTCAGAGCTAACGATTAGTTTAATAGAATTTGAAGAAGATGCTAAATTGTATATTATTGCATTCATTTTCGACATCAGTAAAGCGAAACTAACGGAAATTGAGTTGAAAAAGAATCAAGCCAATTACAGAGCAATATTTGAAGAATCGCCGACTCCAATTATTGAATTTGACTTCTCAGAAGTAAAGCGATATATAAACAAAATAAAAAAAGGAGGGCTTAAGCAATTAAGTGATTTTTTAGACTCAAACCCTTATGAAATATTAAAATGTGTTACAAAAAGCAAAGTTCTTTCGATTAACCGAGCTGGCTTAAAGTTATACAAGGTCCCGAGTCTTGAACAGTATCAAAAACACCAGCATAAATTTTATACAAATGAATCTTTTAATGGTCTTAAAAAGGCTATTATAAATTTTTCAAATAAACAAAATTTTTCTAATTCCGAGCATTCTATAATGAGCTTAAACGGGAAAGTTCATTATGTTTCAAGGAATTACATAATGCCAGAAAGCAACATCCTGGATTGGAAACATTGCTTTTGCACAGAAATTATAATAAGCGACAGAGTGCGGACAGAAATTGAGTTAAAAGAAAACAAGAGCTTTGTTGAAAGCGTGCTTAATGCTGTTCCCAGTTTTATTTTTATTTATGATTTATTTGAAGAAAGAGTGATTTTTCTCAATCAGTCTGTTGAAAACATTTTGGGCTATAGTCCAGAGGAAATTATTCGATTAGGCAAAGCAGTTAAATCATTAATTCATAAGGGTGACAGAGGCTTATTGAAATTCGATCAGTTTTTAAAAAATCCAGACGCTTTTTGTGAAGCTGTTATTCGGGTTAGGCATAAAACTGGGAAATGGCTTTGGGTCTTGGGCAAATCTTTTGTTTTCAAAGAAAATTTAGCTGGGGAGGCTTGGCGGGTGATTGGCTCTGTTTTTGACATTACCCCACGGGTTAAAGCAGAGCAAAAATTAATAGAATCTGAACAAAAGCTAAAAGAACTCAACGCCTCGAAAGACTTGTTCTTTTCTATAATCACTCACGATATAAAAAACCCAATTTCAGTGTTTTTAAGTATTTCAAATTTACTTGCAAATACTTTGCAAACAATGGATGAAAATGAAATTAAATACTTTGCCACAGAGCTAAACAGCACAGCAAGGCAGCTCAACAGTATGATGAATGATCTACTGACCTGGACGAGATTGCAAAGAGGAGATATTGAGGTTTTTAAAAGCAAAGAAGATCTGCACAGCATTTGCGATTTCGTTTTATCGCTGTTACGGAAAAAAGCTGAGGAAAAAGGCATTAAAATCATTTGCAAAATAGAAAAATATTCATTTATAAATGCAGACCTAAATATGATTTCTTCCATTGTAAAAAATTTACTAATCAATGCCATAAAGTTCTCATATAAAGATTCTGAGATAATAATTGAGGCTAAAGACTTGGGGGACAAATATGAGATAAGCGTAAAAGATTTTGGGGTAGGCATTAAAAAAGAAAATATTGAAAAGTTATTCAGAATTGAGAACAAATTTACAAGCTTAGGAACAGAAAACGAACAAGGAACTGGACTGGGTCTGATATTATGCAAAGAATTCGTAGAAATCCACAGAGGAAAAATTTGGGTGGAAAGCAAAGAAGGCTCAGGTTCGACGTTTTTCTTTACCATTCCAGGTCATAAGGAATGATTTATTTTGTTTTTTCCATAATTATTGCTAATTTTGTTGATTTTAGAATTTGCAATTAGTAAATAAATATATATAAAGTGAGGTTCAAATGGCAAGAAGATGTCAATTAACTGGGGTAACGGCTCAAAGCGGAAATAAAGTTTCCCACGCATTAAACAGGTCTCGCAGGAGATTTTTACCCAATTTGCAAAATAAAAGAATTTGGGACCCAGAAGCAAAAAAATGGATCAGAATTAAACTTACTGCAAAAGCAATTAAGACCATTGATAAAAAAGGCTTGCGTGCTATGCTGAATGAAGCAAAGTAGAGCTGCGAAAAAAATTTTCAGATACTAATTTATCGAGCTGCCGTTTCTTAAAAAAGAAGCGGCAGGCAACCTGCGTTAATCATTATTCAAATTGCAATATTAATTGCTGTCGCCCAAGGGAGCAGGAAGCCGAAAACCTTTTATCAGCATAATTTTTATCAGCATAATCTTGACCAACATAATAAAGCAATAGAAATCAAATGAAAAAAATACTTCAAAACGATTATTTAAATCTAATTATTCGAATAATTTTAAGCACAGTTTTTATTTTCTTTGCAGTTGGAAAAATTACTGACCCCTGGCAATTTGCTAAAGAAATAAATAATTATCAAATAATGCCAGAATTTTCCATTTCAATAATGGCACTTGCAATCCCTTGGATAGAATTAATTTGCGGCTTTTTAATTATTTCGGGTGTAAAAGTAAAATCAAGCTCCGCTATTTCTGGCGCCTTGCTCATCGTTTTTATAATAGCAATTTTTATCGCTATGTCTAAAGGGCTCAATATTAACTGCGGATGCTCCACTCAATCCTATCAAGAGGTTGGCTGGGCTAAGATTTTCGAGGATATTCTTTTACTAATCGGCTTTGTGTATCTATATTTTTTCCCAGATTCCAAATTTAACTTCGCAAAAACCCCAGAGCTTGCAAGCTAAGTTATGCGTCTAATCAATCTATTAAAAGGATTTATTGCGCCGCAGCACTGCTTGATTTGTAATAAATTTTTAGAGAACGAGCCAGCCCTTCATTTTGAATATTTATGCAATAAATGCTTCGATAATATCCCCTTTGCACCTTCTTCAGATCTTATTTTCAATAACTTGCTTTTAAACAATAATCCATTATATTTAAACAGGATAACTTCTCTTATTGGCTTGGAAGAAAACAAGGATTATCTTGAGCTTATTCATTATTTTAAGTATCAGGGCTTCCGAAAGCTTGGCTATTCTTTTGGTGTCTTGCTTGGGCGCCTTATAGAAAACTCTTATCAAGCGCAATATGATTATATTGTTCCAGTTCCCATTCACAGTGCAAAAAAACGAGAGCGTGGCTTTAATCAATCTGACTTCATTGCAAAGGGAATTAGCTCTGTGCTTGGCGTTCCCGCAAGCGCAAAACTAATAAAAAGAAAGGAATATACTCAAACCCAAACTTTGCTATCGAAAGAAGAACGCAAAAGGAACGTGGCAAATGTTTTTACTGCTTTTAGCGCTGAGCTTGATTTGAAAAACAAACGCTGTCTTTTGGTAGATGATGTTTTAACGACTGGGGCGACAATCAACTACGCTGCCAAAGAGCTTATTCGCTGCGGTGCTGAAGAAGTTGATGGCGCCACAATAGTTAAAGCATAAGCTAAAGCGTAATTTAAAGCATAATTTTTAAAAAGCAAGCTCAAATGAAACAATATTAAAGAAAAATCGTCTTTTTAGTTTATATATTTTTAAGTAAATTGTTAAAGAAATTCAAAGATTTAGCTAATTTTTTTCTGTATTCACATAAGAAAGGTGATTTAATGAAAAAATATTCTATTATTGCAACACTTTTTTTATGCTTTCTTTTGCAAAATCTTGATGCAAAAGAAACGCG
>JAAYJM010000145.1 GCA_012522895.1 Ignavibacteria bacterium
ATGTTCGATAGAGCAAAAAAGAAAAATAGAACTTTTATTATTATCAAATACTAAATTAATAAAACAAAATTAAATAACAAGTTATTTTTTTTATTTAGAAAAATTTTTTTAATAAAATATTTTGACTTTTAACCTTTTATAAATATTGCTTTAAAAATTTGCCCTGCTACTTCTGGATTTTCCTTCAATCTTCTTGTGGAATATCCATACCAATCCTTCCCAAAGGGGGTATAAATTCTCATTTTATGCCCTGCCTTTATGATTTGGTTTCGTTTATCCTCGCGAACGCCGAGCAACATTTGGAATTCGTAATCTGAATTTTTTAATCCGCGCTTGTCGATTTGCTCCATTGCATAGTCGATAAGAATATCATCATGGGTTGCGATTCCAGCATATAAGCCGTTATCAAAAATAAGGTTAAGCAATTTGTTGAAATTATCCCTTACATCTTTTTTGGTTTGATAAGCAATTTGAGGGGACTCTTTATAAATTCCCTTGCAAAGCCGAATCGTAGGTTTAAGCTCAGCGACAGAGCGAATGTCCTCCTCGCTTCTCATCATATAAGCTTGGATTACTATGCCGGTATTTTGAAAACCATCTGCTCTCAGCTTTCTAAATAAATCCAGTGTCATTGTGGTATATGGTGCATTTTCCATATCCAAGCGAACAAAAATCCCAAGCTCAGCAGCTTTGCCAATTATTTCCTTGATGTTGTTGTAGCCAAAATCAAAATCAATCCCAAGTCCAAGCGAGGTAGGCTTTATAGAAAGATTTGCATTTAGTTTGTTTTTGTGAATAGCGTCAAGCACTTTTGAGCTTTCGCCTTTTTCATGAATTGCGCGTTCTTTGTCTTCTACAAATTCACCAAGAACATCAATAGTGGTCATCCCGCCTTTTTTTTCAATGTCTTTTGTTAATCTTACAGCATCTTCAAGAGTATCGCCGGCAATATATTTTTTTGCTACCATGTGTATGATTCCTTTCGGAACCAGGGGCATAGTTTTTATAATTAATTGATTAAACATAATAATACTTATAAATACTTCATAATACAATATGTTTTTAAACAATTACAAAATTAATATATTTATCGTATGTTTTAGCTTTTTTTTAATATTTCTTTTCAAAATTAAAAATGCAAAAAATTAAAAAAATAATTTGCATTATTCACATAAGTTCATTATATTTGTAACGAGAAAAAGAAAACAATATGGCAAGACCTAAAATAAAACGAATGGTGAGCAAGCCGCCGCTTTTTAGCGAGTTTAAACCGCTTGGCTCTCAAATGAGATTCCTCAAGGGAGTCGAGCTTTCATTAGACGAGTATGAAGCCTTTCGTTTAGCAGACTACGAGGGTCTTTCACACGAAGAAGCTGCTGAGGAGATGGAGATTTCTCGCTCCACTTTTACTCGTTTAATTGAAAAATCAAGAAAAAAAATTGCAGAATTAATAGTAAACGGAAAATACCTTACTATTGATGGCGGCAATATTCATTTTAGAAAAAATATCATTCGTTGCAATGATTGTGGTTATTTGTTCAAAATCAATTTTCAATCATCATTTAAAAACTGCCCAGATTGCAACTCAAGCAATTTAGTAAATTTAGCTGGAGGATTTGGACACGGAAGATGTTGTGCGAAATTTAATAATATGAAAGGAGGCAATAATGCCAAGAGCTGATAGAACAGGACCATTGGGCGAGGGCCCAATGACAGGCAGAGGCTTAGGCATCTGCGCTGGTGTCGGAAAACCCGGATTCTTTAACAGAATGGGTTTCGGACGCGGTTTTGGAAGAGGAATGGGGCGCGGCGCTGGACGCGGATTCGGTTTAGGAGCTTATCCCAGTCAAGGAGAAAGTGGCTCTCTTCTCGACGAAATAAAAGCCCTAAAAGATAAAATTTCCTTTTTAGAAAAGGAATTAGGAAATAAATAGTTTAATGAAGTGCTGGCGGCTTTTGCTTTTTGGCAAAAGCCACCAGCTAAAATAAGGAGAATGCTTTGTTTAATCAAGGATCTGGAAGAAATAAGGGAGGACAAGAATCCCCAAAAGATAGGAAAGGGCGAAATAGAGGTGGCGCCTTTGGACCTGGCGGCTTCTGCGCTTGCGCCAAATGCGGCGAACGTGTCCCACATCAGCAAGGAGTAAAATGCACCACTATCAAATGCCCCAAATGCGGACAAACAATGGTCCGAGAGGAATTGTTGACAAAAAACAAATAAATCATTATATATATATAAATCATTATAAAATATTGCACAAAAGACCAAAATAATTTTTTAAATAGGAGATTATATGAAAAAAATCTTTGCTGTCCCTACGATTAATGGACAATTATGCTCACATTTTGGGCGCTGCGATAGTTTCGCAATAGTTGAAACTGAAGATAATAAAATAACCAATGAAAAAAGTTTAACCCCACCAGCACACGAGCCAGGCTCATATCCAAGATTTTTAGCTTCTCAAGGAGTGAACACCATTATAGCCGGTGGAATGGGAGCTAATGCACAACAGCTTTTTGCACAGAATAGAATAGAAGTTTGCATGGGAGTTGCTGAAGGCAGCCCAAAACAGCTTGTCGAATCTTATTTAAGCAAGGCTTTATTAACCGGCAAAAACCAGTGCGATGGTGGAAGCCATGTGCATAAAGACGAGTGCCATCATAATAATTAAAACAAGAATTAAAATATGAAAATTGCTATTGCAAGTGGGAAAGGTGGAACGGGAAAAACCACTGTGGCAACAAATCTCGCCTCCTTTTTCTCTGATTCCAGTAAAATTGTCCTAGCTGATTTAGACGTGGAGGAGCCGAATTCCAAACTTTTTTTTACTGGCGATTTGCAGCTTAAGGAAAATAAATTTAAGTATATTCCAAATTGGGATAAAGAAAAGTGCGTAATTTGTAATGTTTGCAGCAGCTCTTGTAATTTCCACGCGATTATAAGGTTAAGCACGGAAATTTTGGTTTTTCCAGAGCTCTGCCACAGCTGCTATGCTTGTTCCGAGCTTTGTCCAAAAGAAGCCCTGCCGATGGTGCCAAGCCAAATTGGAATTCTGAATCATTATAAAAATAGTAAATACGATTTAGTTGAAAGCCGACTTCAAATTGGAGAGGAACAAGCTGTCCCGCTTATTGCCCAAACTAAGCAGTATGTTGAGAAGCACTTTAAAAATGATGTCCTTAAAATATTCGACTCTCCACCCGGAACCTCCTGCCCTGCTATTGAATCTATAAAAGACGTAGATTTTGTGATTTTAGTAAGCGAGCCAACTCCCTTTGGCTTGAATGATTTAAAGCTTGCCGTTGAAACAGTTAGAGAATTAGAAAAAGATTTCGCAGTTGTAATTAATCGTTTTGGAATTGGAAACGAGCAAATTATGAACTTTTGTGCAAATGAAGATATTGATATAATAGCAAAAATTCCGCATATACGCGAAGCTGCTGTATCATATTCAAAAGGAGAGCTGTTAATCGATAAATTTCCAGAATTAAGGACGGAAATTGAGCTTATAAGCGAATATATTTTCAGTTATAAGGAAAGGGCTGGTTTATGAAAGAAATTGTAGTAATTTCCGGGAAAGGCGGAACGGGAAAAACCTCAATCAGTGCGTCTTTTGCTTATTTAGAAAGAGAAAACTCAGTTATTGCGGATTGCGATGTAGACGCTGCAAATATGCACCTTTTGCTGAAGCCGCAAGCGATTGAAGCAAGTGATTTTTTTAGTGGAGTGAAAGCAAAAATTGACCCAGCACTTTGCATAAATTGTGGAGTTTGCGAGGAAGTATGCCGATTCGATGCCGTGTTCTTTAAAAATGCGACTTATTCGGTAAAGCAGTTAAATTGCGAGGGATGTGGCTATTGCGACAAGGTTTGCCCTACAAAAGCTATTGCTATGGTAGAACAAAATGTAGGAAAGTTCTTCATTTCAAAATCGAGGTTTGGAAATTATTTAATCCACGCAAGACTTGCAATAGGCGCGGAAAATTCTGGAAAATTAGTTGCAAAAGTAAAGAATGAAGCGAAGAAAATTGCAAAAGAAAAAGGAATTGCCTTTGTGATTGTTGACGGAGCGCCTGGCATAGGCTGTCCAGTTCTTTCTTCTTTGACCGGGGCGAATTATGTTGTTTTAGTTACTGAGGCAACAATCGCTGGTTTTCACGATTTAAAAAGAGTAGTAGAATTAGTGAAAAAATTTAGATTAAAGGCTGGAGCTATTATTAATAAGCACGATTTAAACAAGGAAGTTACAAACGAAATTCGAAATTTTTTAGAAAAAGAAAAAATTGATTTTATTTCAAAAATACCTTACAATACTGCATTTACCGATGCTATTGTTAATGAAAGGACAATCGTTGAGTTCAATCAAAATGAAATTTCAGACTTATTAAAAACAAGTTGGGAAAAGATAAAATTTAATGTTAAAGAAAAGGAAAATTTATGAAAATTGTATTAACCGCAAAGGGGACAAACTGGGAATCGCAGATTGACCCGCGCTTTGGTAGAGCAGAATACTTACTGATTTTTGATGAAGAAAGCAATGAGCTTTCACATTTCGATAATAGCGCTATTGCAAATGAGCAGCACGGTGCAGGACCATACACAGCGCAAAAGGTGCTTGAGCAAAATCCAGATGTTTTAATCACTGGAAACACACCGGGCAACAACGCATTGCAAGTTTTGAAAAAAGCTAAGCTGGACATTTACATCGGCGCCGGCGATATGAAAGCAAAAGACGCTTATAATGAATTTAAAAACAACAAATTAGAAAAAATATAGAAGAAAAGCTATAGGTAAGACTTTGTCCTCTGCTGGCGGTGTAGGAGTTGGATATTGTATGGCATTATCCTCCGCTGGTGGTGTAGGAGTTGGATATTGTATGGCATTATCCCCCGCCAGCGGGGGACATAGGACTGTTCTGTGTTTCCCCCCTAAAAAGAATCTCCCCCTTTGAAAAAGGGGGTCGGGGGGATTTCTTTCAAAGTCATTTCCATTTAAATAAAGCTCTTTCTTAATTATTTGCCTTTCTGTATTTTTAGTTTTCAAATTAACCCAATATTTTCCCTGCATTTCAAATACATTTCTCAAAGTTAGGTATAAGCAAATTTTACTTTTTTCTTTTGTCTTCTCCGTTTTTTTTAACTATTTTTGTTAAATAAATTTAGCCATATTCAAGGATATCTAAACCTTGCTAAAATTGCTTTGTTAAATTATGGCTAAACGCAGGGCAATAAAAAAGAAAGACATTAATTAAATAAATGGAGTTAAAAAGGTGGACTTATTCGAAAAATGCTATAACTTTACAAAGGCTGACGAGGTAAAAAATCTCGGTCTTTATCCCTATTTTCACCAAATCGAAGAAAACGAAGGACCTGTCGTTAGAGTAGAAGGCAGAAATATGATAATGGCTGGCTCGAACAACTACCTTGGTTTGACAGCTCATCCAAAAGTAAAAAAGGCAGCAGAAGACGCAGTTCATAAATACGGAACAGGATGTTCTGGCTCAAGATACCTCACCGGGACTTTGGATTTGCATATAAAATTGGAAGAAAGGCTTGCAGAATTTCTTGGTTTTGAATCGGTGCTTCTGTTTAGCACTGGCTTTCAAACAGCGCTTGGCATTCTTTCCACTTTAGCTCAAAAAGGCGATTATATTATTTCAGATAAAGAAAATCATGCTTGTATTATTAGCGGCGCTTTGATGGCAAAGGGTGGCTTTGCTGAATTTGTTCGATATAAGCATAACGATATGAAAGATTTAGAAAGAGTGCTGTCCTCGGTTCCAGATTCAGCGGGCAAATTCGTCGTTACTGATGGCGTTTTCTCGGTTACAGGAGAAATTGTAAATTTGCCTGAGCTAATAAAAGTAGCAAAAAAATATGGAGCAAGAATTCTTGTCGATGATGCACATTCAATCGGAGTTATTGGGGATAGCGGCAGAGGGACAGCAAACTATTTTGGTTTGGAAGAAGAAACAGATTTAGTTATGGGAACTTTTTCTAAATCCTTTGCCTCGCTTGGTGGCTTTGTTGCGGGTCCTGAACGAGTAACGAATTACTTAAAGCACCATTCGGCAGCGATAATTTTTAGCGCCAGCCCAACGCCAGCCTCTTGCGCTGCCACACTTGCTACGCTTGATATTATTGAAGAGCAGCCGGAGCTTGTAGAAAAACTACTTTCCAATTCAAAAAAAATGCAAAAGGGCTTCCGCGAGCTTGGCTTCAATATAATAGAAAGTGAGACGGCTATTGTTCCCGTAATTTTAGGCGACTTTGATTTAGCGCTTCAATTTTGGAGAAAGCTTTTCGATAGAGGGATATTTGTTAATGCTTTCGTGCCGCCCGGTGTTCCTCCAAATATGAGTATGATGAGGACTAGTTATATGGCTACCCACGAAGACGAGCATTTAGAACAAATTTTGGACATTTTCAAAATCGTTGGGAAAGAGTTTAATCTTATATAATACAACTGAACCCTTCACTTCGTTCAGATATTATGTTAAAAAAATAGTTTTTCCAATTATTTTTGTAGAGTAAACAATTAATAATTTATAAAAATAAAAAGGAAAAACTATGAAAGCAAATTAACAAAAATTGATATAAAAGACAAATATAATTTTAAAATAAAAATAATTTTATCTTAATAAAATACATTAAAAAATATGAAAATACACGAATATCAGGCAAAAGAGTTGTTGCGAAAGTTTGATGTCCCTCTTTTAAGAGGAATTGCAGTTTTTTCTGCAGAAGAGGCTGGAAGAATAGCTTATGAAGAATTTGAATCAAAAGGCATACAAACTGTGGTGCTAAAAGCTCAGGTCCACGCAGGTGGCAGAGGAAAAGGCTTTGTTCTTGGTAACAACAGCACCGCTCCAATTGAGCTATTTGAAAAAAAAGTTCGCGGAGTCAATATTATTGGTAACGGAAACATTGCTGATAAAGTATACAAATACGCAAATGCAATGCTTGGCAATAAACTTGTAACAGTTCAAACGGGAGAGACTGGAACCATTATCAATCGCTTGTTTATTGAGCAAGGGACTTCAATAGAAAAAGAGTATTATCTTAGCATAGTTTTGGATAGGCAGGCTGGGAAAAATCTTATTATGCTCTCCACCGAAGGCGGTATGGAAATTGAAAAAGTTGCAGCTGAAACGCCGGAAAAGATATTGAAAGAGCATATTGACCCAGCTTTTGGTTTGCAGCCTTTCCAAGTGAGGCGACTCGGTTTTGGGCTTGGTCTAAAAGGAGATGCGTTGAAAAGTTTCATTAAATTTCTTCCAAAAATAGCGAAAGCTTACCTTGACTTGGATTGCAGTTTACTTGAAATTAATCCCCTTGTTTTAACGAAAGAAAGCGGCTTTATTGCCCTTGATGCAAAAATCAATTTTGACGACAGCTCGCTTTTCCGACACCCTGAATATGCCAAACTTCGCGATACTTCTGAAGAGGAAGCCCTTGAAGTTGAAGCAAGTAAATATGACTTGAATTACATTAAGTTAGATGGAAATGTTGGCTGTATGGTAAACGGAGCTGGACTTGCAATGTCTACTATGGACTTGATAAAACTTTCAGGTGCCAACCCAGCAAATTTTTTGGACGTCGGAGGTGGAGCGAACTCAGATAGAATTGCGAACGCTTTCCGCATTATGCTAAGCGATAGTAATGTAAAAGCTGTGTTAATCAATATTTTTGGCGGTATAGTCCGTTGCGATAAAGTTGCTGAAGGAATTTTGAAAGCGCTTGAAACTGTGAAGATAAACCACCCGGTTATTGTTCGTCTTGAAGGAACGAGAGCAAAAGAAGGACGTAAAGCCCTTAAACAATCTGGAATGAAATTTGAAATAGCAGAAAGCTTTAAGGACGTAGGCAATTTGATTTCAAAAGTAGTTGCTAAAGCAAGTTAATCATTTAGCAAACAAAAGTGAAATATATATTTTTAGAGCATTTAGATCGGACGATTGTTTTTTATGTTTAAAAATAAAATTATTTTAAAGTCGTTTTAGAGTTAACATAATTGGAGAACTTTCATGGGAAAAGAATTTGAAAAATCGAAGCAAGAGCCGATCAGCTTTGAAAAGTTGCTCTTGCTTTTTAGAAAAACGCGCAAAATGATGCAAGAATCAGCAAAAGAAACAAGAAAAATGTTTGAGGAGACAGATAGGAAGTGGCAGGAAACAGATAGGAAGTGGCGGGAAGCTACATTACAATTTCAGGAGACAGATAGGAAGTGGCGGGAGACAGATAGGAAATGGCAAGAGACTAACAAACGTTTTTTAGAATTAGAAAAATTGCACCACAAAGGTGATGATGACTATGAAAAGGCAAAAAAAGAATTAGAGCGCATTGAACGGATTCAACAAAGGAAGTTCAAACAACTTGAAAGTTTGTTTACCGGACAGTGGGGAAAATTAATCGAATCACTTGTCGAAGGGAAGTTAGTTCAAATTTTAAAAGAAAAGGGAATTGATTTAAAAGAGACTTGCACCAGGATTACATCGCCTGAAAAAGATATGGAGCTTGATATTATAGCTGCCAATGGCAAAGATACTGTGGTGGTTGAAGTGAAAACTACATTGAAGCCAGCGCTGGTTGACGAATTTCTTGAAAAGTTAGGCAGTTTTAGAAATCTATTCCCAAGATTTTCAGAGGAAAATATTTTTGGTGCTGTAGCTTTTTTGCGTGATGAAGCCTCTGCAGCAAAGTATGCCCAGAAAAAAGGTTTATTTATAATCAAAGCGACTGGTGATAGTGCTTCTGTTGTAAATTCAGAAAATTTTAAACCAAAAAATTGGTAACGCTTTTAATGGAATTTTTTAAAATTAGCGGTCTGTAAGATTTTTTAAGGCTAATGGCAATGGTTTCAAATTGATAATCGCCAGATTAAACTAAATATTAACATTAACTATTTAAAAATATAAATATGAGCAATATGAGCGAAAGATTCGACGATTACCTTGAAGATGATGAGTTTGACTATGAATCATCGAACGATTTTGAAACAATGTATGTGGTAGTCGACTTAAACAAAGTTTCATATGGCATTAAGTTGACTTATGTTAACAAAATCGGACTTTTACCTAAAATTACTCCCGTTCCAGATTCTAAACATTATATTTCTGGCGTTATAAAGGAAAGAGAGCTCTCGCTTCCAATAATTGACACCCGTTTGATGTTGGGTATGCCGTCGCTTTATGAGTCGGACAAGGAACTGATTAATATGCTCAAGCAAAGAGAGGAAGAGCATATAAACTGGGTTAATGAGTTGATATCTTCTGTAAACGAAAAGAGGGAATTCAAGCTAACAACAGATCCTCATGCCTGCGCTTTTGGTGTTTGGTATGACAACTATAAAACAGAAAATATTGGCTTAGCCGATTACATAAGGAAATTTGATAAGCCACATAGAATTATCCATAACATTGGTATTGAAGTTGCGGAGATGGTGAAGGGCAATCAAACAGCTGCTGCGCTAAAGCTAATTGAAGAAGTCCGCAACAATGAGCTTGCCGAGATGATAGAACTTTTTGGAAACATTGAATCTGTTTTGCGCGATAGCCACCGAGAGCTTTCAATAATAATAAACAGGGTTGACTCTCAATTTTCTATTAAAGCAGACCGAGTTGATAAAATAGTTAGCATTGATGATTCGCAGGTGCAAAAGAATACTGATAAATCTTCCAGATTTGTAAAAGAAATAGCTAATCTTGGAGAGCAAACTGTTTTGATATTAGACTTAAATGAGCTTGAACTCTAAATTTTGCTTATAAATTTTGAAAAAATGCTTTTCTCTATAGAAAAAAACGCAAAATGAAGCAAGAATCAGCAAAAGAAACAAGAGAAATGCTTCAAAGAGCTTTGCTGTGTTTTCAGTTGCTGTTTTCAGTTACTGTGTCTTGTATCCCATTATCAAACCATCTCCAACTGGAGCTATTGTAGAAAATAGCTGTGGGTGCTGAGCAAGGGCGAGGTTGAATTTCTTCATTGCCTCAACGTTATGCGGCTCTTCTACTTCTCCATTTGCAACGATGTCGCCTCCAAGCAAAGCATTGTCGGCTGCTATAAGGCCACCAACTCTAACTAATGGTAAAACTAATTCTAAATAGTCTAAATACGATACCTTGTCTGCATCGAAGAAGACAAAATCAAATTGGAAATCCGGTTTATAATTTCTTAGAAAATCAATAGCTTTTACGTTGTGAAGTTCAATTATGTCCTTTAGCTTGGCTTCTTCTATTTTTTTGGAGAAAAACTCATAGTGCTTTGGATTAATTTCTAAAGCAACCAATTTTCCATTTGGCGCCAATGCTCGAGCAATTATAATCCCAGAATAACCTGCCAGACTCCCAATTTCTAAAACATACTTTGCTTTCATTAATTTCAAAATGAACTGCAAAAAGCGACCTTGCTCTTGAGAAATGCATATATTGGGTATGTCTTCTTGGTTTGCTTCCTTTCTTAGTTGAGTAAGAAAAACATCTTCACTCGAAAAATGCTCGAATAAATAATCTGCTATGTCTATTGAAACTGCTGTTGGATATGCTGACATTTTTTTCTCCTTTAATTTCTATTTTTTTATTTACATTAACTTCACTGCTCGAGTAAATATAAATGTTAATATGCTCAATGATTAAGGTCTTGTTCCAAGCCTTATATTTGCATTAATTCCATAGTTCTTTATGTGTTTCATTAATAAGTTAAGCGAGTTTATAGTTGAATCCACTTTCAAGCTCAATTTGTTATCGTAAATTAAGCGAGACAGGACACCATCACCCGTTTTTAAATCCGAAGTAATATCTTTAATATCGATGAGCAAATTATCTACTGAGGCAATAGATGATTTTGTTGTGTGCAATATAGTTTCTGCATCAGCTGAAATTCTATCTAATCTGCTGAGCAAAGAATCGATGATCGGGGCGTAATCTACGTAAGTTTTTTTAATATTCGATGAAAGGTAGTTAAGATCTTTGAAAAGATAGTCTATGTCGCCAGAAGTCCTTTGAGCTTGATTTTGAAGCAATTCAATAATTCCGACTATATTATCAAGGGAACTGTTTAATTTTTCAAAACTTTGATTATTTGCTATAGAGTTTGTTAAATGAAAAGTCAAGCTGTCAATCCTGCCCATAACAGATTGAGTTTGCTTTGCGATGGTTCCAAAGTCAGAGATTAAATTGGAAAGGTCATCGGCTTGAACGCCAGGCAATTCGTTTTGAAAGTTAAATTTACTTTCAGATTTGCCCGGAAATATTTCTATTTTTTTCCCGCCTGTAATCTCTAACATTGTGATTTTTGCAAAAGCATCTTCTTTAATATCAGAAATATCACTTAAATTTGCACTGATAAGCACCGAGCCATTGTCGTTTTCTACCTTAGTAACGCTTCCCCTTTTTACTCCGTTAATTGTAACAGGCGCCGATTCTTGGATACCAGCTGACTGCTCAAAGCGGAGCCTGATTACATTTTGAGATATAGAAACGCTAATTCCTTTTACAAGCGTGATGCCTACAACTAACAAAATAATTGCAGCAATAGACAGTAATCCGACCTTTAATTCTAAGTTTTTATTTGATTTCATAAGTTAAGAAAGCCCCTTTAGCCAAGGGGCTTATAAGTATTTCAAATTGCAAGTTAAAATGGGAATTCTCCGCTAGTGGAAGAACTGCCAATGGACAGATCGCTATCGAAGTCTAAGCTTAAATCTAAATCATAATCGGATTGTTCGCCAAGTAAAGTTTTACCGTCATCGTAAGAATCGTCTTCGTCTCTCGTTTTTCTTGTTTCAAGAAGGAGCATATTGTCAGCCAATATTTCTACTACATGTCTTCTATTACCAGTCTTGTCGTCAAAGGAACGGGTTTGAATCCTGCCTTCTATGTAAACCCTTGAGCCTTTCTTTACTAATCTGTGGATTACCTCTGCTAAACCACGCCAAGCAACGATAGTGTGCCAATCGGTATGTTCTTGAACCTTTCCTTCCCTATCTTTCCAGGTTTCAGATGTTGCTAATCTGAAAGAAGTAACTGGGATTCTGCTGGGTGTATACTTTAAATCCGGATCCCTGCCTACGTTCCCAATGAGCATAACCTTGTTCAGTGTTCTTGACATTTTAACCTCATTTTAATCGTAAAAACTTATTCCTTCTATTATTAATTTCAGATATAATTAAGTTCTTCTTTTTTTTTATTAACGTTTTATTATGGAAAATATTAATTATTTTTTCTGAAAATGCAAAATAGTAAATAAATTTTTACTTTCAAATAAGAAAAATTGAGCAAATAGGGGCGAGCTTGCTATGATTATAAGCTAACTGTTTAATATAAAATAAGATCGCATTTATTCAAATAAAATGCAATGGAAGCATCATTTAAGCTGTTTACTGTGAAGCTTGTTTTTATTTCTTTGATATTCATAAGAAAATTTTTTAATTTTACTGCAAATAAAAGGGATTTTTTATTTGTTAATTTTTTGCCCGCAATATTGCAAAATAATTTTCCTTTAAATTTGCTTTAGAAAGTTGAGTAAAAATGAGCATAAATGAATTAAGAAAGCTTTGGAACACAGAAAAAGAGCATTATTTATCAGCAGAGGTTGGCTCTGGAGTTCAAAAATTTGTTAAAGAAGTATTTAAATGCTCCGAGCTTTTCAATTTAAAAGAAGGAAGACTTTCCACAGATATTTCCAAGAGGAATTCCGAGTTCATAGAAGAAGCGCAAAAGAAGGGGCATCGTGCCGATATTGTAATATTTATTAATAGCGAAGTTGTTATCCCTGTTGAAGTTGAAAGATATACTAATATAAAAGCTGGGGAAAAGCAAATAATTCAATACCAGACCGATTGGCAAAAGAAATATGGCTTGCTTACTGATGGTTATTGCTGGCGCTTTTATAACAACCTGCTTATTGTAAAAACTTTTACAATAGACGAAATACTTGAAAACTCAGCAGAATTTCTTACATTTTGGCGCGAATACATAAAAAATGAAAATTATTATATTTCTTTTTTTGAAAAACAGGGACAGAAAGAGTTTTATGAAATCAAAGCAGCAAACGTAGAC
>JAAYJM010000146.1 GCA_012522895.1 Ignavibacteria bacterium
ATTGAACATAGGTCTAATGTATTTATTTTTAGACTTTTTTGTAAATCGAATACTTCAGTTTTCCAATTACCCCAAATATGTAAACCACAATACAAAAGTGAGGAATTATTAGAAAATGAAATAACGCAAGGACCGTAATCTTTAGAAAATTTATATACATTAAATGTTCTATAAAGTTCAATATTATCCATTTGGTAAACATATACATTTCCATCAAGTTTTGCTACTCCAAGATATTTTCCATCTGGTGAAAATTTGATTTCTCTTATTTCTCCTTCAGTTCCGAAAGGAGCACCAAATTCTTTTACTAATTCTTTTTTTTCAATGTCAAATATCATTAATTTGTCATACATCCTGTCTTCCTCGTATTCTGAATGTTCAGGATATGGGTGGACTCTTTGTTTTGCACCTGTTCCTATTGCCAAATATTTATTATCCGAGGAAATTGCTAAAGAGTGTGCTCTTCCATAGCTCGAAATTGAATCTACTGAATATCCTCTTTCGACATCATAAATAGAAATATTGTTATAACTAACGCTATTATTTTGGACATAAATATATTTATCGTCTTTTGTTATTGCTATTGCTTTTCCATCGAAACCAAATTTTTCATTTACGATTGAATCTTTTAAATAATCATAAATATATAATCCTCCAAAAGTTGAATCTACAGCAATTGCAATCCAACTTTTTGTGTTAAAATGAACAAAACCACCATAGCTCCAAACCCATCCTTTACATTTAATACTTTTTAAAGTATTTCCAGTAGCTGTTTCAAGAATAAAAAGAGAATCTCCTCCGTAATCTCCAGCAATTGAAATTATTGAATCACCTGTTAAAGAAAAAGTACATCCTTTAATTGAAAAAGGCAGCGTTCTCGTCCAAACAGTGTCGCTTTCTGGTGGAGTGGCGCAAACATTTTTCAAAACCAGCAGCAAAAAAGCCGCCGCAATTAGAAATATTTTTTTAAACATAACAAATCTCCTTAAAGTTGTTGGTAAATAAAAAATATCAATGTCAAATGCATTGGCGCTCAAATTGCTTATTTTAAACGACACAATACATATATAGAATAACACATTAAATTGAATTTTGTCTCGAAGATAATTGAAATTTTGAAATAATTTTTTTATTTCAACAAACAAGTGTTTAGGAACAAGATTGGTGCCAGATATTTTGTAAAAAGTGTCAAAACCATAGCTTGCTTTGTCTACTTTTCTTTGTATTAATCTTGAGTGATTTTTATAAGACGAAACATTTTCAGCAAATACAAAATTATTTTTATTTTGAGATATGCAGTGTTCCCAAAAAAATGGACGGGTGGGTATGATTAATCAACTTATTGGATGCTAAAAGCTGACTAACCTACTGCTGGCGGGGCAGTTAAAAACAAAGATCAGACTTTTAATATATTAGTTTGATAAATTTAACATAACTATTGTGTCATACGACTTTATAAGTTGCCTTGAAGATAGCATCACCAAGCCACTTTTTAAAATACTGATTTTCATGGAACTGTCTATATAGCTCAGTTTGATCACTAAACATATCCAAAATGACTTTTTCCAGTGTCTTATCGTGCTCAACTCTTGCATTTTGCTTGTCATTTTGCTTCATTGCATTTTGATACGCTTGATTAGATGAAACTTTTACTGGAAGCTCTTCGGCTATTATTTTTCTTATCTTGTCCGCATCGTTCCATTCAATATTGCCAAACAAATCGTTAAACGCTTTGATAATATTGCTTAATTTGTCTTGCTCCACTTCTGGATACAAAGCTCCTTGACCAACAGGTGAAGGGTCAATATCAGAATCATCGTCGGGCAATTTTATCCTTTGCTTGCTTTGTATTTCTACTCTATAGCTTTCCATATCTATTGTTTCAAGTATCCCTTTTGACAAATCGTCTTCTTGAGGGGCTGGTAGTTTAGGTAAAAGAAAATTTAGAAATATTGACAGCTTTTCCCAAGAAGTATTATTATATATTAGAATCGAAGCGAGGAAATTATATGTTCTTACAAATGATTTTGCTTTAGCTTTAAAATCGACTTGTCCGTCTTCGTCAAGCTCGGACTTATATAGATGGACGCAAGAATCTAAAATTGGATCTAGCTTCTCCCTGCTTTCGTCTGTAAGAAATAGCCTGACAAGTTCATCAACCTGCCTCTCATTATAGATGCGATGTTCGTCCAAATCATATTTTAAATCATTAAGCTTATTTGGATCTGTTTTATCGCTCAAAATTGTAGTTCTATAATAATCAGAAAAAGCAAACTGAATAAGGTCAATAGAATTATAAAAATCCAAAACGAAAGTATCTGTTTTTAAGGGGTGAACACGATTTAGCCTTGATAGCGTTTGAACAGCCTTTATTCCTGAAAGAGGTTTATCTACATACATTGTATGGAGTAGTGGTTGATCAAAACCTGTCTGAAATTTTTCTGCCACTATAAGAAATCTATAAGGCTCTGCTTCAAACTTTGCAGGAATATCATTGCTTGAGAATCCATTTAGTCTTGATTCTGTCAAGCTTTCATCTCCCCAGTTATGCTCACCTGAAAAAGCAACTATTGGCTTATAAGGGCTTTTTATTTCAGTCAAATAAGATTTAAACGCATAGAAGTATTGAATTGCTCTCTTTATACCGTCACAAACTACCATTGCCCTTGCTTGACCTCCAATTTTATACTGCTTAACTACTTGCTCATTAAAGTGGTCAATCATAATCTCTGCTTTTTGTCTGATAGCGTGTTCATGCGATTCTACATACTTCCTTAGCTTCTTATTCGCTTTTTTCTTGTCAAATTGAGGATCCTCTTCAATAGCTTTAATTAATCTATAGTAGCTTTCAACAGGCGTATAATTTTGAAGAACGTCAAGAATAAAACCTTCTTGAATCGCTTGCTTCATTGAATATATATGAAAGGGGCGATATTTATTTTTCTCTCCTTCGGGGAATTCAAAACCAAACATTTCCAATGTTTTATTCTTGGGAGTAGCTGTGAAGGCGAAATAGCTTGCGTTGCTAAGCATTTTTTTCGACTCAATAAGCAAGTTAATTATGTCTTCAAAGTCTAACTCGTCCTCATTTATACCAGAGACTATTCCTTGCTCAGCCAATACCATATTCATTTGAAAAGCAGCTCTACCGCCCTGTCCTGAGTGCGCTTCGTCTATGATTATTGCGAACTTTCTATTTCTATGTAAATCGCCTATTTCGTCTAAAATAAATGGAAATTTTTGCAATGTAGAGATAATAATTTTCTTTCCTGCTTGCAAAAAATCTCTCAGTTGGGCTGCTCCTTCTGTTACAGCACCTACTATTGAATATACTTGCGCAAAGCGCTTAATATTATCTCTTAATTGTTTATCGAGAATCCTTCTATCAGTTACAACGATGATAGAATCAAAAATTTCTTTATTTCCATCTCTCAGATTCACTAATTGATGAACGAGCCAAGCTATTGAATTGCTTTTCCCGCTACCAGCGCTGTGCTGAATTAAATATCTTTTTCCTACATTATCTCTTTTACAAGCAGCTAACAATTTTCTTACCACATCTAATTGGTGGTATCTTGGGAAAATTTGCTCTCTTCTTTTATTTTCTTTTTCAATTATGGATGCATAATTTTCAATTATATTTGTTAAACTCGGTTTGGTAAGAATTTCCTTCCATAAATAATCGGTTGCAATCCCATTTGGATTTGGTGGATTCCCTGCACCATCATTATAGCCCTTATTGAATGGTAAAAACCAAGAGTCTTTGCCTTTTAGATGAGTGCACATCTTTACTTGCTGGTCATCTAAAGCAAAATGCACAATACATCTACCAAATTTGAACAATGGCTCTCTTGCATCTCTATCGCGTTTATACTGCTGAACTGCGTCCTCAACTGATTGCTTTGTTAAACTGTTCTTTAATTCAAATGTAATAATTGGTAAGCCGTTAATAAATATACACATATCAAGTGAAAGCTGGCTACTATTATTGCTATACCTTAGCTGTCGAGTTACACTGAATATATTTTTTTGAAAAAGTTCTTGTGCTTTTAGGTTACCTTCCGAGGGAGTGCCATAAAACAGCTCAACTTGGTGGGGGTATACATAAACTCCTTTTCTTAGCACATCAATTATACCGCGCTTGCCAATTTCTTTTTGGATGCAGCCAAGGAATTGATTTCTTTTGTTTGTGTCTTCACCTAAACGAAAAAACTCATACACCTTAGGCTGAGTTGATTGAATAAATTGAATAAATTTAGTTAAATCAACAGCATTTGCTTTGTCGTAATCATTAGAATCGCCAGCTATATATCCGTTATCGTTGATTAATGAATCAACAATTATTTTTTCTAAACCTTTTTCAGAAGTATCCATTTTGTTTCTCCTATTTTACGAATGGTGAAATTTGAAGTGTGAAAATTAGCGACCTTTCCTTGAATAAAAGTAATTGCGTTCAAACAAGATAAGAATAAATATTAATTTTCCCCAGTAACCAACCATTATTTTGTTATTAATCAAACAACAGTCAAACAAATATATTTCTATATTTACTATTAATTCATACACTTACAAATTTATAGTTTTTAATTTCCGTAAGTTTGTCAAGCAACAGTCAAGCAAATTTTAAGCCCAGCAAGGATTATACTTATGTAATATTCTGTATTTTCCACCTATTCTACTCCTTCTTTGTTTTCTATTTCTTCGGGCTCGTCTTCGGGGAGTTCTTCTTCTATATCCTCAATTACTTCGGGGACTTCAACGCCGCGAATAGCGAGTATGCCTGTTACTACATCTGCAATTAGACGCTCTTTGTATTCCTTGATTAACTCTATTTCTCTTTCTATTCGACTTATGGCTCGGTCTGTTGCTTCCGTCTTTTCTTGTATGTAAGACACAATGACTTTTTGACCGTCTTTTGAAGGAACAGGGAAAATTAAGGATTTTGTTTCCTCTTGATTGATAATTGGCAAAGTTGTAAATTTTCCAAAACTGATTATGAACTGCTTGGCTGATTTAATACAATACAAAAGATAATAAGGAGAAATCTTTTCATTTGTTATAATTGCATTAATTTGTTGGTTGCAACTTGCAGAATCAAGGCAAATGCCAACTTTACCGATTGAACCAATACCATTCATATATACAGTTTTTGGAGGAAATATATTTACAGCAGATACTCCTAAAGCAGATAGTTGCCTTTTCGAGTTCCGAAGTTCCGTTTCATCACTAAAATCACCAGGAGTGAACCAATTTATACCTTCACTCGAATAATATTTATCATCAGCGCCAGGCGGGGTGCTACCTGTTTTTACTGCTTTTGATAACCTTTTGATTGGTAATACCTCCCACTCTTCCGGTATATCTCCCAGCCATTCGACAGCGCTTGCCTTGTATTTGGGGTATGGTTTGCCTGTGCGGACATCGATTTTTCCTGTTACAACATCGTTTATGATTACTTGTTTTTGTTCTTTCAGCAGTTCGAGTATGTGTTTTTTTGTTTTGATGAACTTATTAATCTGTCCGACTTTCCAATCAAGGAAGCGGGCAATTTGTATTTGCTCTTGGAGCGGGGGGAGTAAAGTCGTTAATTTAAAAAAATCATCGGGGTATAGCCGTAGACGACTGTCAATTACTCCGGTTGAAACAGTTTTGAAAATGCTATGATAAATTTTTGTTCTGAAAGTGTAGTGAAAAAAATTTGAAAAATTTTCATTTTTATTTCTTATAGAAAAAACTGAATAAGCAGGACTTGTAATTCCGTGATATGGTGATATACCTAAACTACCATTCCAAGCCAGCATAATATTTATCACTAAATCGTTTTTATGAACAGTTTTGTATCCTTCAAGTGAAGAGGCATTTGTTAGTAGTTTATTTTCACCTAATACCTTATCTTTTCTTTTTGTGATACCGGTATATTGAGAAACAGTTAACAATTCTTCTGTCCCTTTAACAGACTTTTCATTCCTTTCTTGGAAAATATATTTATTTCTCCTCACTTCCCAATGTTCGGGTATATCGCCGAGCCATGAAATTCCGGAGGATTTGTATTTTGGGTATTTTTTCATTGTTTTTTTAATTATTCACAAGAGTTAATATGATTGTTTGAAAAATAGATATGATTAAAACTTTGCTTGCAATTTCCGTAGCATTTCCACAGTATTTGTATATTTAACATCGGATTCATTACATATATCTGGTATAAATATTTTCTTTTTACTTTGCGGTTCGGATTTTTCTTGTGTAACTACAATAAAATTATCAGCTTTTGCTTTTGCTATAATCCAAGGGTCTGCGACAGAAAGAAATTCATCTTTCGCAGCTTTTGTATATTTACCATGATTCATAACCCAATTAGCAATATCGGAAAAAATACATTGAGTTACCTCATAATGAGAAGACAAAAACCAATTTTTTTCATCTAATTTATCACACCATTCCGATAATTTGTCCTTTCCTTTTTTTATTTCATCATAAACCCAATCTATAGAAAATATCAACCCTTTCTTATTCTCTTCTATTAGCCAGTCCCAAAAAAAAGGGAACAAATCCATTGGATAGTAGAAACGCGAAGCTTGAATAAAAACATTTGTATCAAGGAGGTATTTCATAATAAACCTTCCCGCTTCGCATACTTGAACAAGGTTTCAGGCTGAACTCCTAACATTCTTGCACCTGTTCTCATCATTAATTTTTCAGAAAAAACCGCTTTGCAAACAGCGTTTGTAAAAGTTCTGCTATTAATAATTGGAAAGCTTTTAAGAAAGTCACCGCCCGATCTATTTTTTTCTTTCTTTAACCATTTTTGTTTAGTAAGTTTATAATATTCAAAAAATTCTTCTCTTTCAATCATACCTACATCTAAAGCGCGTCTTGCAATGACAATAGAACTAACTTTGAATGTTTTTTCCAACTCTTTAGAACGGAGATGCAAGTTACCCGAATATTTTTTCCATTCCATTTTAAAATTAATTTCTGGAACAAGGACTTCTGCAGCTACTTTATTGCAATATTCCTCAACATCAAGGTGATTAATATCATCAGCAAAGCTCAAATTGGTTACTCCTTCAGATCCGATCCAAAGGTGAGCAAGTTCGTGAGCAAAAGTAAAAATCTTGGAGGCTATAAAATCTGCATTGTTAATAAATATAATTGGAGCATACGAATCGTTTAAAGCAAAGCCTCGAAACTCATCTACGCTTAATTTACGGTATGGGTTAGTAGCTACTTTTCCATTTTTTATAACTAAAATACCTGCTTCCTCAGCATGTAACGTTAGATACTTTAAAAAACCCTCTTTGTTTAAATCTAATCTATCTTCTAAGCTAATTTTTAGTGTCTTTTGAATATCAAGTGCCACTTGTTTGATTGGAGAGTTTAAGTTAAATTTTCCAATAAAATTTAACGGCTCAGCTCCCAATTCTTTAACATAATCACGATACCAGTCTTGCTTCTTTATAGCGTCAGCAATTACATCTTGAAGCTCAAGGCTAAATTCTTTTTTTAAAGAATCTTTAAAAGATCTTAAATCTACTGTAAGTTCAGCTTCGGCAGGAGGTTCCGATAGGAATAAATATCCAATAGGTATATGCAATTTTTTTGCTATACCTTCAATTTGTCTAAAAGTAGGCTTTGCTTCGCCTCTTTCCCATTCAATATATTTTGGACTAAGTTTTGCTGCTAATTCATCAATGGATTTGCCGGAGCGGATTCTAGCCCATTCAATAATATTATGATTAACAAAAGCGGTGCTCATTTTACGCACTTTCTTAATTAATTTTTTTTAATCAGACTCTAACAAAAATACTCTAATAATATTAATAAGATACATATTCTATTTTAATTAGACTAATACATCAATTATTTAGTTCAAAATTTCTTTAATTTTTCATTATACGGTTTCAGCCCCAATAATACTTTTAAGTACCCCGTCAGTTTCTTTTTCTAATGAAAGAATATCAGTTGTAATTTCATCGAGCGTTCGCATTTGCACAGGCTTATAAAAGTGCTTTGTAAATGAAATTTCATAGCCGATTAAAGTTTTAGAGCTGTCAATCCAAGCATCTGGAACATAAGGCAATACCTCTCTATTGAAAAAGGCTTCAACGCCTCCTTCTTCAAGAACTGGCACTTGCTCGTTATCTCTTAAACTTGCGTCAACTTCATATTCAACAACTTCTTGTTTGCCGTCAATAGTTAGTTCAAATAATCCATAAATAGGGTTTGCCTTTTTGCCCTTGTGGATTTTTTTAACAACAGGGTAGCCGTTTTCATCAGTCAAACCATTAGCAATCATCTCTTTAATCTCTTTTGCTGAGTAAATTTTATTTGGCTCAATATTTTTAAGTTTCAGCGGTCTTTCGACTGTAATTTTATAGTAACCAAAAGCTTCATTAGGGAAAATTTTAGAAATATCAGATTCGATAGGATTAATCACCAGCTGACAAATTTGATTAATCTGTTCTTCAGAAATTTCACAATTTTTCTTACCGAGGTTTTTTTTAAGCGGAACGTATATTTTAGAAGCGTCAATCAGCTGGACTTTGCCTTTTTTTTGTTCCGTTTTTCTATTAGAAATGAGCCAAATATAGGTGGCGATGCCGGTATTATAGAACATATTTTCAGGTAGAGCGATAATAGCTTCGAGCCAATCGTTTTCAATTATCCATCTTCGAATATTGCTTTCACCTTGTCCGGCGTCTCCAGTGAATAAGGATGATCCGTTGTGAACCTCGGCAATGCGGCTTCCAAGAGCAGTTTTTCGCTTCATTTTTGCAATTTTATTGACGAGGAAAAGTAATTGACCGTCGCTCGAGCGTGTAATCATTTTGTAAACAGGTTCGTCTTTGTATTGAATCACAAATCTATGGTCAGTCAGTCCACTTTTACCGCCCATTTTATCTTGGTCAATTTTCCAGCTTTTACCGTAAGGAGGATTTGACATCATAAAATCGAATTCGCTTGAATAAAAACCATCGGCGGATAAAGTAGAGCCAAATGCGATATTATCAGCTTCGCTTCCTTCTCCTTTTAGCATCAAATCAGCTTTACATATCGCGTATGTTTCAGGCTGGCTTTCTTGTCCATAAAGATGAATAGAAACTTGCTTGCTCTGGGATTGGGCAATTTTTGACAAGCTGTCTTCAGCAAGAGTAAGCATACCACCAGTTCCGCAAGCTCCATCATAAATAAGATAAGTGCCAGACACAATTTTTTCTGCAACTGGAAGAAAAATCATATTTGCCATTAACTTAACGACATCTCTCGGTGTAAAGTGTTCGCCTGCTTCTTCGTTATTTTCTTCGTTGAATCTTCTGATAAGTTCTTCAAAAATAGTCCCCATAGAATGATTATCGAGCGCTGGCATTAGCTCTTTTCCATTAAGATCTAAAATTGCTTCCGAGCTAAGATTAATTTCATTACTTGTAAATTTTTCAATTATCGCGCTTAGTATATCGGCTTCGCTCAAAGTGGTAATTTGCTCCCTAAATCTAAACTTATCAAGTATTTCTCGAACATTTTTTGAGAACCCGTCCAGATATGCTTCAAAATCGACTTTTAGGCTTTGGCGTGTATTTCTTGTCCTTAAATCTTTAAGCAGAAATGGACTTGCATTGTAGAAAGCTTGCCCGGCAGCTTTGCAAAGAATAGGATGTTGATCGGGTATTCCCAACTCGTCTAATTCGGCTTTCTTTTCCAGAACTTCTTGTTTGCTTTTTTCAAGCAAAGCATCAAGCCTGCGAATGACTGTCATCGGCAGAATAACATCGCGATACCTACCTCTCACATACACATCTCTCAGGCAGTCATCAGCAATACTCCAAATAAAATGAACAATTTTACTATGTTGATTTGTATCCATTTTGTCCTTATCTTTATGATTATCAGTTTTTTTTATTTACAAAAATACGCAGTTTTAAACTTAGCAATATACAATAACTTTTTATACTAAATACTTTTCCGGCACTACAACTGCTTTTATTTCAATCCTTCAAAATATTGATGGTATTTTCTGCCAACCTGCTGGAAGCGGGGCAAATAAAAACAACCCCCTTGATTATCTTCAAAAGATAAAACAAAAAGTTGATTTTGTTTTAAAATATTATTGTCCGGATTATCGTTAATTATTAGATTAAAGCATATTTAATAAAAATTATAAAAGATGAATCTACAAATTGAGATTATTTTACTAGTTTTTTCAGTTCTTTTTTTTATCAGCATTTTATCCAGAAAAGCAAGTTCAAAATTTGGAGTTCCAGCTTTACTATTGTTTTTAACTGTAGGAATGTTATGCGGCAGTGATGGTTTAGGAATAGAATTTGAAAATTTCCACATAGCAAACAGCATAGGAACGATTTCTCTGTGCATCATTCTCTTCTCAGGTGGTTTAGATACAAAGACTTCTGAAATTCGTCCAATAGTCGCTCAGGGAGTAGTATTAGCGACATTAGGAGTGTTTTTAACCGCAATAATTACCGGTGTGATTATCTGGTGGTTTTTAGGGGAGACGATGGCATCAGCCGGTATTGGGCTTTTAACTTCACTGCTATTGGCATCAACAATGGCATCAACAGATTCTGCTTCTGTGTTTTCTATTCTCCGTTCAAAAAATCTGCAATTAAAGAATAACTTACGCCCTATGCTGGAGCTTGAAAGTGGAAGTAACGACCCAATGGCTTATGTTTTGGTTATTACTTTTATTGATATTATAAAGTTGAGCGCTGCACCAAATTACTGGACGGTTGGCGGCATTTTAATACTGCAACTTTTAATTGGTGCTGCTTTGGGATTTGTTTTAGCAAAACTGGCAGTGAAGATTATAAACCATATAAAAATCGGCAATGTCTCTTTGTATCCAATTTTAAATTTCACTTTTTGTATTTTTATTTTTTCTTTGACATATTTTGCAAATGGTAACGGCTTCCTTGCGGTTTACATTGCCGGTTTGGTGATCGGAAATTCTAAATTTGTTAATAAACGCTCATCGCTCAATTTTTTTGATGGATTAGCCTGGTTATCGCAGCTAATTATGTTTTTAACCTTAGGTTTGCTTGTTAATCCACATGAGCTTGTCCCAATAATAATTCCCGGTCTGATTATTAGTTTTTTAATGATATTTGTTTCACGTCCTCTTACAGTATTTTTTTGTTTGCTTCCTTTCCGAAAAATGTCTTTTAGAGATAAATCTTTTGTATCCTGGGTTGGTTTGCGAGGGGCGGTTCCAATCATATTTGCAATTTATCCGCTTGTTGAAAATGTGCCAAATGCAAGATTAATTTTTAACATTGTCTTTTTTTGCACTTTAATTTCGTTAATAGTTCAGGGAACATCGCTTCCATTAATAGCACGCTGGCTTAAGCTTGTAGAGACGCCGAAGAAGATTAAGAATTTAGAAAATTTTGACGTTGATTTTTCAAATGATATTAAATCAGTCATCACTGAGATTGAAATAACAGATAATATTCTACAAAATGGAAATAAACTATTAAATATGTCATTGCCAGAAAACACGCTGGTTGTTATGGTTAAGCGTGATGATAAATATTTTGTTCCAACGGGCAAGACATCTTTAAAAGCAAAAGACAAAATTTTAATTATAACTGACAATCATGATGCATTAATTGAGACTTATAAGAATTTAGGTGTTGAAAATGTATAATATAGTCATTGAGCCTTGTCGAAATGGCGTTTTATTCAATAAGGAAAACAAATAATAGGAAATTGATTAAAAATTGGCAAATTAGAACAAAATTGTTATGTTGAAATTTCTATTTTTAATTTTTAGGAAAGATCAATGGCAAAAAATATATACAAAGTAATACCGGATAACCATATTGTTTTTTATCAATCGCAAGATGGAAATATTCATCTTGAAGTAATGTATTCTGAAGAAAATATTTGGTTAAATCAAAAAGGAATGTCAGAACTATTCGGCTGCACCAAAGATAATATATCTCTGCATTTAAAAAATATTTACAAAGAAAAAGAGCTTGATGAAAATTCAACTGCCGAGGATTTCTCGGTAGTTCAAAAAGAAGGGGACAGAGATGTTAGGAGGAAAATGAAAATGTATTCTTTGGAAGCAATTATAGCTGTTGGTTATCGTGTAAATTCTGATAGAGGGCGAGAATTTAGAACTTGGGCTACGCAGGTTTTAAGGGATTATGTCCACAAGGGATATGTCCTTGATAGTGACAGAATGAAGTATGGCTCACGTTTTAGCACAAGATATTTTGACGAATTATATGAAGAGATTAGAGATATTCGCACAAGTGAAAGAATGATTTATCAAAAAATTACCGATATTTACGCTACCTCGTTCGACTATTCTTCAAATGCTCCTGAAACAAAAGAATTTTTCGCAACTGTTCAAAACAAACTCCATTTTGCTATAACAGGAAAAACTGCTGCTGAGATAGTTTATGAGAGAGCGAATAGCAATATGGAATATATGGGATTAACTTCCTGGAGAAAATCACCAAAAGGAAAAATAATGCCAAGTGATGTTTTAATTGCAAAAATTATCTTCATAAAGATGAATTGAAGCAACTTGACCGAATTGGTAATATGTATCTTGATTATGCTGAAATGCAGGCAAGTAGAGGTAAAATAATGACTATGAAAGACTGGATTAAAAAATTAGATGCTTTTTTGAAATTTAGCGAATATGATATTTTAAATAACACTGGAAAAGTTACTCATGAGGTAGCTAAAGAATTAGCACTTAAAGAATATGATAAATTTAAACCAATACAGGACAAGAATTATGTCTCTGATTTTGACCGGGAAGTAAAAATGCTTTCAGAAAATTGATTAAGCATCTATTGATACTTAACTTCTCTGTCGTTCTTCAGCGGTATCATCTTTATTCTATCTGAAATTTGAAAAACAAAAAAAGAGCTCATTTTCAAATATCAAAAAAATTTGGAAATGACCGGTTTTAAGATCTTTTACTGCTTTTTTGAAGTTATTATTCTCTTTGAAAAATCATTGATTTGAGTTTAATGGAATGTAATGTATATTTGATTAGCGTTAGCCATATAAAGATAACTGCTTTAATTCCGAATCTTTCATTGTAAATCGCAACGGTTTTTTATTAATGGTTTCAATTTCTTTTTTACTTTTCAGGAAAGTTCTAAGTTTATTTTTTGACCAGTCTAATTCCAATTTTTCTAAAATATCTTTGACAGTATACTCTCCTGTGTTAAGCAATTCAAAAATTTTATTCTCTTCATTAACTCCATTATTTTTTAAAACTAATTGATTATCTTCAGCTAATTCCGGTATGAAATCATCAAGCGGTTTTCCTTCAAAATCAACTGGTATTGCTCCTTTTTGTATTAATAAGTTATTGGCATTATTTTCTGATTGCTCTGCTTTGCGAACATATATTATTCTGTTTTTTCTTAAACCATCTGCAACTCCGGACCAAGTCCCACCTTTATCAGAAGATTCAGCAACGAAAATTTCGTCTGCAAGCCCATAAATTATTGGGTTTCTTGCCATTGCCAGCTCTGTTTTCCAAGGTGCTTTTGGAAAAAAAGTGCTTAATACTAATACATTTCCATCAATAATTTGCTTACGATACTTCCTGAACCCAGAACCAAAAGTCATTATTCCCTGAGGTAATACAATAATGCTTTGTCCATTGTAATTTATTGCAGAATCTAATGCCTGTTTGTCAACTCCTTTAGCAAAGCCGCTTACAACAACTTTGAACTCCTTGCTCGCTATTTTTGCAATATTATCAGTGAATTCAAGTGATTTAGAAGAGGCATCACGGGAACCAACTATGGCAATTGATTTTTCATCCAATATCTGTTTATTGCCTTTCACATACAAAAGAGCTGGTGAGTGAGCAGCTTTTAGATTACTCTTCAGGGTTTTTGAATACTCAGAAGAGGTTAAAGGGATTAATTCATATCCTTCATTATACAATGTTTCAGCAAGGAACGCATTATTAGCCAATTCCGATTTTGCTTGTTTTAAATCTTCAACTTCATTTATTTGCAAATTATATTCATTCTTCCATTCGTTTTCTGATAATTGAAAAAAATCCACTATTGAAATGTTATTTTCGTGATAAAATTTTATAATCAGGTTGTTGATTTTAAAATGTCCCCATCTTGGTAGATGAGCCAATGCTATCCAATATACGGCTTCTTTGTTCATGCTAAATCTCCGCCCACTGTTCGGGCTATTACTAAGGGCGCTATTTTATTTGCCCCTAAATTACTTAAATATCTTCCAATTTCTTTTATAGTGGCACCACTATCAAAAATATCATCAATTAATAAAACGGATTTCCCTTTAATTTCATTTGAATTCTTGAAAATAAATGCATCTTTCACATTATCAGATTTCAAAAGAGAACTCTCAAAAACCTTTTGTTCGCTTGTTTTTCTTTGCTTAACTAAATTATGTGAAATTGGGAATTTCAGAGCTTGCGATATTTTAATTGCAAAATTCCTGACTAACTCGCCTGATTTTGTAGCTGGCACATACAGAATTAAATCAAATTTTTCCAGCCCAAATCTTTTGCGATATGCTTTAAGAATTAATCGCAATAAAAAATCAGGGAAATCGCCACCTTGCTCATATTTGCAACGGTGTATGGCACTTCCTACATTTGAAACACCATAATATGAAGCGGCAACGCCATTTATTAAATTTGTTCCCTTTGTTTCTACTTTGAGGATTGGAAAATAATCTTCTCGAAAATCCAGTATTTTTTTTGCCCATTCATTGTTAATTGTAACAGTAATTTTTTTTAGTCCGCTGTTATCACAATTAGAAAAAGAATGTGCTGACCTATCACCAAGATAATCACACAGATATTTCATACGTGATTGAGTAGTTTCTACGTATTCAATCATCTTATCCAAATCACGTGTTTTGCTTGCACGCAATTCTTCAAATGTTTTACTGTTGAGTGGCGAGGCTCCGGTTATATATTCAAACTTTTTACTTCTTCCAATCGTAACATGGCGAATGATTTTTTGCTCAATCAGGTCTGCTTTAATCACCCTAATTTGGGTTTGTTTCAAATTTGTCTTTCGCATCAAATCCCTTTCTCCAAGCATTTCGCTTTTTATTGCTTCAATTACTTTTTCGTATTTTGAAATCGCCGGTCTTCCCCCTTCGATAAAAGCTTCCGGGAGTTTTTTATCCTCCGGACTATAAAAGAGTATTATATAAGAGGTTCGATTGTCTCTTCCAGCCCGCCCAATTTCCTGATAATAATGTATTGGAGATTGTGGTATTTGAGTATGAATAATGAAACGAATATCTGGCTTATCAATTCCCATACCTAAAGCGTTTGTGGAAATTACGCATTTCCATTGATTTTTCATCAAACCATTTTCTATAGCTATTCTCGATTCTGCATCTAAACCAGCATTATAGCCCACTGCCGGAATATTTAGGAATTCAAACCATTTTGTGTATATTTCAGTATCTACTCTTGTGCCGGTATATAAAATGCCCGATCCAGGAATTTTTTCAATATTTTGACCTAACCATACTAATTTTTCATCTTCAGAATTAACTTTAGCTACAAATAATTTAAAGTTGCTTCTCATCAAATTACCTCTGATGATGGATAAATTACCGCCCATTTGTTGCGCAATATCAGCTTCCACTTTTTTCGTTGCTGTTGCAGTTGTTGCCAATATAGGAAGTCCTTTGGGCAATAAGTTGACAAGGTTGATTATGCGTCTGAATGATGGCCTAAAATCGTGCCCCCAAACCGATATACAATGAGCTTCATCAACTACAACCATTGAAAGTTTCATTTGCCTTGTTGCTTCAATCCACTCTGTGTTTTCCTGTCTTTCTGGTGCAATATAAAGAATTTTAATTTTGCCGTCTTTCGCTTCAGTCAATATTTGCGAGTTCTCTTCCAGTGTTTGCTCGCTATTTACGCATTTTGCTGAAATACCCAATGCGTTTAGCTTCTTCACCTGGTCTCGCATTAAAGCGATTAACGGTGAAAAAATTACAGTTGTTCCATTAAACAAAATTGCGGGAAACTGAAAACAAAGCGATTTTCCAAATCCGGTCTTTTCTATAAGAAGAACTCTTTCACCTTTCAGGATTTTTTCGATGGTATCCCATTGCTCATCATAAAAGCTATGAAGTTTAAATTTACTTAATAAAATTGTTTCTGCTTCTTGCCTTGTCATAATCGTTTTAAATTCATTTTTTTCAAGAAGTTGCATAGTTTTTATTTGATTATCATCATCTAATTCAATGTAGCAGTGTTAGCTTCATTTTAGCAGAAAAATTGAGAAAAAAGAGCTCATTTTCAAATATCAAAAAAATTTGGAAATGACCATTTTAAGATCTTTGATTGCTTCAATTGCAACTTTAGCTTTGAAATCTACATTATATTGATTTCGTTTCATAATTCCTTATTCCTTTTTTTTGCAATTTAACAATTTTATACCTTATTCACCCGTCCAATTTTTGGGGAACACCGCGCCTACTCCCGATTCCAGAATATTTAGTTTTAGGATTTTCCTCCTATTCCCGTGTTTCATAGTTAAATCTCATCTCGCCGGGCATACCAATTTTTATTTTTCCATCGTTTTTTACGAGGATTTTTACTGCGTAAACAAGATTTACTCGCTCTTCTTTTGTTTGAATTATTTTCGGGGTAAACTCAGCTTTGCTGGAAATCCAAGTTAGCTCTCCTTTGTATTCCTCTTGCTCTTCAAAGTCTTTGTCAATAAAGACTTTAACTTGATCAGCTAACTTGACGCGAGAGAGCTGACTCCCGCTAAGGTAAGCACGCAAATAAATATTTTCTATATCTGCAATTTTGCATATAGCTTTCCCGAAAGCAACTAACTCGCCATTTTCTACGAATTTAGAAAGCACAGTTCCATTGCTGGATGCAAGAATTATGCTTTTTTTAATATTATCATTGATTTGGTCAATTTGCAGTTCAAGCGGCTTCAGCTCGGCGAGTATCCCTTGATTAGTGGAAGAAAGCGTGCTTTGTGTGGCTGAAATATTTTTCTCCACAAGGGCGAGTTGTCCTTGAATATCATCAACTTGCTTTTGAGTGGCGGCAGAATCTTTAAAAAGCCTTTCAATTCTATCTTTTTCCCTTAAAATATTATTTTTTTGCTCTAAAAGAACATTTATTTGGACTTGGACATCTTTCGTTTTTGAGCGAATTGCTTCCGCAGAAGCAAGTAATTGCATTTTTTTTAAATATAGTTGAGTAGTATCGACAATGCAAATAGTATCGCCAGCATTTATTCGGTCGCCCTCCATAATTTTTAAATCATAAATTTTTCCATTCGCCTCGCTTGAAATAATTATTTCTTCAGCTTCGAAATTTCCGTAAGCATCGGCTTGCTTCTTATTTTCTGAGCAAGCTACGAGGCTAACTATAATAAAAACAAATAATAGTTTTTTCATTTATTCACCTTAAAAATTTCCTGTTTTTGTTAAAAGATTTATTTTTGAATTTGCAAGTAAAATCCTATGTGTTTCAAGATTAATTTCGTATTGGAGCAAAGCATTGAAATCGTTAACATATTCGGCACTTGTGATGGCGCCATTTTTCAGCAAAGAAAATTTTTCTTTCACAATTTGGCTTTGAATCTCAATGATTTTCATATCGTCATCAATAATTTTGCTGTATTTTGCAATCTCACTTTTTTCTTTAATTATTGAACTGTTGATATTTTTAAGCAACTCCTCCCTATCGAAAGCAATATTTTGCCTGTTAATATCTGCAATTTCCCTTTTTCTTTGATTAGTTCCCCAATCAAAAGGATTCCAAGCCATTTTTAACCCAAGTATATAAAAACTTGTAAAATCTTCTTCTAAAAAATTAAGTGCGTTTGGACTCGCGTAGCCAGCCTTTGCAAAAAAGAAAAATTTTGGTAAAAGCGAGCTGTAAATTAGATCTTTATTCTTGCTTTGGACTTCAGCTTGCATTTCAAGGGCTTTGACTTCTGGACGATTAATATCGGAATAGCGCTCGGAAAGGCTTGGCAAAAGGAACTCTTTTGAAGACAAATCGTGAAGCCCGGTCAGTATTTCCAAAACTTCTATATTTGATTCAATATCTTTTTCCAGTGCATCTAAATTTTGTTTCAATTTTATTATTTCAACTTGAATTGCATCTGCTGCGGATTTAAGCAGCGCTCCATTTTGCACTAAGCTATTGATCTGCTTTAAATTAGCTTCCAATGTTCCAAGTGCCAAGCTTAATTTATTTTTATTTTCTTTCAAAATTAAAATAGAAAAATAAAGGGAATTCACAAGTTCTTTTGTTTTATATAGCTTAGCTTCGGAACTCAAACTGTTTAGCTCGGAAACTGCGTTTGCAATGTCTTTGCCTTTTGCAATGGCGCCGCCATCATATATTACTTGATTTATCGTCAAAAAAAGTTGGTATTGGTCTTTCGCAACTTCTGGAATAGAAAGATTTGGCACTTTGATTGGAAAAGAAAATGTTTCAGATTGATAGCTTGCCAGCCCTTCTAAAGAAAATTGGGGAAGGTAGTTTGCGTTATAACTTTTTTCGTCTAAATTGCTAACTCTTTTAATTTGTTTGATTTGCTTTAAATAGCTACTGTTTTCTCTTGCTGCCTTTTGGCATTCTTCAAGCGTGGTGCTTTGAGAAAAAGTATAAGCACAATTTAAGAAAAAGAATATAATCCAATATTTTTTCATTTTATTTCCTTGTAAACATTTTTTTAATGTATTTATAGTATAAAGCTGCTTTTTTGTTGAAAAGTGTAAAGCAATATTCTATTATTTTTGCCTAAAAATATTCGTATTTCAGATACATCAGCCCATATTTTTCAGCCAAGAAGTAATGGTATCTCCAACGATTTCTTTTCTTTCCTCTAATAATTCTGCATATTCATTATCATTAAATTCAAAAAGTGCTTTGAATAGCGGCATTGCGGCAAAATGGAAAACGGACAAAGAAATTATATTCATAATAATATGCGTTGCGTCTATCTGCCGAAGCTTTTCTTCTTTAATCTGTTTAAAAAAAACTTCTTTTATCAACTCAAAACGCTCTCTTAGATTATCTTGAACAAAACATTTTAATTTCTCTGGATTCCTGCTTATTTCCGAAATAATAAACAAAGGCATATATGGATTTTTTTGCAATATGCTAATGTAAGATTTGCAAATTTGCCTTATTTTATCTTCGAGCTTGGCATTTGAGCTTACTATATCGCTAATTATTGGGAAAAAATCATTAAGCACCATTTCAAATATATTATAAAACAGCTTTTCTTTAGTTCTAAAATAATAATGAAGCATAGATTTATTAATTTCAGCTTTATCTGCAATTTCTTGCATACGCGCTCAACTGAATCCCTTTTCAATGAAAACGTCTTTAGCTGCGTTTAGTATTCTTGCCTCTGTGTTTTTGTCCTTTTTCATCAAATCAACCATTTGGTTAAACCTAATAG
>JAAYJM010000147.1 GCA_012522895.1 Ignavibacteria bacterium
AACATGCAGCATTCCCTTTAAATCGCTTTGCTCAATAAGTGGCTTTAGCTCTGCTTTTACAGCTTTATCAATTACATTTGGATTTTCACGCAGTTCTGGTGGAATGTTTTGCAATCCTAATTCGCTATAAATGTCTTCTTCGCTTTTGAAAATTATTTTTTCATCGTTGAAATGGCAGGATTGTTCTGAAGTAATATAATTTTTTTCTTTAAAGAGAAAATCTAATTTGTTAAGAAATTCAGCAGAGCCGGTGCTGCGATTGAGACGCCAAAAAAAATCTTCTGCTGTGCAAAACTCTAGCGCCAAGTCAACTCCAAAATTAGTTTTTCCAATAAATAGCCCTTGATTCAGCGTTAAGTTAAGCTCGTTTAAAGCAAACTTTTCTGCCTCCATAAAATTACTTGTTGCAGCAAGGATGTAAAAGTCTTTTATTGTTTCTGTGAAACGTCTGTATTCCCCAGTGATTTCAGCTTGCTCAATAAATGCTTGATTTTTCAAGGTTTTGACAATAGCCATGCAATCTTGAACGGAATGCTCTTGATTAAAGCGCCCCCTTCCCGCTTTTTTATGCTCAATACTGTTGAGAACTAATTCTTGTGATTTTACGGAAAAGCCTTTCATTTTAGAAAGTTCATTGCTTTTACAAGCGTTTTCAAGCTCTTGCAAATTCTTTATATTATGCTTATAAAAAAGGTCGGCAGCCTTTTTCGGTCCTATTCAAGCAACTTTTGTAAGCTCGATAACGCTTTCGGGCAGCTCTTCTTTAAGTTTTTCAAAACATTCAATTTTTCCGCTTACAAAATACTCTGAAATCTTGCTCAGCAAAGCATCGCCAAAGCCCGGAACATCTTTAAGTTTATCCTCTTTAATTAGTTTTTTTAAATCTAAATTTTCTTTCTTTATTGTTTCAGCCGCTTTTCTGTAAGCTCTTGCTTTAAATGGATTTTCACCTTTTATTTCTAATGCCATTGCAATTTTTTCTAAAATTGACAGCAAATTATAATCAATCATTTTATATTTTTTACTTTTTCTATTATATCTAATATTTCACTTACAAGCTCTTTGCTAAAATTAATGTGTATACTGCCGAAGGATCCTTTAAAAATTTTGAGTTCACTTTTTTTAGAAAGACTTAGCAGCTCCTCGCTTTCTGAGTAATGTAATTTTTCTACTTTTTTCATTTCGCTTTTTGGAATACCAAAAGACTCTGATAATGATATAGCTTTTTTAGGATCTCTTATGATGACCTTTAAAGGGACTTGTGGAAAAGTTGACATTGCTTTAATTTCTTCGATGTTTTTTTCAAGCTGTTCAAATTCTTTAACTGCAGCTTTATAAATTTTTCTCTCTGAGTAATATTTTAAAAGATCGCTTCTCATTATTTTTGGCGTATCTCCATATAAAACTGAGACAAAAGGAATAATATGCTCTTTAAATGTTTGATCATCCAAGGTTGCCATAACTTTTAAACCTTCAATGATGGTTGGCAAAGAGAGCGATTTGTTATAGATTGGGGCGTCAATTAAGCTTATTTCCAATGCCCTTGTCGTGAAAGAATCGACAAGCACTACTGCGGCAACCATTTCTGGGAACAATTTTGCAAAATGTTGAACATACAAGCCGCCTGCTGAAGCGCCTACAAGAACAATAGGAGCTGGAATAGCAAGTTCCTTTAAAAGCAATTTAAGTTCAGTTGCAATTTGCTTGCTTGTGCGTTTTTTGTTAGATGCAGAACTTTGGGCATAGCCAGCTCTATCGTAACTTATGACTGTAGTATGTTTCGATAACTCTTTTTGAACTAATTTCCATTCACTTGAGCAAGCCCCTCCGCCGGTCTCAATCACTACGGCTGGAGTTGAGT
>JAAYJM010000148.1 GCA_012522895.1 Ignavibacteria bacterium
GCTTCAGGTCCCTTATGTTGCATTTGCTGAATTAGAAAAAATTAAAGAGTTATTTAGCCCTACTCCAGATGAAGAGCTTTCCTCAGTAAATTTAAACTTTAAAGGCAGTCTCGTAGGCGCAGCTAAGCTTATATTTCCTACTGATAGTGCATCAAAGTTAGTTGATCTTTTTACTGATAGTATCGAAGATGACAATGATATGGACGAAATTAAAGCTGGCACCCTTTCTGAAATTGGAAATATTGTCCTTAACTCATTAATCGGAACGATAAGCAACACTTTAAGCCTCCCTTTAAACTATTCCGTTCCAAGCTATCAAGAAGGCATTATAAACGACCTCTTAGCTCATTACGCTGCAATTACTGAATCCGCACATCTTTTTGCACAAACAAGGTTTATAATAGAAGAGATGGATATTATCGGAGACTTCATTCTTCTACTTGAAGTTGAATCGTCTTTCAATTTTCTAAGAATTATCGACCAATTTCTAAAAAGTCAACTTCAAGGTATGCCAAATGAATAATAGCGCATGCTTAAAAGAGTTATCCATTTTTGATAATGTCCCCATCGGTATATGCATTATTGATTGTGATTATAAAGTTTTATTTTGGAATACTCATCTTGAAGACTGGACAAAAATAAACAAGCAAGATATTATTGGTAGCAGTTTGTTCGCTTTTTATCCAAATTTTAATAAGTTTATATACAGAAGCCGAATAGATGCTATTTTTGATGGAGGACCTCCTGTTGTCTTTTCTCCGCAGCTCCACAAAGAACTTTACTTTCCGGTTGATCTTGCTGGCAAAACGAAATTCTTTTATATTACAGTTAACTCAGGTCCCTTCATTGATGAGAAAACAAAAACTGCCCTTTTTTCAATAAAAGATATAACTGAACTCGAAATGAGGGTTAGGAAATATAAAATAATGCACAATCAAGCTCTCAAAGAAGTTGAGCAAAGAAGGGCAGCTGAAAGAAGTTTAATGGAATCCGAAAAGCGGCTGAAAGAACTGAATGCGACAAAAGATAAATTCTTCTCTATTATCGCTCACGATTTGAAAAATCCAATAAGCGGTTTTCGTGATTTAACATCATTTTTATGCAGCAACTACGATGAGCTAAGCGAATCGGAAAAGCTTGAATGGATTAACATCACAAAGCAATCGGCTGAAGTAGTTTTTTCTCTTTTAAACGATTTGCTTGACTGGTCTCGCTCACAAAGAGGGCTAATCTGCTTTAATCAATCTGAAATCGATTTGCATTGGATTGCGGAGAACGTGATTTCTATTTTACAAGGAAGCGCTCAGGAGAAAAACATTAGATTAGAAAACAAAATTCTTCCTAATACCATTGCCTACATTGATGCTTCTATGATTCTTAGCGTTTTAAGAAATCTACTTTCTAACGCTATCAAATTCACCCCAAATGGCGGAAAATGTTTTATTGACTTCGAGCTTCTTCCCGAGGAGAACTTGATAAGGATTCTCGTTGTCGATAATGGTGTTGGCATTGAAGCAAGAAAAATTGATGCACTTTTTAAAATTGACAGTTCTTTTACTACGCCCGGAACAGACGACGAAAGAGGGACTGGCTTGGGACTAATACTTTGCAAAGAATTTATAAACAAGCATAATGGGAATATATGGGTAGAAAGCGAACTTGGCGAAGGAAGCAAATTTATTTTCACAGTCCCAAGTTTTGTTAGATAATTCTTTTTAATGATTCACTGTTTTAATCTTGATTAAAGAATTTTTTACTCATCCGATAACTACAAGCCATCGGATGAGTTGCGTCTTCACTATCATTAAATTAAACAAAAGGTAATTTCACAATTTCTGCTGGAAAATGCTTGCCTCTTGCTTCAATTTGAATTTCTGTCCCGACTGCGGAATGCTCTACTTTAACATAGCCCAAACCGATTGGCTTGCTGAGAATTGGAGAGCTATTCCCGCTTGTAACCATTCCAACTTCCTGATCACTAATGAATATTTTATAGTTGTGCCGCGGGATAAATTTTTTGTCTTCTGAGCTGAAAGCAATAAGTTTTCTTTTTAAGCCCTCATCTTTAACTTTTTGAATAGCTTCTCTGCCGTTAAATTCTCCCTTATTCAGCTTTGTAATCCAGCCCAGACCTGCTTCAAGTGGGTTTGTGTTTTCGTCAATATCATTTCCATAAAGGCAAAAGCCTTTTTCCAAGCGCAATGTGTCGCGGCAGCCAAGCCCAACTGCTTCTATTCCAAACTCTTCGCCAGCTTTGAATATTTCCTCCCACACTTTTTTTGCAGTGCTAAAATCTCCTTTGAAATAAAGCTCAAAACCAATTTCGCCAGTATAGCCAGTGCGAGACAAAATCATATCCACATCGGCAAGTTTGCCAATTTCAAAGCTGTAAAAAGCAATATCGCTAAGATTGGTTTTTGTGAGTTTTTGCAAAGTATCAATAGATTTCGGACCTTGCACTGCGAGGAGATGCGTTTGGTCGCTTTCGTCCCTTAAAGTTGCATCGAAGCCTTTTAGATTTTTTTCACACCAAGCATAGTCCTTGTCGATATTTGCACCGTTTACAACGAGCATATAAGATTGCTCGCCTGTTTTATAAACGAGCAGGTCATCGATAATTCCGCCATTTTCCAAGCACAATGCTGCGTATTGGATTTTGCCCGGAGCGAGCTTTGATGCGTCATTTGTAATTAGCTTCTGTAAATAATCAAGGGCGTCTTTGCCTTCAATTATAAACTCTCCCATGTGGGAAACGTCAAAAACGCCAACGCTGTTTCTTACAGCTTTATGCTCAAAAATAATTCCTTTTGGGTATTGGATTGGCATTTCAAAGCCAGCAAATTGGACCATCTTTGCATTTTTTTCTTTATGCAATTCGTTGAATATCGTCTTTTTCATTTTATCCTCAAATGTGAATTTTAAAAAAGCAAATTAACTATGATTAATCGAATTTGCAAATTTCACGTTAAAAGAAATATTGCAGTTTTCGTCAAAAAAGATTAAACTCGCTTGGGTTTTCTTGATGCAAATTTTTTAAAAAAGTTTTCCGGTGATACTTGCAAATTCCATATTTCTTAATTGCCTCGTAATGCTTTTTTGTGCCGTATCCTTTGTTTTCATCGAAAAAATAATTTGGGCATTCCAAATGAATTTGCTTTGTCATTATTTCGTCCCTTTTTACTTTTGCTATGATAGAAGCGGCAGCAATGGAAATAGAGCGTTTGTCTCCTTTTATAATTGTTTTGTATTTTATTCCATCGCTTTTAAAGCTATTCCCGTCAATAAATGCAATTTCTGGCAATATTCCCAAATCAGCAATCGCAAGATTCATAGCTTTATAAGTTGCATTCAAAATGTTTATTTGGTCAATCTCTTCGTTCTCGACAATTCCAATTCCAATAGAAACTGCATTAGCTTTAATATGCTTAAAAAGTTCTTCGCGTTTTTTTTCCGATAGCAGTTTGGAATCGTTAATATTTGGAGGCAAACTGCAATTAATTGGAAGAATTACTGCAGCAGCAAGGACAGGACCGGCAAGGGGACCTCTACCTGCTTCGTCAACTCCGGCTATAAGTAAATTTTTTTTCCAGTATTCTAACTCAAATTCGCTTGTTGGACTGCTGTGTTTTTCATTAATCATCAAAGCTTTTGCTCGGTGCACTTTGCATTTTGCTTAAATTTTTTTTAACGCAAATTCAAAATCTATCTTTTCTTTTTTCTTGAATACTTTGATTTAGACGGGCTTTCCTGTTGCTTTCCAGGAACAGCTCTACCTTGAGCGGCAGCAATTTCTTGAGCTTCGCGCATCTTTTTTTGCATCCAGCCTTCCTTCTTGGGCATCTTCTTTAAATCTTCCAAGGTCATTTTTTTCTTAGAAAACTTATTCATATAAACCTGCTGGCCAATCCCAATCAAATTGAACATAAAGTAATACAAGTTCAAGCCAGATGGAAAGTAAGAGAACATCAAAGTAAAGACAACAGGCAAAATATAAATCATAAACTTTTGCCTTGGGTCGGTAAGAGTTAATTTCTGTTGGAAAAAGAGCGTAACTCCCATCAGCAAGGCAAGTCCAGAAAAATGCTTTAAATTAAAAATCGGAATTGGGAAAGGCAATTCAATAATAACATCGGGCAGAGAAAGGTCTGTGATCCATAGGAAAAAACTCGCTTGACGCAAATCGATAGCAGTCCGCAAGACAGCCCAAAGTGCATAAAGAATTGGCATCTGCAATAGCAAAGGAAGGCAGCCCCCGGCAGGATTTACTCCATATTCAGAATAGAGCTTCATTATTTCTGTTTGCTGCTGCTTTTGGTCGTCTTTATATTTATCGCGAATCTTTGTCATCTCAGGAGCAATCAATTTCATCTTCTGAGCAGAGCGCATTTGAGTAATAGAAAGAGGATAAAGCAGGATTTTCATAAATATGGCAAAAATAATTATTGATATACCATAATTATTTACAAACATATAAATCATTTTAAAGAAGGGGAGCATAATAAATTCGCCAATAGGGCGGACAAGCCAGCGCCAGCCGAAATTTATCATATCAGTTAAATTGTATTTGCTTAGCAAGTCGTAATCAAGAGGACCCAAATAAACCCTGAAAGAATTTGTGATTGTGCCTCCAGAATAAGGAATGCGGAAAATCAATGAATATTTTTCTTCAGTTCTATCGGAATGGTAAAACTCGCGCCTTCCAAGCAAATCGACAGTTCCATCGAAAGAGCGATAGGGTTGCGGAATAATAGCGGCACCAAAGTATTTTGTCTTTGTCGCGGCGTAGTCTATTATACCAGTGTAATTTGCAGTAACTGGATCGGCGCCATCAGCGTTTAGCTCTTCAATCGCGCCATTAAGCGATGCCATAGCAATAGCTTCATTTGATTCGTCAGAAGCATTTTTCTCTTGATAACAAAGCCCATCTCCCCAAACGAAGCGATAGCCTTTTTGGAGTATTGTATCCATTTGACGAATGCTTATATCATTAATAAAGCTATATGAATTGCCATAGAATACAAATTTTTTCAGAATAGCACTGCCGTTTTCATAGCCCAAACGAGCATTCAGAACCAAGGAATCGTTTTCTTTTAGCTTATATTCAGTTTTTTCTAAATTTTCAAATGTGAAATAAAAATCGCGAGTATCAATTTTATTCCTTTCTCTTGTCTCAAAAACAAGAAAAAGCTCGTTTAGATCAGATTCAATTAATTGAGTTGGAGAGCCATTATTATGTTTATATTTTTTTAGCTGCCAAAAGGAAATTCCAGCCCCTTTATTCGTCAGCTTTGCAATGAAAAGATCGCTTTCAATGGTTATTTCTTTTTCTTCATCTTTAACAAAATTGCTAAAAAAACTGCCGTGTTTAAGTGAATCAGCATTAATATATACTTCTTGGCTCGTTGTATCGCTTGAAATTATTTCGTCTTGAGCAAAGCTTGATGAATCTTCAATTTGCTGCTCTGTTCTGACAGAATCGGCAATTTGTTCCTGTTTAAGTGGGGGCTGTTGATAAACTGAATTTACAATCATCCAAATAGCTAAAACAATACCAATTAAAACGAAAGCTAAAAGAGAGCGTTTGTCCATTAGAAAAATTATCCTTTTTTAATTGAATTGAAATGAAATTTTATTGGAACAGGGTCATAGCCACCCTTATGGAAGGGGTGGCATTTTGAAATTCTTTTTACGGTTAGAAAAAGTCCTTTAATGCAACCGTGCCTTTGTATCGACTCGTAAGCATAATCGGAGCAACTTGGATAAAACCTGCAGCTATTCAAGAACAAAGGCGATATAACTAACTTATAAGCCTTGATTAATAGCAATAGAATCTGCTTCAAGCCCCTCCTTTTCTTTTGTGATATAATATTGGTATGCTTTGTTTAAGACTTCGCTTAGCGAAAGCATAACCTCTGTAAATTTAATAAGCTTCGGGTGATGCGGCAGTTTTTCTTTCCAGCTTAAAACTATATTTTCAAAAATATATGGATTGTCGATTGATTCGTTTAATACCTTTTTTATACTTTCGCGAAGCAGCCGCTTAACTCTATTTCTCACAACAGCTTTTTTTGACAGCTTTTTACTTGCCAGCACTGCATAACTTATTATCTTATCTTCTTTATTTTGTCTATCTGAAAACGAATCTTCTTCTTTCTTAAAATTAACTATTGCAATTAGCTTTTTCGATGAAAATACTTTTTTATTGCTAAAAACAGAATCAAAATTTTTTTTCCCTTTTATCGTTTTCAGTAAGACCTTATTCATAAAATACTAACGTGCTTTTTTACCTTCGTCGCTAACAGAAAGCTTCCAACGGCCTTTTGCTCTGCGTCTTGAAAGCACTTTTCTGCCGTTTTTTGTTGCCATTCTTTCTCTAAATCCGTGCTTATTCAATCTTTTCCGTCTGCTTGGTTGATAAGTCCTTTTCATATTTTTGCCTAAATATTATTAAATATATCTTCATAATTTTTAAGATTACAAATTTAACAAATATTATTTATTTTTTTCAGTATTTTTTATTTTTCATAATAAACAGAGCAGCAGTCTTTCTGAACCGTGATTTTCTTGATTAAAGGATTTCTTGACTTTTCATTTATTGGACTATCTCCCGCCAGCGGGGGATACAGGACTGTTCTGTGTTTTCTCTTCTTCCAAAATCCCCTCCCCCTTCCCAAGTTCAAATGGGAAGGACAAGACAGACTCCCGATTCCTGACTCCCGATTCCCGATTCCTAATCAAAAAAATCACAGTTCTGACAGCCACAGCCCAAACAAAAAAGCCAGAGGCTTTGCTCTGGCTCTATTATATGTTAATGTTTGCGAATGTTTTATGAATTTTTGTTGTTTTTGGTTTTCCATTTCTTAATTTGCCGGATCATTTTGTCTGATGCCTCTGCTAAGCTCTTTTGAAAATTCTCGGAAGAATCGCTTGCAACAAGTGTTGTCCCTTGAACTTGCACGGTAAACTTTACAACTTTCTCAGTGTCGGTTTCATTAGTAAATTCGATTGTTTTGCTTGTAATTCCATCATAGAATTTTTCGAGATTATCCGCTTCCATTATGGCTGCATCGTGCAGCTCTGCGTTTGGTTTTAAATGCCTAAATACAATTTGAGTTTTCATAATGACCTCACTAATAACAGGTTAAAAAAATATATACTATGGAATAAGCGCAATTGCTTCTATTTCAACTAAAACATCTTTCGGCAATCGCACAACTTCATAAGCTGCCCTCGCGGGTTTTGACTGCCCAAGATATTGTTCATAAATCTTATTCATTGTGGCAAAATCATTCATATCTTTTAGCAATACTGTCGTTTTCACAACGTTTTCCATACTGGCGCCTGCCGCCTCGAAAACTGCTTTAACATTTTTCAAAGCCTGATGCGTTTGCGATTCAATGTCCTCGCCTGCTAGGCTGCCGTCTGGCAAAAAAGGGATTTGCCCTGAACAAAAAACTAAGGTGCCGCTCGCTTTTATCCCTTGGGAATAAGGTCCTATCGGAGCTGGCGCCTTGTCTGTATAAACTGTTTCTTTCATAATAATCCTTATTTTATTTTTAATTTAGTAAAAAAATCGAACTGTTGTTCGCTTTGTTTGTTTAAACTGTTCTAAAAATTCTTATACCTCATTTTATATGTAAATTCAAATTCTTGTCCCTTTTTCACTGGAACATTGAAAATAAATCTTATTGCATCTTTTTTGATGTAGTCAATAGAAGATTTTAAGATTTCTACTTCATCACCCAAAAAATACCTTTGTATTTCAATTGAAACGTCTTCGCTTTTTCTGTTATTAATCCTAACTTTGTATTCTTTTTCCCAAACATCCCCTCCAATTTTCCTTGATTCAAGCTCTAATTCATCAATAACAATATCGAATGCCTGTCCAACTTTTAACTTTATTGTTTCATCTTTTGGAGTGTGGTTGATTCTATCTTCACCAACAAACTCGAGAGATTTTGCATCTTTTTTATAAAGACGCACTTTGCCAGCGGGAAAGGGCATACCAAGATTATTTTCTTTTTTATTATCAAATTCAATAGTAACGTCTGGTTTGCCATCGCTTTTAGTGCCATAGCTAAAGTATCGGTATTTTTTATTTATTTTTATATTATTTGCATCAAAAAGGGCGATCTGCTTTGTTTCGTTGTTGGCTAAAGTAGTTTGGCGTTGCAAGTCGTAGATATGATAATCGAAAAATTCTCTTTCCTCAAATTGTGGCTGAGCTAATGCTTGGGCAGTTCCACGTTCACGAACACCTTTAGCAACATCAACTATCTTTGGTGTTATTCTATTTACATCTCCAGCAACCAATTTTAGATTAGCATTAGGATAAGTAGTTCCAGAGTTATTTGTCAAGCTGACCCAGGAATTCAAATCAATTTTAGTATCCTTTTCGTCAAGGACAGCAACGTATTCGGCGCTCCAATTCATTGCTCCAGTTTGGTATGAAATCTCGACATCTTGCTTTCCAGCTTTATTTGAATGGAGCTGCCAAACAAGTGTTGGCTTTGCAATTAAGCCTTCCGGAAGGGCGCCAACGGAAATTTGATAGCCGTCAGTTTTTGGAAGCATAAGCAAGCCGTCATCTTTTTTTCTAATAACAATCTGATTGCCGGTTGCAGAAAGCAAGGTCCCGCTCACAACTCCTTTTTCGCCAATCAACTCAATTTCTTTGTCAATATATTTTTGCAATATTTTTGAAAAGCTAACTAAATCGTATTGATAATTTTGCTCAATCACGCTTCCATCTAATTTTATATGGACACTTGTCATATCGATTTTATCGGCAACGTCAGTGATTTTTACTTCCGAGGCACCTTTTTTCAAATCGAGAACCCTTAAATCGCGAACGACTCCTAGATCGTTATTATAAATTGTAACGTTCAAAGATTTGCGTTCAATTTCTTGCGATTGAATTAAAAAAGTGCAAAAAATAAATGCAAAGAGCAGAGCTTGACTATATCTCATTTTTAATCTCCTCTGAGTTTAAAGGAATAAATTTAAAATCATCTATTATGATTTCAATTTCATTTTTTTTGTAATCATTCAATTTTTTTGATGGAACAAGCTCAATTCCAGCCCTTAAAAGTTTTGAAGCTCGCTTCAAAGGCTCCTCCCCTGGATAACTAATCTTCACCTCTTCATTTGGGTTGGCGCGATTAATTGCTTTAAAAGTTGCAATTCTGTTATAATCTGCGGGTGTGTAATCGTTATAAGAGCTAAATGTAACGTAATGAGTATCGACTTTTATGTAATGAGTTGTGTATTCATTTCTCATATACTCGGAGCCGGCGTTATATTGGCTCATCGATTCTTTTGAGTTTTTAGAATAATAGATGATTTTATTAACTATATCGTTTATTCTTTTTTTGCCTAAACTAATGCCAACTTGTGCGACCTCGTTCATTTGGTCAGCAGAGTCGATTTCATAGCTTTGGCAGAATAAATTTAGATAGAAAAGCGAGTCTAAAGCGTGTAAAGTGCGGTCGAATTTGAAGCGATATTCTCCATAGCCAAGAATATCCGTTGAAAGCAAGCGGGGTGCAACCCACTGGCTATCAATATAGTATAGCATAATATGAAGTTGGGTATCTTTTACCCATACGTTTTCCAAGTCATATTTTTTTAAAATCTCATTTTCTTGATATGTCCAATTTATCCCAGAAAATTCAATTCTTTTTCCACTAAGCTGATGCTCTTTTGCAGTTTTTGAGTCCTGATCCTCGCAAGAACAGCCAGCCAATGCAATAATCAGAACTATTAAGTATGAAACAATAGCTTTTTTGTTCATAATATAAGTTGATTAGTTAAACATAATAAATTAATATACAAAATTCTTATTTAATGACGAAATAAAAAATTTTTATTAAAAAGATTTTGTTGCTATTTTTGAGAAAAAGGAGCGCGCAAATGCCAATCTCAATAAAAAAAGCAGAAAAACAGGGAATTCATATTTTTTCAGACTGGGCTCGAGAGGAAGGCTGGAATCCCGGTATTCGAGATTTAGATGCATTTTACCCAACAGACCCAGATGGTTTTTTCTTATGTTTTAATGGAGATGAGCCCGTTGGATGCATATCAGCAGTGAAGTATAGTGAAAAATTTGGATTCATTGGCTTTTTTATAGTAAAGCCAGCCTATAGAAATTTCGGCAATATAGCGTATTTACTGGGAAGCCATGCTATTACTCATTTGGGCAGCTGTAACATTGGCATTGACGGAGTGTTGGAGCTGGTAGAAAATTATAAAAGGCTCGAGTTCAAATACTCTCATAAAAACATTAGATTTGAAGGGCTTTTTGATTATAAAGATCTTCACAAAATTTCAGCAAATATTTCAACTTTTTCTAAAAAAGATTTTAAAAGTATTCTTCGCTACGATAGAACTTGCTTCCCGGCTAAAAGAACAGCTTTTTTGAAAAAGTGGCTGAGCTTGGGAACTGATGGTCAATACCTTTATAAAAATAATTCTGGCGAAATTGAAGGCATAGCGGCTATTCGCCAATGTTTCAATGGACATAAAATTGGACCTCTTTTTGCAAATAGCTATGAAATAGCTGAAGAACTTTTTCTTTCGCTAAAAAGTGGTCGCAAAGGACCAATTTATCTTGACGTTCCAGAAACTAATGAAAATGCTTTAAAACTTGCAGAAAACTACAAAATGAAGCAAACTTTTGCCACTGCACGCATGTATAACAAGAGAATTCCTAATTTGAAAAATGAAAGAATTTACGGCACTACTACTTTTGAATTAGGTTAAATTGCTTAATGCGTTTGTGAAAAATTAAGATTTTAAAATTTTGAAAAACCAGTAGAACAAGCATCTTTGCTTGTTTAAAAATTTAAAATATTTACACAAAACAGGCAAATTGAAACAAAAAGACGTTTGTTTTTTATTTTTATATATATTAAATTGCATTTTTGCTATAAAAGGTTGGAAATATGCTTATTGAATATATACCTTTAATATTGATGGTAATCATTGGTTTTGCAACAGCTGTGGTCTTTCTATTCCTTTCAGAATGGCTCGGCGCAAGACGCAGCACTTATGAAAAGCAATCCACTTACGAAAGCGGAATGCTGCCAGTCCGTCAAGCGCGTGAAAGGTTTTCTGTGAAATTTTATCTTATTGCTATGAGCTTCATAGTTTTCGATATAGAAGTAGTTTTCCTTTATCCTTGGGCTGTTCAATTCAAAGAACTTGCCCCGGCTGGCGTGATTGCAATGTTTATCTTTATTTTAGTGCTTTTCGTTGGCTATTTTTACGAACTGCTTAAAGGAGGTTTAGATTGGGATTAATTGAACAAATAAAAAAGGACGGATTTCTTACAACTACCGTGGACGAGGTGGTTCGTTGGGCTCAAAGCAGTTCCGTCTGGCCTATGCCGCTTGGAATTTCTTGCTGTGGAATTGAGATGATGGCTTTTGCCGGTCCAAGATTTGACGTTGCTCGCTTTGGCTCGGAGGTTTTTCGTATGACCCCGCGCCAATCGGATATGCTGCTTGTCGCCGGAACTGTTACATATAAAATGGCTTGGGTGGTGCGTAAGATTTATGACCAAATGCCCGACCCTAAATGGGTGGTTTCTATGGGAGTTTGTGCTTCGAGTGGCGGAATGTTCCGCAGCTATCCAGTAGTGCAGGGGATTGATCAATTTTTGCCCGTTGATTGTTATATTGCTGGCTGTCCTCCGCGTCCCGAAGCGGTGCTGCTTGCTCTTATGAAAATTCAAGAAAAAATTAAAAAATACAAGCCAAATGCTTTTAATTTTGGAAAAGATGTAAGCCCAATGCCTTACCAAGAGCAAGTGCCTATTATTTCAAATGCCAAAAAACCTTATTAACTCTTTGGAATGGTTGAGCGAGCCGCGAATTGTTTGCGGCTTAATGACTGGCACCTCGCTTGATGGAATTGATATTGCTATTTGCTCTTTTTCAAGCGCAAAAGACAATCATTCTTTTCGTTTGCTCGCTTTCAACACTTTTCCTTTTCCAAGTGAAATAAAAAATATATTAAAAGATATAATATCGAGAAAAAGATTTATTGACGATATTTCTTTAATTCATTTTGCTTTGCCCAAGCTTTTTGCCCAATCGATAATTCAGCTTTGCAACGATAGTTCTATAAAATTAACAGAAATAGATGCGATTGGAATGCATGGACAAACAGTTTGGCATCAGCCTAAACAAAAAGAAATTGCTAATTTACGCATCAGTTCAACTTCCCAACTTGCTTCTGGCTCTGCCTTAGCAAAGCTAATCGGAATACCGGTTGTATACGATTTTCGCGCGGCTGACATTGCATTAGGCGGCGAGGGCGCTCCTCTTGTTCCCATTTTTGATTACAATTTCCTTAAAAGCAAAACAGAAAACACAATTTGCTTAAATATTGGTGGAATTTCCAACATCACATATTTGCCTAAAAACTGCAATACAAGCGATATTATTGCTTTTGATACAGGACCGGGGAACGTTTGGATTGATCTCATTGCAAAGGAGTTTTTCAATTTAGATTACGACAAAAACGGAAATTTAGCAAGGCAAGGAAAAGTTAATTCCGCACTTTTAAACAAGCTGAAAGAAATTAGCTTCGTGCAGTGGAAACCTCCGAAGTCAACGGGCAGAGAGCTTTTCAATAAGGAATTGCTTTTTAGACTAATAAATAATATTACGAAGTTTGACGCAATAGCGACAGTTACGTATTTTACTGCTTGGAGTATTGCTGAAAACATTAAATCATTTTTAGAGCCAGCCAATAGATTAATTGCCTCGGGTGGCGGAGCAAATAATCTATTTTTAATGGAATTGCTAAAAAAGGAGCTTCCAACAATAAATTTTGCAAAAAGTGATGATTTTGGCATTAGCTCAGACGCAAAGTAAGCAATTTGCTTCGCATATTTAGCATACCGAACTTTAGCCGCTTTGCCGAGCAACATAAAATCCGTAACAGGAGCAAGCGAAGAAACCATATTAGGAGTTATTGCAATTTAGAGGGATATATCACTTGTTTGAAGCGTGATTTACTTGATTAGGAATCGGGAATTAGGAGTCGGGAGTCGAGAAAAATGAGTTGTCCCCCGCTGGCGGGGGCAGGGGGTGGATTTTACTTCAGATGTGCCACACTTTGAATTGTGGTAGATCTAAAGCTTTTACTTTCACTATGATTTGTTCTTCCCCCCAAGTCTTTTTATTTCTTTATCAAAATCAGATATATAATTTTTGTCCTGAATTACCCTATACTTTTCATATTCAGTTTCTGCTTTTACCTTAGCTTCGAGCTTAGTAATTTTTCCTTTGTTTTCTAATATCGGATAATTCGACAATTCGAGAAATTGATCCAAAAAAGAAATCCAGTCTTTCATTTTCATTAGTGTGTTTCTTTCTGCCCGGTTTTCAGCAAGGTCTAAAAAAGCAGACACAATTCTGTTTAGCTCCCGAATATGCTGTTCATTCAAATAATTTTTAGCAACTGCAATATCAGACTTTAAAATTTTACCATTCGGTGCATTTTTCCAGTTTGTTAATCCCATATATTTCTTTGTGGAATCAGCATTTTTGTATATAATTTCTGCTGCTGTTTCTCCAGATATAGCCCAATGCAGCTTATTTTGAACTTGAGCAAAGAAATCTTTTGTTGTTTGAGCATCTTTATCATAATCGGCGGACAAAGCGTAAATATCGGTAATCTTTTGATAAAATCTGCGTTCACTCGCTCGTATTTCCCGAATACGCTCTAATAATTCATCAAAATAATCTTTCCCAAATTTACTTCCTTGCTTCAATCTTTCGTCATCAAGGACAAAACCCTTGATGATAAATTCTTTTAATGTATGAGTTGTCCAAATCCTGAACTGTGTTGCATTGTAACTGTTAACTCTATAGCCGACAGCAATAATCATATCCAGATTATAAAAATCAATTTCTTCTTTAACCTCTCCTCTAAATCCACGGTTCACGATTGTTTCCATTTTGGAAACAGTCGAAAATTCCTGAAGTTCGCCTTCTCGAAAAATATTTTTTATGTGCTTGCTTATCGCAGGTACTCCAACACCAAACAGCTCTGCCATTGCTTTTTGAGTAAGCCAAAAGGTTTCTGCATTGTATGTTACATCAACGCTTACTTTGCCTTCCGGAGTGCGATAGATAATGATTTCATTTGTTTTTTTATTTTCCATTTTATTCTTCTTTTATATTAGTAGAAGAAAAGATGTGCCACACCTTCAAGGTGTGGCACATCTGAAGCAAAATCCACCCCCTGCCCCCGCTGGCGGGGACACAGGACTGTTCTGTGTTTCCACCTAAAAAGAATTCTCCCCCTTTGAAAAAGGGGGTCGGGGGGATTTTCTTCTCTGGATTCTTCACTACGTTCAGAATGACGCTGGCACTCTATCTCCCCCTTTGAAAAAGGTAGTCGGGGGACTTTCTTCTCTGGATTCTTCACTACGTTCAGAAAGACGCTGCCACTCTATCTCCCCCTTTGAAAAAGGGGGACGGGGGGATTTCTTTTCTAAAATCCTTCAATCAAGAAAATCAAGGTTTAGAAAAATACTACTCCATTGTAAATAGCGGTAGCACTTGCTCTGCGGTCAAATTTGCCTGCGTCTCTAAAGCGTGTTGCTTGAAAAAGGGAGATTTGATGTATGCTAATTCAATCAATGCTTCTTCAAGGCTTTCAATCGGTTCGTAATTTGCTTTTCCAAGTGGGTGATTATTATTCACCTGTGTATTATTCTCCAACTTATTGACCACATCGAGCAAAATATCCTTTTGCCAAGCACTCAAAGATTCTGGGCTTTCAGCAGTGGAAATGGTTTTTGTGTCTTTAATTTCCTTTTGCGTCTGCTCAGTTTGCGTTTTGGACGGCTTGTTTCCCGCTAAATCTAATTGAGTTAGGGGACTATTCCAAATTTCTCTAATTTCCATTTTTCACTCCTTTTTTTTTCACAAAATAATATCTTTTCCTAAGCCTTGCAATTTTAATACCAAATATTTTTAATAAATTTCATATATTTGTTTATTTTAAAAACAATTTTAGAGGAAAAATGAATATTCTCGTTTGTGTATCACGAGTTCCCGATACCGCTTCAAGAGTTCTTGTTGGCTCTGACGGAAAAAACATTGATAGCAGCGGACTTAAATACGTTGTAAACCCTTATGACGAATTTGCTATCGAAGAAGGTCTTCGTCTGCGTGAAAAAAATGGTGGCAGCGTTACGGTCGTTACCATCGGCGCCGACATCTCAAAAGATATTTTAAGAACTGCTTTGGCTATGGGAGCTGACAAGGTTATTTTAGTAAAAGCAGAAAATATTTCTGATTCATATTTCATTATTCATAATCTTGCTGAAATTGCAAAGGAAATTTCGCCGGACATAATTCTCCTTGGGAAGCAAAGCGTTGATTATGACTCTTTGCAGGTCGCCCCGTCTCTTGCTGAAATGCTTGGACTTCCTTCGATTTCACTTGTTTCAAAGCTGACGATAGAAGGAAATAAAGTTAGAGCGGAGCGTGATGTCGAAGGCGGAAAAGAAGTGCTTGAAGCCAGTTTGCCCTGCGTTATTTCTGCTCAAAAAGGCTTAAACGACCCACGCTATCCAAAGCTTCCGGACATTATGAAAGCAAAGCAAAAGCCAATCGAAGAAAGAAATGCAGTTGAGGCGACCAGCAGAACTTCCGTTTTGCAAATGACCATACCTTCCAAAAAACGAGCTGGCAAGGTTTTAACTGACAGCGATGGCGATATTGCCGAATTAGCCCGCCTTCTTCACGAAGAAGCAAAAGTAATTTAATTTGAAAAGGAGATGGATATGAAAAAAATTCTTGTTTATTTAGAAGCACAAAAAAATACTTTAAAGCGTTCTTCACTCGAAGCGATTTCAGCAGCTCGAAATCTTTCTAAAGAAATGAATATTCCCTTTGCTGCTGCTATTATTAATGGCACAGAAGAAAACTTGCAAATCGCAAAGGAATACGGGCTAAATGACGTTTTTAATATGCAATCAAATTTATTAGAAAAATACAGCTGCTCGGGATACGCTGCTGCTCTTTCCAATATAGCAAAGGAAAAAGGATTTGGCATTGTTTTGATACCGGCAAACATAGCTGGACTTGAAATAGCACCTCGCATTGCAATTCGCTTGCAAGCTGGCTATATTGCAGATTGCATAGCTCTTGAAATTCAAAATGGTGAAATTATAGCAAAAAAACCAATTTACGCTGGCAAAGCCCAAGTTTCAGCAAAAATTGACACAGAAAACAAAGTATTTACGTTAAGACCCAACGTTTTCACAGCCTCAAAGGAAGAAGCAAGCGTTTTAAATATAATACCTTACGCCGCTAACTTAACTGAAAAAGAGCTTGGCGCAATAGTAACTTCCACTATGAAAAACGAAGGAAAACTTGACGTTGCAGAGGCAGATATAATAGTTACCGGGGGCCGCGGTATGAAAGGACCCGAAAACTTTCATTTAGTTGAAGAACTATCCGCAACGCTTGGCGCAGCTGTTGGAGCATCGCGTGCCGTGGTCGATGCTGGCTGGCGCCCTCATAGCGAGCAAGTAGGACAGACTGGGAAAACCGTTTCTCCTACTCTTTATGTTGCTTGCGGAATCTCGGGTGCTATTCAACACCTTGCCGGTATGTCTTCAGCAAAATATATCGTTGCGATTAACAAAGACAAAGACGCCCCTATTTTCAAAGTTACTGATTATGGTATTGTTGGAGATGCTATTGCAGTTCTTCCAAAACTCAACGAAAACATAAAGAAAATAAAAGGCTAATTTTAGTTTCAATTCTAATAAAGCAACAGCCAAACACAGCTGTTGCTTTTATATAAATGGCTCTTTCAATTAAAGCATTAGTTAAAAAGGAATTAATGATGAAAAAAATATTGCTAACTATTCTTTTTTTGCTTTTTACTCAAAATTTATTTTGCACTTTTGGTGAACAAAAAGAAATAAAGAGTAAAAAAAATAAAGATTTAAGTCTCCTTTCAAATGTTTGCAGAGTGAGGTTGAAAAGCGCTACTAATTTTCTTCAAGAAAGCAATCTTTTTTCAGAAATAAAAGCCGTTAATATAAGCCCTTTACTCAAAAAAGGAAAAAATCAAAAGAGTTTTTTAAATAAAACTGCTCAGCAAATTCAAGCGATTAAATCAGCCGAAGAGCCGCTTTTAAGAACTTTCATAGTTGAATTTGACGATAAACGCCACCCGGAGGATTATTGCAAGTATTTGAAAGAAACTTTTCCACAAATTGAAATTGCTGAACCTTACTATTTAGATAAAACGCAAAATATTCCAAACGACCCGCTGGCAACCTCACAAACGATGCTCAGCAGAATCTCCGCATTCGATGCTTGGGACTACTCACAAGGCGATACCTCCATTGTAATCGGAATCAGCGACAATGGAGTTTACCAAGAACACGAGGATTTAATTCATTCCATCGCTCCAAATTGGGCTGAAATTCCTTTCGATGGAAAAGATAACGATGGAAATGGCTATATAGATGATTTTTTTGGTTATAATTTTGCGTATAAAGAAGACGGAACAGAAGCAGATTACACTTACAATCCAACTGATGACCACGGAACAAATGTCGCTGGAATAGCAGCAGCTTCAACAGATAATAACACCGGAATTGCTGGTGTCGGATATAATTGCAGAATTTTTCCAATCAAAGCTGCCTCCAACAAAGGACGTAGCATTCTTTACGGCTATGAATCTATACTTTACGCTGCTGAACGCGGATTTAAAGTTCTTAATTGCAGTTGGGGAAGCACAAAGCCCTTTTCCGAAATTGACCAATCAATTATAGATTACGCAGTTGCAAAAGATGTTCTAATTGTTGCCGCAGGTGGCAATTATGAAAACAAAAGAACTGAAATGTGGTATCCCGCTGGCTATTATGGAGTGATCGGCGTTGGCGAGCTTGCAAGGAATGACGAGCTAAGCTATACAAGTTCTGTTGGTGTGCATACAAAGATTATGGCGCCAGGACAGGACAATTTAGCTCCAAATAATAAAAATAGCTATAGTCAGCTTTCCGGCGGAACTTCCTTTTCGGCTCCCGTTGTCGCTGGTGCGGCTGGGATTATTCGGGCAAAATACCCAGAGCTGAATCCATTGCAAGTAATTGATTTTATTCGTCAATGCACTGACGATATAAGCGATTTGAACTATGAGTGGAAGGATATTATACCGGGCAGATTGAATTTGCTTAAAGCTATGACCACCGACCCAAGCACGCTCCCGGGCATTCATTTCCTTTCTGCTAATTATTCTAAAAATGATGGAACTAATCCACAAAGATATGTGATTGGCGATACTTTATTGCTTTCCATCAGTACTTTCAATAGCTTAGCAGCGGCAGATGACTTGAATTTTGAATTATCGCTTTATGGCGCGAAAAATAATAGCGTTATCCTATTAGATTCAATTATAAGCATAAACAGGGTTGAAGGAAATTCTGCTTTAACTCTTGAGCCATTCCGAATTTATATTAATTCAAATCAAAGCTCAGCTCTTTTTTTCAAAATCAGCATTACAAAAACCGATTCGGATTACATGGATTTCATTCTCTTTCCTTTCGTTCCAACGCGAGATTACGTAGTTTTCCAAAATAATGCGTTAAAATTTTCCGCAAGCGACAAAGGAACTATTGGCTTTGGCTCAAGCCGTGAAGATGGCATTGGTTTTCTCTATAAAGATTTAGGCAATCAGCTTTATGATGCTGGAATCATGGCAACTGCAAGCCCAAATAATGTTCTCAGCACTTTGTATGGATGGAACTCGGATTTTAACGATTTTTCAACAGTTCAGCCTTTTTTAGCTCCAGAAAATAATATTAACGTAATTGACGATTCAAAAGCAATTTACGATGAAATTGGAATTGAAATTACTCAGCATTTTCACCTTCCAAATCCTAATTCTGCTGTTGCAAAAATATTTGTAAAAGTAAAAAATAAATCTGAAGAAACAATTAACGATCTCTCACTTGGATATTTATTCGATTGGGATGTTCGTCCTAATGAAGATAGCAATAAAGTATCGCTTTTCCCTGAAGCCGTTCCAAGCGAGCTTACTGGAGAAAGCATAGCTGCTGAGTGCGTTGAATACGCTGGCTTGGGAAATCACCCCTCTTTTGGCTCAATTGTTTATTCTGATTTAGAAAATGCAGAAGCACAAGCAGCTGGTATGGATTATTCTATCATAAGCTATTTCCAAAAGAGCGACCAAATGAGAAGTTTGAACACCGGAACTTCGATTCAGCATAGCGATATTACTGATGTAAATTATGTTATGGGAATGAAATTTTGGGGTGAGTTTTTGCCGGGCGAAGAAAAATCCTTCGTTTTATGCTTTGGTGGCGCGGACTCCAAAGAAGAATTAGCAAATGAACTTAAAGAATGTTTGTTGAACACAGGCGTAGAAGGCAGCAAAGCAGCAGAAAGCAAAGAGCTTGAAGTTGAACTATATCCCAACCCAAGCTCAGAGCAAATCTACCTTTCAATAAAAACGAATTATGACGCTTTTTCCGATTTGAAGATTCTCAATATATTTGGCAACGAAATTGCAAAAGAAGAAATTCAGCTTTTTTCTGGAATAAATTCCTTCCCAATAAACCTGCAAAACTACCCAAGCGGAAATTACATTTTGCAATTAAGAACAAAGAACGGAATAAGCATTTCAAAAATAATCACAATAATAAAATAGCTTTCTATTAAGCAAGCTTTATATTTTCTTTAAAAAAAGGAAAATGCGAGCTATCCAATCGAGGTCCCATTTGCGTAACCACTTTTGCAGAAGAAATTGAGCCAAGATGCCCCGCCTTTTCGGGGTCATTTAATTTGATAATTCCCCAAAGAAACCCCGCAGCATACATATCGCCAGCGCCAGTGCTATCTATCGGCTTGCCTTCATAAGCTGGGATGATATATTTTTTCCCATCATAAAGGACAAGCGAGCCATTCGGACCGCGGGTTACAACGGCATTTGAGCGACAGCCTGCAAGCTTAGTAATTGCATCATCGAAAGCGTTTGCTTTTGTATAAGCAATTGCTTCTTGTTCATTGCAGAAAATTAAATCGGATTGCTCCGTTATTTTTTTCACTCCGTCAAAAAATGCATTTATAATAAAAACATCTGAAAAAGTAAACGCAACTTTTGTGTCGTGCTTCTTTGCTAATTCGACTGCTTTGAACAGAGCTTCAGCACTTTCGGGCTGCGAAAGTTTATATCCTTCTAAATAAATCCATTTTGAGCGGCGAATCACCTCCTCGCTCAAATGCTTTGTTTCAAATTTAGCAGAAGCGCCGAGTGAGGTCAGCATAGTGCGTTCTGAATCTGGCGTGATTAAAACAAGGCAGGTTCCAGTTGGTGCATCGTCCAACAGTTCTGCTTGCAGCTCAATTCCCAATTCCTTAAATTCTGATGCATAAAACTGTCCATACTTATCATTTCCAAGCACGGTGTTGTATGCAGCTTTTGCTCCAAATTGGGTGAATCCAATTACAGTATTAGCAGCGGAGCCGCCAGAGCATTTGTGCTCATTTTTACCTTTTAATAGTTCAAGGTATTTTGCTTGCTCTTCTTCGGAAACCAGTGTCATCAGTCCTTTAGCAATTTTTAAGTTTGCAAGATTTTCCTCGCTTATTTCATATTGCAAATCAACTAAGCCATTTCCCATGCCGCATAAATCAATATTTTTTTCCATTTTCAATTATCTTTCCTTTATAAAAAATCAAATTTGCTAATTAAAAAGCACTATTTACAAA
>JAAYJM010000149.1 GCA_012522895.1 Ignavibacteria bacterium
TATTGGAATGTAGCTTGCATATAGCTCTACAAGCCATATGGGTTGCTAGAAATGTGCAAGTCTTTTTGGTATGAAAAATCCATACCCGTATTTGATGATTAGTTTTGGTTTTTATAGGTAATTTTACTCTGCTTTTTAGCAGTTTAGAGTATTAAAGGGTATCGGTGTAAAATCTTATTGAACATATTTGAAAATAGGTCATTAATAATTTATCAAAAGTCATTCATCTGATTTACGGGTAAGTATGTAAACCTTTGCGGTTTTCAAATCAAAATGTTTATAAAATAGGGTTGCAAAACAAATATATATGTTATATAATATAATTAACCAAATGGTTAATTGCTTTTATGGGGTGTTCATTTGGAAATTAAGTATGAAAACAATAAGGTGGAAAAATATTTTAATGATTTTGCTTTAATGTCTAAAGATAAGGGTGTTCATTTGGCAAAATCTGCTAAAAAACATTATAATTTACTTAAAGCATCAGAAAATTTTTATTCTTATATTTCATACAACTATGGTAAGCCCCATTTACTGAGCGGTAATCTTAAAGGATATTATGGTGTTCGCCTTTCAGCTAACATTAGGTTAATTATTAAGCCAGAGGCTGTTTCATTACAAGATCAAGCATTAAAAAACTGTAAAACAGTTATAATAAAAGGAGTGATGGATTATCATGGTAAAAAAATCGAATGGATTATCCCTTGAATTAATAATTCATCCGGGTGAAATTCTAAGAGATATTTTAGAAGAAAGAAAAATGACTCAAAAAGAATTAGCAATTAGAACAGATGTAACTGAGCCACATATTAGTAAAATTGTAAACGGTCAGAAAGCAATTTCCGTTAGATTCGCAAAGAAACTCGAGTATGCTTTAGGGATTGATGCACCAGTATGGATAAATCTCCAAGCAATTCATGACAGTGAATTGGCCGATTTTGAAGAGATGCATAACATATCAATAGAAGAAATGGAGATACTAAAAAAAATAGAACCGATTACATTTTATATGCAGGAAGAGAAACTTATTGAATCTGATTTGTATGGTCCAGATCTTCTTATTGCAGTTAGAAAAAAGATGAATATAAGTAGCTTAGAACGTATAACCGACATTTCTCAACCTGTAGTATATCGCTTGGGTGCTGCAAATATAGATTATTTTACTCAATTTATTTGGTTACGTATGACGGAGCTAATTAGTGCACGGCAAAATGTTTCAAGTGAGCTTAATGTAAAGAGACTTCGAAAAATTATTCCAGAATTAAAAAAACTTATGTTTTTGGATGAAGTTGAAATTGAAAAAGGCCTAAAAGAAAATCTTAGTAGTTGTGGAATCAAGTTTTCTATTGTGAAACACTTTGCAGGAGTGCCGGTTCAAGGTGTAATAAGGGTAGATTCAGATAATTCTCTTAGTCTTGTTATGACAAATAGAAGGAAGTTTGCCGATGAGTTTTGGTTTACTTTTTTCCACGAGTTAGGTCATATTATAAACGGTGATGTGCAGGAAAAATTTATAGACTATGAAAATGGCGATAAAGAAAAGGAGGAAAAAGCAGATAAATTTGCAGCTGAAATACTTATGAAAGAAGAAGAATATAAAGCGTTTGTAAAGAACCAAAATTTCTCACTTTCTGCTATTAAAGAATTCGCAAAAGTGCAAAGGGTTCCACCATTTATTTTGATTGGTCGACTACAAAACGATCGTCATTTAGAATGGAATATGCTAAGTGAGGAGAAAACCAGATATACATTTGATTAAAAGAAAGACAGTAGCTAAAGACACAGTAACTGTCTTTTGTATGATGTAAAAACAAACAAATTATCCCTTTTCCAAGCCCTAATCAACTCCTCTCCAACCAGCAAAAATTTGGGCTGTATCAGCAGTGAAATGTAAACTGCGGCTAAGTTTTTTATGATTTTTGGCAAAATTTGCAATTTGAAGCGGTTTTCCTGTGAAGGGGCCTCTTTTAAGGTGAATTTTTCA
>JAAYJM010000150.1 GCA_012522895.1 Ignavibacteria bacterium
ATATTAAATCGCTGATAGAATTATATTCAAAATATTCTATCGTTGTTAAAAGCCTTATAAAAAAAATCGAAAATAGCGCTGATGCGATTGCAGAATTAAAATACGATGAAATAATAAAATTGATTTCCGGCATTTCAAAAGCACTTTCCGAATCCACTTCAACGATTGAACTATCTGAAAAATTAAAAACTAATTTGAATATAGAAACGCAAGAAAGCGACCTGCAAGCACTTATCTCAAAAGACAGTTCAGCAAGAGAACATTTGAATTTGTTTTGGGAAAGAATTTCGGAATTAAGAGAAAAAGAGCAATAAAATCAATTCAACTGCGAGAATTAACGTAAAAATCACTATTTTTGCTTTTTTTAAATAAAAAATATAATGGATATTGCAGTTATTGGAGCCGGAGGCTGGGGAAGCGCCCTTGCGATTCTTCTTTCTGAAAATAAACACAGAGTTACTTTGTGGGCTTATGAAAGTGAGCTTGTAAATGAAATTAGCAGTAAAAGAACAAACAGCAAATTTCTTCCAAATAAGATTTTTCCTGAAAACATTTACCCCAGCAACGATTTAAACGATGCTGAAAAATGCGAGCTAATTGTCCTTGCAGTTCCCACTCAGCATTTACGCTCTATTGCCTCGAAATTAAATTTAAAAAACAAGATTATTGTAAATTTAGCAAAAGGTATAGAACGAGACTCGCTTTTTAGAGTATCGGAAATACTGGCTGACGCTTGCAATCTTTCTATGGAGCAATATACGGTTATCACCGGCCCCAGCCATGCCGAAGAAGTTGCGAATAAAATACCGACGACCGTTGTTGCTGCTTCAGAGCATAACCTTTACGAAAAGCAAATAATTGAGATTTTTACTCGACCATATTTTAGATTATATAGCAGTTTAGACGTGGTGGGCTGCGAAATAGGCGGCTCATTAAAGAACGTAATCGCTATTGCTGCCGGCATTGTTGATGGATTGAATTTTGGCGACAACACCAAAGCTGCTTTAATTACACGCGGTTTGGCGGAAACGTCCCGTCTCGGCATTGCACTCGGTGCAAACCCTGCTACCTTTTCTGGCTTGAGCGGCTTGGGTGATTTATACGTTACTTGTAGCAGCAAGCATAGTCGAAATAGATTTGTTGGCGAACAGATTGGAAAAGGGAAAAAATTATCAGAAATTATTAATGAAATGGAAATGATTGCCGAAGGCGTTTCGACCACCGAATCTGCATTTGCATTAAGCAGGAAGCACAAGGTAGAAATGCCAATCACCGAGAACGTTTATAACATTCTATTTGAAGGACTAAAGCCGCTTGAAGCAATAAATCGCCTAATGTCGAGGGAATCAAAAAGAGAATGGTGGTGGTAGGTTTTATTTATTGTGATTTTTCATAGATCTGCCACACTTTCCCAAGTGTGGTAGATCTGGTAGTTTCTTTCAATTCCACCTACTTCCAAAATTGAATTTTGGAAGAAATTTTCCTCACAAATTCAATTTGGGGAGTAGTTCAGATTTTTCCTTCCTTTTAAGAATAGATTCAAGAATCGTATCATCTTTTGATTTTTCATCAAATAGTTTTTTTAACCCTTCAATAGAGCTGCCAGCCTCTATCCAAAATTTTTCTCTAATTTTTCTTTGATATTCGACGCAATCAAAACTCTTCTTCATTTGAAATCACCTCCTTTGGGTTTCTAATTTCTAAATGTTTATAACCAAACATTAGATTCACTGAATTATATTTTACAATTCTGTCGTAATTTACAATGTGCTTGAAATTCCAACTGACTAAAATATCAGCATTATCAATAGTTGCAAATGCAATATGCAATGCGTCATTAAAACATTTTTCTGGAACAACTTTATTCATCAAAACAGCCACCAATAACAGATGTATCAATATAAATTCTTAATTTACGCATTATAACCCGTTGCATTCAAATACTTTTTTCCTTTTTATACTTTGTTTTTCTATATTGTAATTTATAAAAAAACATATTATAATGCAAATTTATTTTAAAAAAGATCTGCCACAATTCAAAGTTTATAAAAGTGGATCAATTTTCTTTAAAGATTCTATATTTTCAATTCTTTGCCAATTTTCTTTCAATTTTATGATAAACTGAATTTGGACAAAGTTCTATTTCTTCATTCCACGCAATTGCATAAGTTTCTGGATTTATATATACTTTATCAAATACTCCCTCTTTATTCCATTCATTAAAAATTCCTTTATTTTTTAAATTTGATAAATTGACATAACCCGCTTTGCCATCTTCAAATTCAACCCATATCTTGTATGGCTCTATTGCTTTCACTTTGATTGGAATTGCAAACATATTTTTCTCTTTTTAATCTATTGATATATCTAAGTTCTAAAATATGAATAATTTATTATAAAAAAAAGCAAAAGTATAGTTTATTCCCAAGTTAAACTTGGGAAGGAAATGGGAATCGTAGGGAACTGGCAAGCCTGTTCCCTATGTTGATTTTTTTACAGATCTGCCACACTTTGAAAGTGTGGCACATCTGCGTAGTTTTCTTTCAAAGAACATTGCTAATCGTTTGCTTACCCTACTTGGGAAGGAGTTTAGCAATCTGAAATATCTACAATTCTATTTTCATACCCATTAAAACTGTTGTTGGTCTTGAAGGTCCATATACAAAGCCAGCATCTCTTGTAACTCCAATGTCAAAATCTGTTTGGAAGCTGTTTAAAAGATTTTGAACGCCGGCAAATATCTCTATACTTGGTATTTGATTCAATTTGTAAGTTGCTTTTAAATTTAGTTCAAAGAATGGGTCGGTGAAAACTAATTCATCTATAATAATTTCTTCACCTGTTTCCAATGCTGCTGTTTTATAATGGGGAACATACATTTTGCCTGTATATACTCCGGAAATATCAATTCCTATGTCCTCGAAAGGATTGAGAGTAAATGTAAAATAGCCGTATAAATCTGGCGCTCTCAATAGCTTGTCGGTAGATTGAGAGGCAGTCTTTTCATCTCCACTTGACCAAACGAATGGCTCATCGTATTTACTATTTTGATAAGTAAACCCGGTTTTGAAAGCCAGTATACTTTTTACATTCGATTGCAATTCCAAAGTAAAGCCGTTGATATTAGCATCTCTTCCGTTGCGTCTCTCCATTATCATATTTCCTTTATCGTCTGTTCCTGTTTCTTCGAGAACGAAAGCATCTCTGAGCATTGTTGAAAAGAAATCGAAAGAAACTGCAAAGGGAAATGATTTTGAATCAGAGAACCAGTCAAAGGAAGCGCCATAAGTATAAGATCGCTCTTCTTTCAAATTATTTGCTAATCTTATAACCTGACCGCCGCCGTTTACAATAGTAATATGCAAGTCTTCATCGAATGCCTGCGGAGAGCGGAAACCTGTTGAAAAATTAGCTCTAACTGATAAATTATCAACAATTTTATAGAGGACATTTGCTCTGGGACTAAAAATGAATTTATCAATTAAATTATGCTTATCGAAGCGTCCACCGAAAATCAATGAAACATTTTCAGTTAAGCTCCAGTCATCTTGTAAAAAGATAGCATTTTCAACAACATCTTGCTTGATAATTCTGTCATAGCCCAATGCTTCATCTTCAATATTATCATTGCGAAATTCGTATCCAATAGTAAAAATGTGCTGACCATAAATAAAATTATCGCTAATATGAGAATACTGCAAACCGGCAACAGCCGTTCTATTTTTAGTATTTCCGTAAGCATCAGGATTTTGCTCAGCGCCGTAGTATGATTTCCTTTCTGTAAATTGTCCAGAGGCATAGATGGAGAATTTATCATAAGTTGTAAAAAATGTTTCAGATGATAATTGAATAATATGTGTTTTATGGCGTGCAGCTTCTGTAATATCAGCTTCATGCTCAGGAAGGTTTAACTTATTTCCGCCGCGTCTGTCATCATTAATAATATTATATTCTCCGGAAAATTTTGTTTTATAAGTAGGTTTGTAAAATGCTTTAACTCCAAAGGTAGTTAAATCAAGTTTAGGAATTTCGCAAAATCCATCGCCATTTGCATCCCATTCTTTACGGTTGCGATTTAGTCCGTAAAAATATACGCCGATATCTTGATTATCATTAACTAAAGAAGCGTTCATCTGAAAAGTGTTGTCTGGGGTTTTTCCATCTGTAAAAGATTGAATATAAGAACCAGAAAAGTAGTTTATTGATGGGTCTTTTGTTATTACATTGACTATTCCAGCAATAGCGCTACTGCCATATAGCGAGCTTCCGCCGCCTCGAACAACTTCTATTCTGTCAATCATAATTGAGGGAATTTGCTCTAAGCCATAAACACCGTTTAAAGCTGAAAAAATTGGTCTGCTATCTATTAAAACCTGAGTGTAATGCCCTTCCAGTCCGTTGATTCTAATTTGGCTTACTCCGCAGTTCTGACAAGTATTTTCTACCCTTAAGCCGGGCTGAAAGCTCAAGCCTTCCTTTATATTTAATGAAGTTGTTGATTTTAAAATCGACTGTGAAACTACACTCAGCTTTACAGGTGTATCTTCATAAATTTTTTCAGAACGAGTTGCTGTTACTACTAAATCGGGAGTTGATATTGCTACTTCCTCCATCGAAATATTAAATTCTTTAATATCATCGCCTTCTGTATGCTCAAATTCTATAGAAAAATTTTGGGTTTTAAAGCCAACTGCTGAAATTATTAGATTGAATTTTCCATCGGGTATATGCTTGAGTTTAAATTCGCCTTTCGAATTTGCTATGGTTCCAAGTGCTGTGTTTTCTATTCTTACTGTTGCTCCAGGTATTGGGCTATTTTCTCCATTGTTTGATTCAATTTTTCCAATTATTGTATGATTATGAGCAACTAAAAAATTATACGATAAAAGGAAAATTATCGCGATTATTATATATTTGAAATTCATTTTTTTTTATTATTTAGTGATAAAAATATTTATTAATAACATTTTGCTATGCAATGTTTCATTTATAGATATATTTTAAAGCAATTGCTTTATTTAAACAGAGATAACAAATTTGAAATATTCGAATCATTCTGAGGAACGCCAGAGCCCATATTTAAAATAGTTTGCTGCTCATTAGTATTTTTACTAACGACTAATAGCCATTGACTAATAGCCATTGACTAATAGCAAGCTATTCTATTGTTCCTCTCATAAGAGACAACAAATATGTATCTGGTATGTGCCAGAATGACAGTATTAAATTGTTATAGCTTTTAATAACGTATCTGCTTTATTTTAAGGCAATGCGTTACATTTGCCTAAAACGTAATTATGTAAGTAAGATTTATTAACAAAAAGCGGGAGGACTTCGGTAACTAATATTTGAAAGGAAGATATGATTATAATTAAAAGCTGGTTCTTCAATTCGCTTTAATATGAATGGAGGAAAAATTGCTTTTAAAAATGTGAAAAATGAAATGAGAAGAATTGTAGAACTTAAAAGAAAAATACTTATAAGTTCTTCCTGTGTATGTATGTGTATTGGTTTGGAATTATCGTCTTCATTAAATGGGTGAGAGTGGTAAATCACTTTGCCATTTACAAGGTGAAAGTGACCGAAAAAAATATTTATCAATTGAAAGAATACTATTATTGTTATAAATAGAATTGCTCCAATGTTTTTTATAATATTCCTCTTTTCCATAATGCAATTTATAAATAAAATTTAATTTAGCATAATTATTTTTGTGCCTTTTCTTTTTAGTAGAATGAAAATTCCTTATATATCCTTAAGTTTTGTTGATTGTTGCAG
>JAAYJM010000151.1 GCA_012522895.1 Ignavibacteria bacterium
ATTAACAATTACCAATTAACAATTAACAATTAACAATTAAACTGCCTGCGTGGGACACGTTTCAATTTTTCCCGATTCCCGATTCCCGATCCGCTCCCTGTCTATTATTCGCCAGTTTCGATTAAAAAATTTTCATTTTCAAACAACTAATTGAAACCTTTTATAAGTTTCAAAGCAAAATTATCTATTTCTAATAGAATACACAATACGTATAAATACGTAAAAAATAAAATATTTTCAAAGATTTTTTCCTTAGAAAAAGCGTCCTCAAAAATTAATATAGACAAAAATCATACCAAAACAAAAGGATTTTTAAGGAAATAAAAAATAAACGTTAAATCAATAGAATTTTTATTTTCTCAATCGAATATTTGGAAAATAAAATTATTTTTTTTAGTTTGCTGATCTTTAAATGCCAATAAAAGAAACAGCCTTCATTAAAACGGGAATGGTGAAAAATTATTATTTTTCGTTCAAAACACCTTTTCCACCCCCTGACCACGCCAGCGGGGGACAATTCTTACCCAAAAAAAGGGGAATTTCTTCAATTAACAATTAATAATTAACAATTAACAATTAATCACTTATTGTGCAATGACAAAAGAATGGTCTTTGCATTCTTGGAGCATTTTTTTAATGGATTTTTTATAAATGGGGTGTATAAGATTGGGAGCGATTTCAGCGGCAGGGACGAGGACGAAGCGGCGTTCGTGCATTCTTGGGTGCGGGATTTCGATAACTTTTTCTTTTTTTACGCAATCGCCGAAAAAAATGATGTCAATGTCGAGTTCCCTTGCTGCCCACCGCTCTTTTTTCTTTCTGTTGTGAAAATACTCTAATGTTTTGCAAAATTCGAGCAAAACGCAAGGCTCGAACTCCGTTTTCCCAATAAGTGCAGCGTTGAGGAAAGTCGGCTGGTTGCGGACTCCAAGCGGTTCCGTCAAATAGAGCGATGACAATTTGATGTCGAGCAAAATTTCTGCTTTTTGCAATAGCTCGGCAGCATTTTCAATATTAAAGCGTTTATCTCCGATGTTCGAGCCGAGTGAAAGCAGCACTGTTGTGAAAGCATTATTCATCGCTTGGTTTAAGTTCAGCTCTCGAAAGGCTGTGTTCAGCTTCAACGTAATCGAGGACTCTGCGAATCGGAGCGTTCAATTTCCTTACTCTGATAGTAGCTTTTTCAATTTGGGGCGTTCTATCGAGCAAAAATTTCAAAATATCATAAGCAATGGTTTCGATTAAATTATAGCTGTCGTCGCAAATCACCTCCTCAATGCAATAGAAAGCGTTTTCGTAATTTACAGCGTATTGGACTTGGTCTTTTTCGATTGCGAGCGTTGCGTCATAGTAAATATCTAAATCGACTTGATACCTACCGCCGAGCAGATGCTCCTCTTGTTTGGCGCCGTGGTATCCATAGAACTCAGCATTATGAATGCTCAGTCTTGTTAAATTGGGTTTGTTCATTTTTTTCCTTTTGCTACAATAATTTAATTCCTACGGGATATTTTTTCTTCAAAGAATAATTAAACTGCCAGTGGGGGATAATTCTTACTCTCCTCCTAATTGGAAAGCTGTGTTAATTATACACATTTTCTCTTTTATCAATTTTAATAACTGTTATCAATAATATTTGCTTTTCAATTTGATAAATTACACGATAGTCATTAATCCTTATTCTGAAGAAATTACTACCTTTTAACTTCTTGCTATCATTAGGAAAAGGGTTATTACTTAAATCAGCAATTCGATTTACAATTTTATTTCGGAATAACGATGGTATATTCTTTAAAGCTTTATCAGCACTTGATAGAACTTCAATTTTATACATAATTCTCAGCTTTAAATTCTATACGTTCTTCATTGTTTAATAAAGCTTCATTGCTATCTTCTATATCCTGCCGCTCTTCTAATATTTCTAATATATTTTCATAGTCTTCAATTCCCAGAATTACAGCCACAGGCTCATTATCCCTGTATATCAAATCCGGTTTCTTGTTTAAATTTAGCATTTTTACCTCAAAAAAAATTGATTTAAGAACACAGCTCTGCCCCTCTCAAAAGGAAATTTAAGAAAATTAATTAAGTCAAAAAAACTAATAACTCAATTAATAATTAAATTCCCTTCAAAACAATTTTCCACCTCCTGACCACGATGCAGTGTAGCAGCGTCTTTCTATCTCCCCCTTTGAAAAAGGGGGACGGGGGGATTTCTGGATTCTTCACTTCGCTCATTTCGACTACGCTCAATAACCGATAGCTGACTACTTCTCTGGATTCCTCGCTACGCTCGGAATGACTGGGCAATTTTCCACCCCAGGCAAGCGGGATAAACGCGGACAAGGTTTTCCTTTTGCTACAATAATATAATTCCTACGGAATATTCTTTCATTAAAAGAATAATTAACAATTAAAACTCCCCCTTTGAAAAAGTGCAATTATTCGAGCTTATTTAATTTTATCCAGTGATTTTTCTAATGTTTTGCAAATCGAAAAAACTAAATCAAGCTTCATCACAGCAAAAAGATTTTCTACATAATCGTTTGCATTAAACACGACAAAATTGCCGCCAGCCTTGTTAACAATAGCATTTCCGGAAAGGAAAGAGCCCATAACGGGCGAGTTCAAAAAGAAAACCTCTTTTAAATTAATTAAAATATTATTGAAACCTTTTTTATGAACTTCTTTAAAAGTTTCGCGAATCTGCTCGGCATCTTCAATTGAGTGAAAATCGCCGACCATAGTAACGATTGCGTAATTATCGAAATACTCAATATTAGTGCTGTTCTTCATATTAATTCCAAATCTATTAAAAAAATTATTTTCAAAAAAAGCAAATTAATAAATTTTTATAAAACTTTTTTATAAATAATAAATTATATTTTCAACTTCCTTTGCAATTCCCAAAAAAGAGCTAAGACCGGGCGATTCAATTCCAATTAAATTGATTAAACCTGGAAGCCCTTTGTCGCTTTCTTCTTGGATAATGAAATCTTGCGTAGGCTCGCCTTGCTTTTGCAATTTAGGTCGAATCCCAGCTTGATCGGGAGATAGATCCTCAATTTCCAAGCCGCGAAGGTAAGTAGAGGCAACTTTGAAAAACTCTTCTCGCTTCGTTTCTGGGACGGAATAATCGAGCGTTCTATTGTTTAAAAACTGCACATCGGGACCGAGTTTCAGCCCACCAGCCATATCAATAGTTAAATGAACTCCCAAGCCGGCAAATTCTTTCTTTGGAGTTGGGTAAATAAGATGACTTGCTAAATGATTTTTGCTCGCTTTTATTCTAAAATAATGCCCTTTTGCGTAACTTAGCTTATAATTAGCTTTGCCGCAGTCAATTCCACAATTACTTGCGACGGTATCGCAATCAAGTCCGGCAGCGTTAATTAGGAATTTTGAGCTAATAGAAAATTTTTCATTATCTTTTGTTTCAATATCGATCTGAAAAAGATTATTTTTCTTTTCTGCCTTAGAAAAACTGTGCTGGAAAGCAAAGTCGGCTCCCTTTTCTTTTGCAATCGAAAAAAGCGCGGACATAAGGCTGTGGCTATCTAAAATGCCGGTATTGGGCGCCCAAAGCGCTGCAACGCAATTCACATTTGGCTCGATTTCCTTCAGCTTGCTCGAGGAAAATTCTTGAATGCCAAGCACCTCATTATTTTTTGCATTTAAAAAAGTGCGCTCAAGCTCTGGAATCTCATCTTTGCCGCTTGCAACTATAAATTTGCCAATCCTTCTATGCGGGACATTATATTTTTCTAAAAAGGCATAAATTTTCTTATTCGATTCAACGCAAAGCCTTGCCTTTAAAGAATTTTGCGGATAATAAATTCCAGAGTGAATCACCTCGCTATTTCTTGAGCTTGTTTCCATACCGAAGCTCGGATTTCTTTCCAAAACCAAGACGCTTTTACTTTTCGAGAGATTGGCAGCAATAGCAAGTCCAACCACACCCGCGCCAATGATTACAAGTTCATAGTCCATTTTCAAATATTTTTATTATTTTAGCTTAAATTAATTTGTAAAATTACTTATAATAATTCAAAAAAAAAATTGGAAGATACAATAGTTGCATTAGTAACTCCGCCGGGAATATCTGGCATTGCGATGGTCCGTTTAAGCGGGAAAGAGGCTTTTCCTATTGCGGATTCCTGCTTTTCCTCTAATAAAAAAATATCGGAGGCAAAGAGCCACAGCATTTTAGTTGGTAATATCGTTTATAAAAATACGATTATAGATAATTTAGCGGCACTTATTTTCAAAAATCCACATTCTTACACTGGCGAAGACACGGTGGAATTTACTTGCCACGGTGGTTATATCGCATCGGAGGAGCTGATTCGCGTTTTAAAAGAGCTTGGGGCGCGCCTTGCTGAACCGGGGGAATTTACAAAGCGTAGCTTTTTAAATGGAAAAATGGATTTGACACAAGTTGAAGCTGTTGCTGATATTATTCATTCTATTTCCGTTCCGGCTTGTCAAATTTCTGCTCGCCAGCTTGCGGGTGGTCTTTCTGAGAAAATAAATGAATTTAGAAAGCGATTAATAGATATTCTTAGCTTGCTTGAATTGGAATTAGACTTTGCGGATGAGGAGCTTGAATTTATTGATAAGGCGAATATTTTACATTTGATTAGCGAGTCGGCGGAGTTCTGCAATAATTTAGCAAGTTCCTTTCGTTCAGCGCAGATTTTGCGGAATGGCTTTTACGTTGCAATCAGCGGCTATCCCAATTCCGGAAAATCTACTCTTTTCAACACTTTATTAAAGAAAAAACGCTCTATTGTAAGCGATATTCCCGGAACGACACGCGATTATATTGAGGACACGCTATACATAGGACAAATACCGATAAAGCTGATTGATACCGCTGGGCTGCGTTCTTCCGAGGATTGCATAGAAATTGAAGGAATAAAAATGGCTGAGCATATTTTAGAGCAAGCGGATTTAAATTTGATTATCAATGATATTAGCATAGATGAAAATCATTCAGCCAAGCTATATAGTGAAGTGAAAAGCAAATTTCCAAGCTCGCAAGCGATTTTAGTTCAAAATAAAATTGATAAGCTGGATTTTTCAAATTTTTTAAAAAAAGAAGCTGTTTCCTATATTTCTGCAAAGCAAGGTCTTGGCGTAAAGGATTTGCTTTCACTTATCGAAAAGGAAGCTTGCAGCTCTGTTTCTCAGTCAAATGAATTTTTAATAAACGAGAGGCAAAGGGATTTGCTTGAACGAGCATCAAAGCATTTAGCTTTAGCAATGGAGAGCGCAAAAAGTGATTTTCAAAATGAAATTGTTTCAATAGACATTAGAGCTGCCATCAAGCCACTGGGAGAGCTAAGCGGGGAAAATTGGAGTGAAGAGGTTTTAAATAATATTTTTTCAAAATTCTGCATTGGCAAATAATGAAAAGACTTAGGCATTCAGAAATACTGGAAATACGCTTGACAATAGAAGAAGCAAAAATATCAGAAAAGCACCCTATAAGCATAATGCTTTGCAATATAAGAAGTTTATACAACGTTGGTTCAATTTTTAGGACAGCAGATTCCGCTCTTGTTTCTGAGTTAATTCTCTGCGGTTTTACTCCACATCCCCCGCGAAAAGAGATTGAAAAAACTGCCCTCGGCTCAGTGGATACAGTTAACTGGAGCTATTTTGAAAATACAATCGAAGCTATCCAAGAGCAAAAGAAAAAAGGTGTGAAAGTTGTTGCGGTTGAAATCACAAGCAAGCCCAGAAGCTATTCCACGCTAAAAGCCGAAGACTACCCACTTTGTCTGCTTATGGGAAATGAACTTGTAGGCTTAGACGATGAGCTCTTGCTTCACTGCGATGATGCGATAGACATTCCGATGTATGGCACGAAGCATTCCTTGAACGTTAGTGTGGCAACGGGTATAGTGGTTTACGAAGCAGTAAAAATTTGGAAAACTATAAGTAATTAACTAAAACTTTATTTAGCATTAAGTTCCAGGTGCTATAATTATGCCCGCATTCTTCACCCCAGATATCAAGAACATGCTTAATTTGCTTATCACTAAGGATGCTTGCTAATTTCTCTGAGTTTTCTGGGTATTCATTTTCCCCTTTTCCTGAAAGCAAGTAAATGTGTTTTCTGCTTTTAAGAAAAGAAAGCCAGTAATTATCTTTCAATTTTGGGAGAAAATGAATGGGCGAATTAAAATAGCAATTATCTTTTTCATCAAGAAAGCCATTTGTGTAATGTGTAATGTCGAAAGTGCCGCTCATAGCGATAGTACCAAGAAAGATATCCGGGCGTCTGAAAAAAGTATTAGCTGCGTGATAAGCGCCAATTGCGGCACCAGCTGTAATGATTGGCACCTCGCAGCCGCATTCACCGAAGATAAAGGGAAGCACTTCTTCAATTATATATTGGTTATATTTTTTATGCATTTCCGATTTTTCTTCGTTAGTTTTTTTGTCTTTTGTGAGCCAGCTTTCAAAGTTCATCGCCCCGAGCGAGAACACTTTGAAGCGCCCACTTTCGAGAAGTGGTTGGATAGCCTGTATCATACCATTTTCTTCGTTCTCTAAACATGAGTCAGTAGTGGCGGGAAAGAGCAAAATAGAAATGCCGTAATGCCCATAAACGGCAAGCTCCATTTTCCTTCCGAGCTTTTTACTGTCCCAGCTAATTGTTTCTTTTTTTAGCATATTCTTTATTTGATTTTTTTGTTTACAACCCATAGTTTAATGTGTGTTTTTGCACCTTACTTCGAAATACATTACCAAAAAATTACAGGTTAAACTATTTTCGCACAATTTTTTTTAAGTCCTTTTATTTCCCAAAAATCAACTTATTAACAAAATTAAAAAATCGTTATTATTAATCGTTATTATTAAAGTATTTAAGACGATTTGAATTTAATAATTATTTTATTTTTCAGCTTTTAGCTTAAATAATAAAAGAAATCCGATTATAAAAAAGAGGATTAAAGACAGAATTGCAAATCGATAAGAACCAGTAAATTGAAGGGTTAAGCCAAAAACGAAAGGTCCAAGCCAGCTTGTTCCACGCTCGCTTATTTCATACATACTAAAATATTCAGCCTCTTTTCCTTTGGGTATTAAATTCGCAAAAAGAGAGCGGCTAAGCGCCTGAGTTCCACCCAAAACAATAGCTATCACAATAGCCATTAAAAAAAACTGAAACTCGCTTTCTAAAAAGCCGAAAGCATAGACAAGAGCAGCAGACCAAACAACTAAGCTAAGTAAAATTGCATTTCTTGCACCGATTTTGTTTGAGATGAAGCTAAAAAGAAGCGAGCCAAAGAAAGCAACAAACTGCACTACAAGAATTACAGTTGTTAGTGTTGCCATATCCAAAGAAAGCTCTTCTTGTCCAAATTGTGAAGAAAGGACAATCACTGCTTGAACTCCATCGTTATAGATTAAATAAGCGATGAGAAAAAGAAGCGTTTTTGGATATTTTTTTGCGTCTTTTAAAGTGTGAAAAAATTGCTTGAAACCGAAAAGAAAATAGTTTTGTCCCTTTGGGATTTTGCGTGCCGAAAGCCTGTCTTTCAAAAATAACATTGTAGGAATTGTGAAAATTGCCCACCATAGCCCCGCCGAGCAAAGAGAAAGACGAATAGCATAAGCAAGTGATATACCAAGGCTTTCAGCATTGGAAAAGAGCATAAGATTTCCGGCAAGTAAAAGTCCACCACCGAGATAGCCGATTGCCCAGCCGATTGAAGAAATTTTGTCGCTTTCCTCTTTTTCTGCAATGTCATTTAAAAAAGCATTGTATACCACAACCGAGCAGCCAAAGGAGATGTTTGCAATAATGAAAAGAGCAGCGCCAAGCAGATACTTCTCTCCCTCCAAAAAATAAAGCCCAATAGTAGCAAAAGAGCCAAGATAGGCAAAAATTCCGAGCAGCAGTTTTTTTCGATTTGTCCAATCAGCAATAGCGCCAATTAAAGGCAGGAAAGCAACTTGTAAAATCACAGAAATCGAAACAACAAAAGGAAAGAAAGTTCCGGCGAAAATTGGGATTCCCAAAAAATATATGTAGCCGCTTGCATCAGCTGCGTTTTTAACTATCGTAGTTAAATAAGGACCAAGAAAAACGGTTATTACTGTGGTATAAAAGCCGGAATTTGCCCAATCATAAGCATACCAAGAAATTCTTTCTAACCTTGTTGATTTCATTTAAACTATTGCTTTTAATCAAAGTTTTTCAATTTTTTCTACAAGTCCATTTATAACGTTATATGCTGTGATTCTGCTTTTTTGAGCAACAGCTTTTTCTTCGATAATGGATTTTAATATCGAATTGATGCGGGTGCTTGTAACGAAAGTTTGGGTTTTCAATGCTTGAAGATTATCGAGAACTGCAACTCTTCTGCTTATGTCAAGCTCGGCAAACATATCGTCTAAAAGAAATAGGGGTTTTTCGTTTGTCTTTCTATAAATAAAATCGTATTCGGCAAATTTAAGTGCGATTAGCAAGGTCTTATGCTGACCTTGAGAAGCAATATCGCGGGCATTTCCAGCGTTTATTAATATACGAAAATCATCTTTTTGCGGACCGAAAAGCGTTTGTGAGCGTGCGTATTCAGCTTTTTTAATTTTTTCTAAATATGAAAGTAAATAACTCTCAATTTCTTCCTTACTTGTGTTAAAAGAAAAGCCCTCGGGAACGCAAAAAGGACTGTATTCAAAATCAGCAGTTTCTTTTTCTAATGAAATGTTTTTATAGGATTCTTTGAAAATAAGTTGAAAATCCAGGCTGAACTGTTTTCTTCTATAAATAATTTCAGATGCAGCTTCAATAAATAGCTTATTCCAAGGATCAAGCTGAGAATAATCAAAGCTAATCTGGTGCTTTGCTTGTTGTAATAAATTATTTCTCTGCCTTAAAATCCGCTTTAAATCTTGCAGTTTCCCAAAATATACCTTGCTTGTTTGGCAAAGTATGCTATCGATAAAACTACGCCTATCGGGGGGCGAGCCGCTTGTAATAATTTTTAAATCTGGATTTAACACCACAATCGGAATAATTCCAATAACATCTTTTGCGAGAAGGTTATCACCGAAAGTGGAGCTGATCTGTTTTTTTCTGTCCTTTGTATAATTTATTGTGATACTATAATTATTCCCAATATCATTTGTGCATTTTGCAGAAATTAAAAAATGATTTTGATTGTTGTTTAAAATAGTAGAATCGTAGCCGGCAAGAAAGCTTTTCGTAATTCCAGCATAATAAATTGCTTCAAGAATGGTGGTTTTCCCCGCACCATTTGCGCCGCAAAATATATTCATTTCTGGGCTTAGCTCAATTTTGCTGTGTAGGTGATTTCTTAGGTTTATAATTTCTATTGAGTTAATTATCATTTATCGTTTTCAGGATCATCGCTATTTTGAACAATTTTGCTGTGCGTCTGCTTTGGAAAAGCTAATATGTGGAATTTTTTTATTGAATAAAATCAAAAGGATTGCTCCACAAGTAACGCAAGAATCGGCAACATTAAAAACTGGGAAATGAGTATATTGACGACCAAAAAGCCTTATATCTGGAATATCAACTTGAATAAAATCCACTACCCTACCATAAAATAAAGGTCCTTCGTTAAAAATCAATCCATAAAAACATCTATCTATCAAATTCCCTGTTGCTCCAGCTAAAATAAGAGCGAAGCCCAGCTTTACTGCAAAATGACTATCTTTTATTTTATAAATTAAATACACAAGCGCAGCGCTTGCGACAACGGAGAATAAACTTAATAGTATTTTAAAAGAGCCGAAAGTGATTCCGAAAGCCATACCTTCGTTTTCCACATAAACGAATTGAACAAAATCTCCAAATACCGGTATACTTCCACTTGGGGCGTAATCGTTTTGCAATCCGAAGATATTAGCAATGCCAAAAATATCTTTAAATAAAAGCTTTGTAAATTGGTCAAATAAAACTAATAGAGCAGCGAGTATGTAAAAATAATAGTATTTATTTTTTTTTTCACCCATATTATTCATTAGATTCGTTATTTTGCTTTGGCTGCTCAATTCTATCTATGCCGTCATCTGGGCATTTTTTATGAATTTTGTAAGCTGCTGAAAGTGTGGTTATTGGAACAGCGAGCAATCTTTCTTTTGCAATTAAACAGCCGCAAACCCTGCAAATTCCATAAGTTTTTTCCTTTATTCTTTGAAGGGCGTCGTCTAATTTTTTAATATATTCGTTTATTCTTTGTATTTGGGCGTAAGTTTTTTCTTTTTCAAGTGCTTCGGAGCCTTGCTCGGCCATGTGCATTGAATAAATCATACTTTCTTCGGCAAAGTCGTAGTTAGTCAAATCATCAAGGCGGTCGCGGAGCATTCTAAGTTCATCGATAGATTCCTTCCTATAATCTAAGATTCGTTTTTCAAAGATTTTAAGCTCTTCGTCTGCATAGCGGACGTCTGGCATTGGTTGAATATCAGCAGATTCAATAAATGCCTGCTCGGCTGCTCTTTCTTCTTCTTGCTTTTTGCTAAGTTCAGTTTGAACAAAGGGCCTTTCGTCTTTAACTGGGATAACCTCTTCTACTGGAGTAGCTTTCTTTTCCGTTTCTTCTTTAGCTTTTTTTTCCTTTACTTCCTTTACTTCCTTTGCTTTTTCTTTTTTTGGCTCTGCTTCTTTTTCTTTGCGCTGCCTGCCTCTTTTTTTATTATCAGAAGAAACTTCTTTTTCGCTTTTGGCATCTTTCATAGCTTCTATTTTTTCATCTGGCAAAGGAGTGCTGGGACTTTCATCTTTACTCTTAGTCTTCGCAGTTTTCTTTGTTGCCTTTTTCTCAGCGGCAGGCTTTTCAGTTTTGGATTTATCTTTTGCGCTAACTTTTTTACTCGCTTTTTTCTCAGCGGCATTTTCATCGGCTTTCGGCTCTTTTTTTGCTTTTGTAGCTTTCTTTGCCACTTTTTCCTCTGCTGCCACAGGCTCAGCTTTTACCTTTTTCTCTTTTTTTACTTCTAATTCTTTAGTATCAAGGCTTTCAGCTGTTTCAATACTGTCTTTTGTTTTCTTCTTTGCCATTTATATGCTCCATTTATTTTTTTCTTTTTATTTCATTTACAATAGCTTAACAAAATTGTAATATAATTAAACTTTATTTAAATAAACAAATATTTTTTCGTCATTTATTTCTAATTCTGTCATTTTTTCATTTTGCTCAGAAAATTCAATTTGCTGTGCAAGAACTTCATTTGCAATAAAATCTTTCATTTTTTCAACAGCTGGCTTTAAACTGTTGCTGGAATTATACTTAATTGCAATTCTATCTGTGATGTCAAAATTACTTTGTTTTCTAAGATTTTGCACTCTGTTTATAAATTCTCTTGCAATGCCCTCGGATAATAGCTCTTCATTGATTTGTGTATCTAATGCAACTGTAATAGTGCCATCGCTTTCAACGAGCCAGCCTTCAATATCTTGACTAAGAATTTCTATATCTTCAAGAGAAATAGTAGTTTGCTCGCCCTGAATTGGGAGCGAAATACTGCCTTGCTTTTCTATTTGCTTAATTTGTTGATTTGTAAGCTCTTTTATAGCATTTGCAACGTTTTGAGTTTGCTTTCCAAATTTTTTACCAATTACTTTAAAATTTGCTTTTGCACTTCGCCGAACTATTTCTGTGTCGCCTTCAACAAACTCTATGGATTTAACGTTTATTTCTTCTCTTATAATATTTTCAAAATGAAGTATGTCTCTACGCTCTTGAATAGATTGAATTGGAATTAAAATTTTACTTAGTGGCTGGCGAACTTTAATTTTAGATTTTTCGCGCAAAAATCTCGCAATCGAAACTATCCTTTGCGATAGCTCCATTTTCCTTTCTAAATCAACATCAATTAAACTTTCATCTGCCTTTGGTAAATCAAGTAGATGAATAGAAATTGGGCCGCCTTCCGATTTTAATTTTAAATACAAATCCTCGGATAAAAAGGGTGCCGCAGGCGACATAATGCAAAGCAAATTTAAAAGAACCTCGCGCAAAGTTTGATAAGCTGCAATTTTATCTTTATCTTTCTCGCCTTTCCAAAATCTTCTTCTATTTCTGCGAATATACCAGTTGGAAAGCTCATTGATTGTAAAGTCTTGAATCAAGCGAAAGGCTTTAGTTAAATCGTAATCCTCCATATATTGCGTATAGCTTGCAATCAATGAGTTTGTTTTTGAAATAATCCATCTATCAATTTCAGTTCTTTCAGAAACTTGGATAAAAGCTTCTTTACCAGTAAATCCATCTATATTTGCATACATTGCAAAAAATGAGTAAATATTTGTAAGAGAGCGGAAAAAGTCGGAAATAACAGTTCTTGCAATATCATCTTCATTGAAGAGCATAGTTTTCCAAGGGGGAGTATTGACGATTAAATACCAGCGAGCTGCGTCAGCGCCATACTTTCCCATAATATAAAAGGGATCGACTGAATTGCCCTTGGATTTCGACATTTTGACGCCAGCTTTATCGAGAATTAGCTCGTTTACAATAATATTTTTGAAAGCGGGTTTATTGAAGATTGCTACCGCAATATTATGCAAAGTATAGAACCAGCCGCGTGTTTGGTCTATTCCTTCAGCTATAAAATCGCCAGGAAACATTTTCTCAAAAAGCTCTTTATTTTCAAAAGGGTAGTGCATTTGGGCAAAAGGCATTGAACCAGAATCGAACCAAACGTCTATCACTTCAGAAATGCGGCGGTATGTTTTTCCATTTTTTACAAAAACGATATTATCGACAAAAGGTTTGTGGAGGTCAATTTCGTAATTTCCATCACGCAAGCGGGTCCGAGTCCCGTCTGGATTTTCAAAATATCCATCTAAAAGCTCTTCAATCGAGCCAATAGCAAACATATCGCTTTCGTCTTCTGAAACCCAAATTGGAAGCGGGGTTCCCCAATATCTATCGCGCGAGAGCGACCATTCTTTTACCTCCTCAAGCCAATTCCCAAAGCGTCCCGTTCCAATTTCACTTGGCTGCCAGTTGATATTCTTATTTATTTCAATCATCTGCTCCTTATAAGCTGGGGATTTAATAAACCAAGAGTCCCTTGCATAATACATTATAGGATTCCCTGTCCGCCAGCAATGCGGGTAGTTGTGCAAATAATCATTAGTTGCTCGGTATATTTTATCAGCTTTTTTTAGCGCGATTATTATGTCTTTATCGGAGCCTTCTTCTTTTCTATCGGGGTATGTGAAATTTTTTATTGCCCTTCCTGCAAATTCACCTGCATCTTCCGTAAAATGACCGTTTGGGCTTACTGGCTGCTCGAAAGGCAAATCGAATTTTCTCGACATTTGGTAGTCATCTTCGCCAAAGGCGGGCGCAATATGGACTATACCGCTGCCGTCCTCGGTTGAAACAAAATCGCCGAGAAGGACAGAGAGAGCATTTGGATATTTTTCTTCGTCCAAGGGTTTATAACTGAAAATCTGTTCGTATTTAGTTCCAAGCAGTTCTTTTCCCTTAAAAGTGGAAATGATTTCACTTTCTCCATCTAAGACGCTTAGCCTTGATTCTGCGAGAATCAAATACATTTCTTGCTCGAACTCTTTTTGCTTTACTTTGTTTTTAACAAGCACATAGTCAATATCCTCGCCAACAGCAAGCGCAACGTTAGCAAGAAGTGTCCAAGGTGTGGTAGTCCAAACTAAAAGACTGGTGCCGGCTGGCAAATCTAAATTTGACTTTCTTACTTTTAATTTTATATAGCAATTAGGGTCGCGAACTTCCTTATAGCCCAAAGAAAGCTCGTGAGAACTGAGCGGAGTTTCAATTGTTGGAGACTGCGGAACAACTTTAAAACCTTTATATATCAATCCTTTATCAAAATATTGTTTTAAAGCCCACCAAACAGATTCAATATAATCATTTGTGCAGGTAATATAAGCAGAATCAAGATCCACCCAATAGCCCATACGAGTAGTAAGCTGGCGCCAGCCGAGGTCTTTTTCTATATTTTCATATACAAATTTCTTGCATTCCTTGTTAAATCTATCTATGCCATACTCAAGAACATCAGATTTATTTTTTAGTCCTAACTTTTTTTCAACTGTAATTTCTACAGGCAATCCGTGTGTATCCCAGCCAGCTTGACGGCGAACATAATAGCCCGATAATGTTTTATATCTGCAAACAATATCTTTTAATGTTCTTGCCATTAAGTGATGAATTCCGGGCTCTCCATTGACAGTAGGGGGACCTTCGTAAAAAGCATAAAAAGGGCTATCCTTTCGATTTTCTAAGGTTTTCTCGAAAATCTTATTTTCTTCCCAAAACTCCAAAATCTTATGCTCAATCTCTGGATATGATAATTTTTCAGCTAATTCCTTGAACATTTTAAAACTATTTTTCTCAAAAACTTATTACAATCTACAAATTTAATGAAATATCAAGAATTTTCAAAGATGTTTTTTATAATGCATTAAAGAGTAGCTGTTTATGGATTGTAGGGTTTTTGGGGAAGCGGGAAGCGGGAAGCGGGAAGCGGATTATGGTCAAGCAATGATGCTTGACCTACTATGTATAAAATTGCTTTTCTAATATTCTTTTAACTTGTTGTTATTAAAGAAAGGGAGCTTTTTTCTTCCAAAAATGCTATTGCAGTTTTTGCAATTCCTTCGCTATCAAGATTAATTTCTTTTAGTAACTCGCTTTGACTCCCGTGCTCAATTATTTTTTCCGGAACACCGTGCAAGAAAAGCTCTATTTTACCGCGATGATTTGCTGCAATATACTCTCCAATTGCCGAGCCAAAGCCACCGGCAACAGTTCCTTCTTCAACTGTCATTATTTTTTTATGCTTTGAGCAAAGGAGCTGGAGCATTTTCTCATCAAGCGGTTTTATAAAACGTGCATTTACAACAGTTGCAGAAATATTATTATTTTCTAAAATTGCAGCCGCTTCAATAGATTCATTTACCATATTCCCAACTGCGAGAATTGCCAGATCGCTTCCTTCTTTTAAAATCTCCCAAGTTCCCAGTGAAATTTGCTTCATATACTCGGTTTTCACACCGAGCGAGCAACCTCTTGGGAAACGAATTGCAACAGGGCATTGGGTATAGTAAAAAACCGCACTGTAAAGCAAATCTCGAAGCTCTTGCTCGTCCTTTGGCGCTGCGATAATAATTTTACTAATGCAGCGTAAAAATGCTAAATCTAAAAGACCGTGATGAGTTGAGCCATCTGAGCCAACTATGCCCGCTCTATCAATAGCAAAAATCACGTGTAGACTTTGCAATGAGCAATCATGAGCAATGTTATCAAATGCACGTTGCAAAAAAGATGAGTAAATAGCGCAAACAGGGATAATCCCCTCACTTGCTAAGCCCGCAGCAAAGGTAACAGCATGTCCCTCTGCAATGCCTACGTCAAAAAAGCGTTCGGGCATTTCCCTTTCTAATTCATCAAGTCCAGTTCCTTCCGCCATAGCTGCGGTTATCCCAACCAACTTGGGATTCATTCGGCAAAGCTCAACCATTGCTTTCCCAAATACTTTATAATATTCTGGCGCTAAGTCTTTTTGAGAGGAAATGTTAGTAGAGCAACCAGTATCTTTATCAATTTTTCCGATTGCGTGGAAATGCCTTATATCTTTTTCAGCAAGCGAGTATCCTTTGCCTTTTTTTGTTATAATATGAACGAGGACTGGGCCAGGCGAATCCTTTATTAGTCGAAACATTTTCACAAGCTGCTGGACATTGTGTCCATTTAAAGGACCGAAATAGTTGAAGCCCATTGCCTCAAACAAACTGCCGGGTGTTATAATTGATTTCACTCCCCCTTCGATCCTCGAAAGTGCCTTGCGAAGTCTATCGCCAATGCCTTCCATTTTTCCGGTCAACTCCCAAACATTCTGCCTAAGTCTTTGCATTCTATTCGAAGCAAAAAGCTCATTAAAATAGCTGGAAAGAGCAGATACATTTGGGTCAATCGAAACATTATTATCATTTAAAACAACTGTAATATCTCTTTTTTGAACTCCACAATTATTCATTCCTTCAAAAGCAAGTCCGCCAGTCATTGCACCATCTCCAATGATTGCAAGGACTTTGAAATCTTTTTTCTGTAAATCGCGGGCAGTTGCAATACCGAGTGCCGCTGATATGCTTGTGCTTGCGTGACCGGCTCCAAAGCAATCAAATTCACTTTCTGAGCGTTTTAAAAAACCGGAAATGCCGCCTTTTTTTCTTATTGTGTGCATAAGATCGCGGCGCCCCGTAATAACTTTATGGGGATAGCTTTGGTGTCCAGTATCGAAAACTAATTTATCTGTTGGAGTATTATAGACATAATGCAGAGCAACTATTAGCTCCACGCTACCAAGCCCGGAGCCTAAATGCCCACCAGTTTGAGTTATTGTGTCAATAAGAAATTCCCTTATTTCATTGCAAACAATATGCAGTTCGTTTATGGGAACTTTTTTTAAATCAGAAGGAGAATTTATTGAGTGCAGATATTGATATTTGCTGCTGAGTAATGTGTTCATTTATTTTGCTATAATAAGTGATTTTCCTCTTTATTTTAAGAATGCTTTTGTCAATCTTAGTTCAAAATACTTTCTTGTTCTTTTTTCTAATAAAGCAAAGAGCTGAAAAGTTTGTGCAAAAAGTAGAAAATTTCGAACAGGCAAAGATGCCTGTTCTACTATTTCATTATAAACTTTAAAATTTTACTTTTTGCACAAACTAATTAGCGCTATTTTACAAATGGATTGCTATGCTTTTTGTTTGTTATAAATTCCGTATCGGTCAAACTTTTCAAGAAATTTACTAAATCAGCTCTTTCAGTGGCGTTAAGATTAAGCGGACGAATCAAAGTATCTTTATTGAACCATTCGTGTCCGCCGATATTATAATTATGAATTAGCTCCTCCAATGTCCAATATTCCCCGGTATGGAGGTAAGGATAGGTTAGCTCAACGTTTCTTAAAGTTGGCGTTAGGAATTTTCCTTTATCTTGCCAATCTCCTGTAACGTTATAGCGTCCCTTATCGAAATAGTGTGAGGTGGTGCCAGTGTTGTGATATTCTTCATCAGTGAACATAAGTCCAGAGTGGCACTCGGAACAACTTGTTCTATCGCTGAAAAATAGCTCCATCCCTCTTATTTCCGATTCATTTAAAGCACTTTTATTTCCATTTATATATTTATCGTAAGGGGAGTTTCCGGAAATAAGAGTTCTTACAAAAGTAGAAATTGCTTGAGAAGCTAAAAAAGTAGAAGGGACAGTGCCTTCTCCAAATGCTTTTATAAACATTTCTGGATATTCGCTATGCTCTTTCAATCTTTTATTTATTCCATTGGTGTCGGCACCAAATATAAAGCTGGCAAGCGTTCCATAAGTATCGTCTTCAATACTTTCGCAATGGCCGTCCCAGGTAATTTCAGTTTTATAGGCAAGGTTAATCATCGGCATAACATTACGCCCGCAAAGCTGCTTTTGATACCCTGCTGGCAAGTCAACATTAATTGCGTAGGCAGAAGCTTGCGGCTTGCAGTGCGAACAGGAAGCAATTGAGCCATCTGGCGAAATGATAGGGTCGTAAAACAAGTAACGTCCCAATTCTGCTTTTGCAGGGTTATAAGGATTATCGTCCGGAAAGGGGACTGGCGGAAAATGTGATGGCGCAAGAACTTTCACATCATCTTGAGGAACTGGTTCCGTTTTTTCAGAGCAAGATGATACGAACAAAGAAAGTGCAAGGACAAACGAAAGAAGCGTAAAGTATTTATAGGTTTTCATTATGTATCCCTCTATTTTATAATGGTTTATTAATTATATATTTCATTTTAGACTTTTTTAAGTCAAAATGATTGTTTTTATTTTAAAATTGTTTTAAAGAACTTTCTTTTATTTTATCTTAATGCTTATATAATTTTCCATATATTTTAAACTATATTTACGAATATATGAATAAATTATCAAAAAAAAAAGCAAATAA
>JAAYJM010000152.1 GCA_012522895.1 Ignavibacteria bacterium
CGAACGATTCCATAATTTTACTTGAAAACCCAATCCAAAACATAAAAGAAACCTTAACTAATTACCTCGCTGCTGAGCAGCAGCGAAATAGATTTTTTTCCATAAAACATAAGGGCATTAATTATCGGCTACACTCTACTGCTTTTCAACAAAATGACGGCAATCAATACAAATTATTTAGCATCGTATCACTTGAAAATCATAAGACATCTCTTGAGCTTCTGCTTTCTTCGTTCTCCGTATTTGTTCCAATATCTATTTTAATTTCTGGCTTGATTGCTTACATTATCGCAAGAAAAACTTTTGAACCTGTTGTGCGACTTACAGATACGGCTGCCTCTATTAGATATGATAAGATGAACAGAAGGGTGCCCATCAGAAATTCACAAGATGAGTTAAATCAACTTGCACTCACCTTTAACGATATGATTGATAGATTGGAAAGAGCAGTTAAAAGCCAGCAAAGGTTTATCGCTGACGCCTCTCACGATATCAGAACCCCAATCACAATAGTTTTATTAGAGTTAGAATTGCTTTTGCAAAACCATTTGCCGATTGAAACTGAGCTTGCGATTAGCAAATGTATCAACGAGTTGCACAATTTAAACAAACTAACCCAAGATATGCTTATTCTCACCCGCTATGATTCAAGAATGCTTATACCAAAGCCACATTTTTTTAAATTCGATGAGTTGGTTGAAGAATGCATTGATTCCGTTGAAAGCCTTGCTAAAAGTAAAGAAGTAAATATAAAATTTCAAATTGACGGAAAAACTGAAGTTTTTGCAGACAGGGCATTAATTAAAAGGGCAATTTTTAACTTAATCGACAATGCTATAAAATTTTCAAAAGAGGATAACGTAGTGTCTATAAAACTTTACGAGTTCCATAATGACATTATGTTCAGAATTTACAACGAAAGCGACTCAATAGATAAAGATAAGCTGCAGGACTTATTCCGCCGTTTTCATCGTGCAGATTTATCGAGGTCAAGCTCTGGTTTTGGGCTGGGACTTGCAATAGTGCAGGCAATTATCGAGTCTCACGAGTCAAAAGTTATGATTGATGCAATGGAGAATGGAGGCGTTACATTTACATTTGGATTAAGAAAGTATGAATCTCGATAAACTATAAATTTCTTTTTTTTAACCTTTTAGAAAAGCAATAATTTCATTAGTTTAGTGGCTTAAAATAATCGAATCTTATGAATGAATAATAGAATACGAAAAAATACAAATACTCTAATTTTGCTTCTGCCTTGGTTAATCACCTTAACTGTGTTTTGGATTTATCCCCTTGGCTTTGCTATATTTATGAGCTTAACAAAATACCAAACACTAACAAATTCCTTTCAATTCATTGGTTTTGAGAATTACTTTAATATTTTTAAAGATGATATTTTTTGGAAAGCCCTTTTCAACACATCTTTTTTTACTTTTGGCACGGTTCCAATAACTACGCTTTCAGCATTAATATTAGCTTCCATTTTAAATAGCAAATTCGTTAAGCATAAGGAAATATTTAGAGCATCTTATTTTTTGCCCTCAGTCAGCTCGCTTGTTGTAATCTCCTTAATTTTCACAAATCTTTATGCGAAAGATGGTTATGTAAATGCGCTTTTTGCAATGCTTGGACTTCCCCAATCAGAGCTGGGTTTCCTTCAAAATCCATCCAGCTCGCTTATTGCAATAATGCTTATGGATATATGGATTTCGATTGGATATTATGTGGTGCTATTTTTAGCGGGTTTGCAAACCGTTCCGCAAGATTTATACGATGCGGCAAAGCTAAATGGAGCAAGTAGTTATCAGCAGTTTGTTCGTATTACTATTCATTTGATAAAGCCTACTCTGCTTTTCGTAATTGTTATTAATACAATTAAATCGTTTCAAATTTTTGTAGAAATTTATGTGATGACGAAAGGAGGCCCTTTAAATTCTACAATGACGCTTGTTTATCAAGTATATGTCAATGCTTTTGAAAAAACCGATGGAATGGGATATGCTTCAGCTCTTGCTCTGCTTATTTTTTTAATTCTCATTGCTTTTTCATTAATACAGATAAAGCTATTGCGCTGGAATAAATAAAAATTTTTAAACAACAGTAAATCTTTGAACAGGTATGAGCATTAGCAACAAATATTCTTTTACGGATCTGTGCAATGCTTTTCTTCCTTGAAATATATCCCGAAGTAATTATATTATAATAAAAATTCAATAATTAAATTTAATAGGATATGATTAGATAATTCAATGTAACAGACAAGATGACCTTTTCCGATTCCTCATTCCAGACTCCTGATTCCCAATAACAATTAAGTTTTTACCCTATTAAAAATTTCTTATAAAAAAATAAATTTATTCATATATCGTTTTAACAAACAATGTGGGACGAAAGTTAAGAATCCCGCTTTTTATTTATTATAAAAATAAACTTATAAAAATGAGTCTATCAGAAGCACCAGTTGAAGTAAGATTAACAATAAAAGAAATAAACTCTGGACAAGAAGCAAAAAGAAAATTAAGCTCTCTTGGAATACATAAAGACGATGTTGTCATCAAGCATAACGACAGCAAATGGGGTCCTGTGATTTTGGAAAACCTTACGGTTCAATCCAATAAGCTTGCCATTGGCAGAGAATTAGCAAAAAAAATAGTCGTTGAAAATGAGCGATAAAACAATAGTAATTGTTGGGCAGCCGAACTCTGGAAAAAGCACGGTTTTTAATGTTTTATCGGATATAAAGAAAAGTAAAATTGCTATTTCTGGCTCTGCTGGAATTATCAATTCTTCTGTGATTAATATTAATGCTAATTCTTATAATCTAATAAATTTGCCAAGCACTTATTCATTAAACCCAAACGATAAGTCTGAGCAAATTACAGTAGATTATCTAATGAATAGCCCTGTGGACTTGGTGGTCAATGTAATAAACTCGAGCCTGCTTACAAGAGGTCTCGAGCTTACTATTGAGCTAATTGAGCTGGGGCTGCCAGTGATAGTTGTGCTTAATATGTTCGATGAAGCCGAATCGAAAGGCATTAGCATTGATTTAAAAAAGTTAGAAGAAAAGCTAAACGTTCCAATAGTTCCCACAAGGGCTAAATATGGAAAGGGCGTAAAAGAGCTTTCCGATGCTTGCTATAAACATTTGGAATACGAGCATAAGCCCGCAAGCACTTTTCATTACACACACCACATTGAAAAGCATATTCAGGATTTAGAAAACGCCTTAAAACCGCTTTTAGAAGGGAAAAACTATTCACGCCGCTTTGCTTCTATCAAGCTAATTGAAAATCCAACTTTAATAGAAAAAGACATTAGAAACAAGACTGAAGAGCTGAGCAATAAAATCTGCAAAGATCTTCTGGAAGAGCATAAATTAGATTGCTTTGAAACCGTTTCTTATGAAAGACATCACTACGCAATGAAAATTAGCGAGGACGTTTTAAGATATCGCGAGAAACGAAAACGGACTTTGGACGAAAAAGTTGATGATTATTTGCTGCACCCAGTTTTTGGGCATTTTTTCTTAACAATCTTTTTTGTATTATACTTTTTCCTGATATTTATTATTGGGAATGGACTTGCAGATTTAGTTGAGCCATTATTAGAAGATTTAGCGATTTTACTTGCGCCAGTAAGAGATTATAATGAATTTCTATGGTTCACTCTGAATGGCGCTTATCTTGGTTTTTCTGGAATACTTGGAATTATTTTACCTTACTTTTTGCCCTTAGTATTTTTGACGGCGCTTTTCGAGGAAACGGGCTATTTAGCTCGAACTGCGTTTTTGATGGACGGTATATTCCATAAAATTGGATTGCACGGAAAATCTGTCGTTTCCTTTGTTTTGGGTTTCGGCTGCTCTGTTCCAGCTGTGTATTCTACAAGAATGATAGAAAACAAGCGAGACAGAACAATTGCCGCAATCCTTATACCTTTTGTTCCTTGTTCGGCAAGAATAGCAGTAATTTTTGCTCTCACCGCTGCTTTCGCTTCTCCTATTTGGGCACTAATAATTTTTGCTTTTGTGCTGCTTATAATCGCAATTAATGGAAAAGTATTATCGAAACTACTATCAAAACCAATTGGCTTAGTTCTTGAAATACCAAAATTAAAAGTGCCTTCCTTAAAATATTCTTTTCAAAAAACTTGGCTGCGTATTCTTGATTTTACAAAAGATGCACTTGTGTTTCTTGTGCTGGGAAGTATGGTGCTTGGCTGGATAGAATATTTTGAAGTATCTTATTACATCAATTTAGCTTTCGAACCGATTGTATCATATTTACTTGGCTTGCCAAACGAGCTTGGTTCAACGCTTGTTTTTGGCTTTTTTAGAAAAGAATTGATTTTAGTGATGGCAAATCAAGCGATGGGAGTAGATAGCTTATCTAAATTGCCTTTGACGCTTAATCAGGTGATTACTTTCATAGTTTTTGTAACGCTTTATTTCCCTTGCTTCACTACTTTCGTTGTGATAATGAAAGAATTCGGCAAAAAAGTAGTTCTTTTTTCAGCTATTCTAAGTCTAATTGTCGCAATTCTTTCAGCTCTTTTATTCAGGTTTGGCATAGAAATGTTGTTAATATAAATTGAAATGATTTTATGAAAGGTATAATTCTTGCTGGCGGCTCTGGCACACGCCTTTACCCTGTTACAATGGCAATTTGCAAACAGCTTCTGCCTATTTTCGACAAGCCAATGATTTATTATCCGCTTTCAACGTTAATGCTTGCAGGTATAAAAGATATTTTAATTATCTCTACCCCGCAAGACACTCCACGCTTCGAAGCACTTTTTGGAGATGGTTCCCAGCTCGGCTTAAATATCTCATACAAAGTTCAGGCAGAGCCTCGGGGCTTGGCTGATGCTTTCATCGTTGGCGAGGAGTTTATTGGAAACGACAAAGTCTGCCTTATTCTCGGTGATAATATTTTTTACGGAAATTCTTTGCCAAAACTTATGCAAAATGCTGTCGATAATGACGATGGTGCTCTGGTCTTTGGCTATTACGTGAATGACCCTGAGCGTTATGGAGTGGTCGAATTTGATAAGCAAGGCAAAGTCCTTTCTATTGAGGAAAAACCGGAAAACCCTAAATCAAATTTCGCTGTCGTTGGACTTTATTTTTATGATAACGAGGTAGTGAAAATTGCAAAAAATTTAAAACCCTCCGCAAGAGGAGAAATTGAAATTACAGATCTGAACATCAACTATTTGAAACGCAACAAGCTCAAAGTCAAATTGATGGGGCGCGGCTTCGCTTGGCTCGACAGCGGCACACATTCTTCAATTATAGAGTGCTCGAATTTTGTGAAAACTATAGAAGAGCGTCAAGGACTAAAAATTGCCTGCATAGAAGAAATTGCTTATAAAATGGGATTCATCGATCAAGAGCAGCTTTTAAAACTTGCCGAACCGCTAAAAAAATCTGGATACGGCGAGTATTTAATTAAAATTTTAGATACAAGTTATTAAATGGGAAGCGGGAATTAGGAGTCGGGAAGGAAGGGGAATTGAAAGATATTCAGATGTGCCACACTTTCGAAGTGTGGCACATCTATGCAGTTCAAAAGCCACCAGATGGACTCCAACTCGAAGGTGGCGTCCATCTTTTGTTTCATGGCAAAATGCCTCTACTTCCCAAGTTCAAATGCGAAGAAAATTTCCTTCCAAAATTCAATTTTGGAAGGAGGGGGAAACACAGGACAGCTCTATATCCCCCGCTGGCGGGGGAAAAAGGGGGTGGAAAAGTATTTAATAAAAAAAATATCCCATATGAAGTTTAATTGTTAATTATTAATTATTCTTTGGAGAAAAAATATCCCGTAGGGATTAAATTATTGTAGAAGTCAATTTCCCGCTACTGTACTTATCCCGTAGGGATTATATTGTTGTAGAAAAGAAAAGATGTGCCACACTTTAAAAGTGTGGCACATCTGCCTAACTTAAGCATAACTTTAAAAGAAATCCCCCCAGCCACCTTTTTCAAAAGGGAGATAGAATATCCCCCGTCAGCAGGGGAAAAAGTGGAAGTTGAAAATTTAGCTGTAGCAAAAAAAGGAAAAGGCAGCGCTTTTTGGTGCGCTGCCTTCTATCTGAGAAATAAATAGTGTTTATTGAGAATTACGCTTCTTCTTCAGCTTCTTCTTTAATTTGAAAATCGCCTAACTCTGCTTTTTGATGGTCTGTAAGCACTTTGTTCAAATCAAGCAGGATGATAATCCGATCCTCCAACTTTGCAACTGAGGTAATGTAGTCTGAATTTATTCCGGCTATAATATCCGGCGGTGGCTCGGTTAAATTTCTATTTATCCTTAATACTTCACTTACGCTATCTACTATAAAGCCAATCACTTTGCTTTCCATTTCAACTACAATAAACCTTGTTGATTTGTCATATTCTTTAGCCGGAAGCCCAAGTCTTCTACGCAAATCAATAATTGGCAAAATATTACCACGCAAGCTGATTATACCTTCTACGTAATCGGGCGAATTAGGCACCTTCGTAATCTCAATCATCCTGTTTATACCCTGAATATTTAGTATGTCTACTGCAAATTCTTCGTCTCCAAGATGGAATGTTACAAGCTGAAGAAGCTCGCTTGAGCTTTCTCCTTTACTTTTACTCTTGCTTCCAAGTTCTGTAACCATAAAAATCCTTATTTCTTGTATAAAATTAATTTCTTTAAAAAAGTTCTCAGAGCTAAATTTATGCTATTTAACTGCTTAAGGAAACAACTCTTTACCAGGCTTTTGCTGTAAAGTTATCTGGAACGTCCATTTTTACAATATCGTCTGTTATAGAAATAAAGTAAATACCTTCTTCCAACACTTTATTTCTAATTTTTTCATCGTAATGCGTAGCAGTAATTAATCCATAGACTTTTTTATCCTCAAAAAGCGGTCTAAATTGCTTAAACTGAACAATTTCTTTTTTCAACTGCTCTATGGAATCTTCCCGCAAATGACTTTTTATTTCGATAATATAATAAGCATCTTTGGAGATACCAAGCAAGTCAATTTCAAGCACAGTGCCATTTTTCTGGTGATTAAAACACATAGTTGTGCTGCAGCTAAAATTTTTGTAAAGCAAATTCCTCAAAGAAGATAAAACTAACTCCTCATTAAAAGTGCCAAATTTATTACCAATACCTCCAATTTGCTTTCCAAGTTCTTTTAAAAACTTTTCTATATCTTGGAACCTTATGTCTTCTTTAAATTTAGCTGATAGTTCAGCAGATGACTTTTCTATCATCTCATTTGTTCTGTCAATTCTTTGTTGAGTTTCTTTGAACAAATGAAGCAACTGCTGAAAGCTTAATTTTTCTTCTTTTTCTTTGGTTTCCATTTGACTAATATCTACAATTAATTACTACTACAACGCTTGAAATTTAAAAATATTTTCAATTTATGCCGGCAAATGCTTTTTAGAAGAAGCTAACTGCCTGTATGAATCTGAAACTCTATCCTGGCTCTCTCCCGCTTCAGCATCTACTTTAAATTGAGATACTAAAGTGCGAAGTTGCTCTGTCAGTTTCGATAAATCTTCAGATGAATGGGCAATGTCTTGTATTCGTCTTGCGCTATCGTTAGTTACGTGGGAAATAGTGCCTACGTTCTTTGCAATTTGCTCGCTTGTTGAAGATTGTTCCTCGCTTGCGGCGGCAATTTGGTTAATCATATCTTGAACTAATCGCGAGCTATCAACGACCGATTTCAAGGAATCACCAGCCTTGTCAGCCAAGGAAATGCCATCTGCCACTTCGTTTGTTCCTTGATTCATTGCTGCAACTGCAAGCTCAGTCTCGCTTTGTATTCCTTTTATCATTCCAGCAATCTGCTTTGTAGCCTCGGTTGTGCGTTCTGCTAATTTGCGAACTTCATCAGCAACAACGGCAAAGCCGCGTCCCTGTTCTCCAGCCCGGGCAGCTTCAATGGCAGCGTTAAGAGCCAAAAGATTAGTTTGGTCGGCAATGTCATCAATTACAGAAATGATTTCTCCGATTTGCTTGCTGGATTCACCGAGTTTTTCTATGTTTTCAGCTGATTGCTTTACAACACCGGCTATATCTCTCATTTTTGCAACTGTTTGTTCGACCACAGAGCCGCCTTCGTTTGCAATATCGCCATTTTTTTCTGCAACCTCTGCCGCTTTGCCTGCGTTCATTGCATTTTCTGTAACAGTGCGAGCCATTTCTTCGACTGCCCCTGCTACTTCGTCTGATTGTTTGCTCTGTTCTTCGGCAGAAACTGCCATAGTTTCAGAGGTAGAAGAAATTTGAATTGCAGCGCTTGCTGTAGCTTGAACGGCATCAAGAACTTCCCTTATCACTCCACTTAAAGAATCACCAAGACCATTGATATTTTCTTTATAAACTGCTAAATCGCCTTTATAATCTCCAAGCATTCTCGGGGTTAAATCGCCAGAAGCAAAAATGCTGAGCACCTCCCCTGCTTCGTTTAGCGGATGAATTACGTTGTCCAATGTTTGATTAAACCCTTCAATCACATTGATATACTCACCTTTAAATTTAGAAGCATTTCCGCGAACCTCTAATTTGCCGTCTGCTCCTGCTCGCGCCAAATAAACTGCCTCTTCGACCAGCTCTCTAATTGTTTCCATCATAGTGAGCAAAGATGGATTAAGTTCATCTTGCTCGCTGCGTTTTCCTTCATTTCTCAATGTTTCGATTTCACTTAAATCGCCATTTGCTATTGCTACTGCTAAAGCTGTTATCCCTCTTAGCTTATCAATAATACCATTTATGCTATTGGCTAATTCTGCGTAAATTCCTAAGTAATTTCCCCGCACTTTCTTTGAAAAGTCATTAACTACAACTTCAGCTAAAACATTTCTTCCCTCGACTAAGCCTTGTAAACCGTCAATACAGCCATTCAAATTATTTTTTATTTCGTTAAAATCGCCCTTGTAATCATCAGTAATTTTTGGAGGTATTTCACCCTTGCTTATTCTATCAACGTATTCCGCAGCTACGTTTAAAGGACCGACTATTGCGTCTACTGAGCCATTAATACCATCTACTATACGTCTAAAATCGCCAAAATGCTTGCTTGCATCTGCCCTGATATCAAGTTTTCCATCAACAGTTGCTTTTGCAAGTGCATTTGCATCTTCTATTAAATTCAACACATTTTGTCTTAGTTTGTTAACCCGCTGAGTTGCAATAATTTGCTTCCCTGGCAACGCTGGCATTTCTTTTGATAAATCCCCTTCTGCATATTCATTAAGAAGTCCAAGTATTTCAAGAATATTCCTAACATGAATATCCATACCTTTATTAAAACCAGCTATCAGGTCTTTATAAAAGCCCTGAAACTTATCTTCGTTTGCGTAAGCTTCTATGTCGCCCTCTACTTGCATTTTTGTTGTGGAAATCATCTCATGGATTAACCCATTCATCGAATCAATTAAGAGGTTCAAGTTATTTTTAATTTCATTGAAATCGCCGCGATAGTCATCAGTAACCTTCGGCGGAATATCCCCTTTGCTAATTCTATCTATAAATTCAGCCGCAAGGTTCAATGGACCGATTATAGCATCTAAAGTTCCGTTTAAGCTATCAATTAAATTTCGATAATCCCCTGAGTATTTACTTGCGTCCGCCCTTATGTCTAATTTCCCAGCGATTGCAGCTTCAGCAAGCCTGTTTGCATCGCCTACCATTGAGGATATTGAATTAGCCATGTTGTTCATAGCTTGAATTAGTATAGCGGTTTCATCTTTGCTTTTAGTTTCGAGCTTGACGTTTGTATCGCCTTCTGCTAATTTGTTTGCTGCTTCGACTGTTTGGTTCAGTGGTCCCGTTATTCCTCTTGTAATTATTAAAGCTATCACAATTGATACGATAACTGCAATTACAGCAATTAAAACAAGAATGAAGAACGAAAAACTATACATTTCGCCAGCTTCAACTGCTGCCTCGTCGACCATGTCTGTTTGAAACTTTATAAGCTCATCAACAGAAGCAATATAGTTATTACTAGGCTTTTTAAGCACTGTAGCAATTAGCACAGCAGCTTCTGACATATTTCCATCATTGATACACTTAATTACAGGTTGCCTTGCTTCAAGGTAAGCATTTCTTGAATCTGCCATTCCTTTTAATAATTCCTTGCCTTTCTCCGATGCAATTGTTCTGTTCAAAGAATCCATTAGCCTCGTTACAATAGGTGTTTGCAGAGCCATTAAATCAAACTCTTCTTTAATAGCATTTGTGTCGCTTAATAAAGCAATGCTTTGAAGTGCTTCTGTGTTAGTTCTTAAAGCGTTAGTAATGTCATTTGCCCAAACAACTTTTGGGAATCTGTCATAAGAAATTTTATCAATACTTTTATTAACACTATCCAAATAAAACAAACTAAGAATAGTAATTACAGCTGTTAACAGAATAACAACAGCGAAACCCGAGTAAAGCTTGGTTCCAATCTTCATAAGAACTCCTTTGTTAAAACTAATTAAAAATAGTTATATTTTCTATTCTGTAAAATATGAATTTTCTTTTAAAAAAGCAAAGATTTTCTAATTATAAAATACCTTATTTTATTGAGTTTTTTCTGAACCGTGATTTTCTTGATTGAGGGATTACTTGATTTTTCAGATCTGCCACACTTTCCCAAGTGTGGCACATCTTTTTTAAGTCCACTCCTTCCCATTTGAACTTGGGAAGGAGTTGTGTAAAAATTTCTTCTACTTCCCAAGCTCAACTTTAGTTACGCAGATCTGCCACAGTTCAAAAGTGTGGCAGATCTTTTCTCTGTCCACTACTTCCCAAATTCATCTCGGGTAGGAGATGGTAGCGTAGGGAACAGGCATGCCTGTTCCCTACCTTGATATTTTTTTTCTTAATATCCGACCAACAGCAATTTATACGTGCTTGTTTTCCCAGCTTTTACAGAAACAATATAGCTGCCACGCGGCAAATCTGCTACTGAGAACTTTAAATTTGCCCGCATTCGGTTTCTGTCGTAATCTATTTGCTCTGTTACATCTTTAATTTTCATTCCCATTATATTGTAAATTCCTACTTCAAGTTGGTCAACTACGTCATAATAGATAAAAAATTCAAGCGTTACTATGTTATCCGAAGGATTGGGATAAATTGTATAAACTTTGACGTCTGGCATTCCGGGAGTATTTGAATTTATTTTTTCATCAACAGATACTATTCCATCTGGGTCAAAAATATAAAATCCATAGCTTTCAACACCTACGCTTTGAGCTGGTATCCAGATTTTCCCGTCTTTGTCGATTTCCATTAATGATTTGTAGCACCATTCAACCTCAGTAGTATCAAATTTTGGAACTTCGTAAGTTGTTAATACACCAGCAGTATCAATTTTATACAAATTACAGGAATTATAGCCTGTTATCCA
>JAAYJM010000153.1 GCA_012522895.1 Ignavibacteria bacterium
GCAAAAAACAGTGAATACAAAAGGGAAATGGCTGCTCGCTCTGCTTTTCTTGTTTTCAATTTCAAATTTAACATTGCTTTCGCAAACGAAAAACGTAGGCATTGGAACAACAAGTCCAGACGGCTCTGCATTGCTTGATTTAAATGCTTCCGATATGGGATTGCTTATTCCGAGAATGACAGAAACTAAAAAAAATGATATATCCTACCCCGCTACCGGTTTAATTATTTATCAAACTGATGGAACAGCTGGCTTTTATTATTATAGCGGCACGGCTTGGATTAAGCTTACCACCGTTACAGAAGCAAAAGAATCTTTAAGTGCCGATGAGCCAATTACCTTTGGTAGCTCAACAGGGATAATTGGAGTTAAAGATAATAGTGCTACTTCTTCTGGCGTAGTTGCATCTGGAAACGGGCAAGACTCGAAAGTATGGAAAACAGATAGTGATGGCAACCCCGGCTGGCGCAATGACGAAGATACAAAATATAGCCCAGGCGTTGGTCTTATTTTATCTGTAGGAAATGAATTTTCTGCAAACTTCGACGGTAGCGGCACAGAAAATAAAGTAGCAAGAAGCGACCATACACACTCTGGAGTATATGAAGAAGCACTTTCTTTTATTTTCCCTTTAAATAGAACAGATAATGACATTTCAATTAGTGCCAATACATCTGCTAATGCTGGCTATGTGGCAGCTTCTGCAGGACAAACAAATAAAGTATGGAAAACAGATGCAAGTGGTAACCCTGACTGGCGAGATGATGCAAATACTACTTATACCGCAGGCACCGGGCTTTCTTTGAATGCCAGTGAATTTTCTGCTAATAACACTACTGCTCTTTGGAATGCTAATCAATTACAAGGGAAAGTCATTTCTACAACAGTCCCTACAGAAGGTCAACTTCTTCAATTTAACGGTTCCGAATGGTCCCCAGCTACAATTTCCAGCGGCGGGACTGTTACTTCTGTTGGTTTATCTATGCCAACTAATGAGTTTGAAGTAGAAACAACCAGTATTACAGAAAGCGGGACTTTTACTGTTACTTGGAAGTCACAATCTGCAAATTCTTTTTTATCTGCCCCATTTAATGAAGGCGGAACACCTACATTTAGAGGTTTAACAGCTGAAGATATACCTGCAACCTTGCCTGCTTCAAAAATTGACAGTGGCGTCTTCCCTGTTGCAAGAGGAGGCACCGGCGCCGACGATTTAACAGGTATTCTAAAAGGAAACGGAACAGACGCTTTTACTGGAATAACTGCAACAGCGGGTCAAATTACTTACTGGTCTGGTAGTGATGAAATTTCAGGGAGTAATAATTTAACTTGGGATAACGTAAACAGTATTTTAAAAGTTGACGGCGATTTGCAGGTAACAGGTGAAATTGACCCTATTTCTTTAACTTTAATCCCGCAGGCAGAAGCACCCACAGTAGCAGCCAGAGGGAAAATGTATTTTGATAATGGTGAAAGTGTTGTAAAAGTATACATTAATGAAACAACCGGTTGGGTAGCTCTCGGTTCTGGAGACGGAGGCGCAGAACTTCCTACTGGAAGCGAAAACCAAACATTGAGGTATGATGCAGTTAATGGCTGGGTAGCGAGCGATTTTTTAATAAATGCTGGGGACAAAGTTGGAATTGGAACAAGCAGCCCTGCCCATACTTTAGATGTTGTTGGCTCTGCTCAGATTTCTGAAAATACTGAAATTGGCGGGAATTTATTAGTTGGTAAAAGTGTGTCTTATACTCCTTTTATAGCAACTTCTTCACCAATAGACCCTGCTGGAAAAACGTATATAAAGCTTAATTTTGCAGACGAATTTACTTTGTCAAATGGAACTAACGGGCAGCTAATTATTTTACAAGTTGCTGTCGAAGGCACGGCTAAATTACTTGAGACTAGCGAAAATTGTAAAATATCAGGAGATTGGGAAGGTTCTGAATATGACACTATTCAACTTATTTGGGATGGCACAGCTTGGGTGGAAATTAGCAGGTCATTGAATTAATTCTGTCATTCTGAACGTAGTGAAGAATCCAGAGAAGTATATATAATGAAAAAAGGATATGTTTATATATTGGCTTCAAAGAGAAATGGAACTTTATATACTGGAGTTACTTCTGATTTATTGAAAAGAGTATATGAACATAAAAATGATTTGAAAGAAGGATTTACAAAAAAGTACTGTGTTCATAATCTTGTTTACTTTGAAGATTGTGGAAATATTGCCAGTGCAATTGAAAGGGAGAAACAAATAAAGGGATATTTACGAAAAAAGAAGTTGGAACTTATTGAATCAATTAATCCTGAATGGAAGGATTTAAGCAATGATTGGTTTCTGGATTCTTCGCTGCGCTCAGAATGACAGGGAAACTAATCAAGTTGTCGGCTGTTGCATTTCTGGATTCTTCGCTGCGCTCAGAATGACGAAAAAATCGGTGAAGAATCCAGAAAAAACGTGAAAAAATTATTTTAAGAGAGGAAATAGTTAACATTTTCAAATAAATATATTTGCTCGGAGGGTTTATGTTTTTTTCAGTAAAATCTTTCAATTTCGCATTATTATTTAGTTTTATGTTATTTAATGCTCTTTATACTCAAAGCGTTAGAACGGAACAAGTCATTCGGTTTGAAAACCCGAGCGACCATTCAAGTTATATTCTTTTAAAAGCACCTGACAATTTAGTTGGTCAGCATTCAATAGAGTTGCCGGCGACAATGCCAGCAGAGAACCAAGTGCTAAAAGTTAGCACAACAGATGAAAATGTGGCAACCCTATCTTGGGGCAGTATGGAAGAAGCGAGTCAGCCAAGCATCGTCCGAGCGTATTTATCTGAACAGCAAAGCGTATCTTCTAATATTTGGACAAAAATAGGTTTCGATGAGAAAAACTTTGATTTAAAAAATGAATTTTCTGATGGAACATTTACAGCAAGCGAAGCAGGGTATTATAAAGTAAGCGGAAGGGTTCTTTTTGCTATTAATGGAGTCTCAGTTAAGGGAAAGTTTATTGTGTCTGCTTTATTTAAAAATGGAAACGTTTATTCAAATGGAACTAAATCGGCTGTTTCTACTAATACAAATAGTACATCTCAATATATTGATGATAATAATTCATCAGTTATATCGGATATACTATATCTTAATGCTGGTGATACTTTAGAACTGTATGTAAGGCAAAATACTATGGCAGTAAAGCTACTAGCAGGTGGCTCTTCTGAGACTTATATTTCAATATATAAAATATACTAACAATGTTAAGCGTTAAATTGTGTAGCACCTTGATTAAAGGATTAGTGGATTACTTGATTATAGAAGAGGAATCGGGTAATCTTTAAATCAAGCAAATCGTGGTTCATAAGAATAGGATCTTGATTAAAAGATATGTAGCACCTTGATTAAAGGATTAGTGGATTACTTGATTATTAAAGAAGAATCGGGTAATCTTTAAATCAAGTTTCATTGAAAGGGTAAAATATTTATCATTAACAATTAACAATTAACAATTAATAATTAACAATTAAAAAAAATGTCTGCGTTAAAGAAAGAAAAATATACAGAGCAGGAATACTTGGGGGTAGAACGCCAAGCTGAAATAAAAAGCGAGTTCTACGCCGGTGAAATGTTTGCAATGGCTGGAGCGAGCCGCGAGCATAACATAATTTCCCTGAATATTGCAATGTCTTTTAGAAGAAAAACAGAAAAAAGAGCTTGTGAGGTTTATCATAGCGATATGCGGGTTTATGCGAGCAAATATGGATTTTACACGTATCCCGATATAGTTTTAGTATGTGGCGAGCCTCGTTTCATCGATGATATGTTCGACACATTGCTTAATCCGAGTGTGCTTGTTGAGGTGCTTTCTAAAACAACTGCAGATTACGATAAAAACCAGAAATTTGATTTTTATCGTTCAATAGATTCTTTGAAATATTATTTAGTTGTCAGACAAAATCGTCCTTGTGTTGAGCTTCGGAAAAAAATACGGAAAGATTTTTGGGAGGTGCAATTTTATGAGAATTTGGGCGATATAGTTCGTCTCGACAGTTTGGAATTGAGTTTTGTGCTTGCTGAAATTTACGAAAAAATTGAATTTAAAGAAGAAGATGACGAAAGAAGAACTTTACAGAAAACTTAAAAATAGCGGAATTTTTTGGAGCTACGACAAAGATGCCGAGTATCTGGGCGATAATTTACTCGTTGAGCATACTCTTATATGGGCTGATGTTCCAGATATAATGCAGCTATTTAAAATCTTCGATTTTGAGTTCATTAAAGATGTTTGGGAAAGAAAAATTGTGCCAGACGAAAGATATTTTAAATTGAACGTGTATCTTGCTTTTATTTTCTTTAGTATAAAAGAGCCATATAGTTTTATAGAAGAAACATCAAAAAAATACTCAAGGTATGAAAGAATTAAAAGCATTGCGTAAATAATTATTAATTGTTAATTATAAATGGTTGTTAAGTTTTATTGGCAACAGGTAACCGATAACTGAAAAAGGAACAATTATGGAAACAATAAATATTATAGTAAAAAATTTAGAGCAAAAGGAAATTTTGCTAAATATTTTAGAAAAGCATTGTAGTGAAATAAGTTACGATTTAGTATCGAATTGTAAAAAAGAAATACAAATCGAAGAGCATTGCAAGGGTAGAATAGAAGATTTAGCTGGAATTTGGGCAGATTATGATATTGACATAGTAAAACTACGAGAAAAAGCGTGGAAAAGGATTTAATTATTTGCGATACGAATGTAATAATTAACTGGCTAAAAAGTGAGCCTGCTACTATAAGCTCTCTTCATCAAATAGGAAGCGAAAACATAGCTTTAACATCTATTTCTTTTATGGAAATACTGCAAGGGGCTAGAAATAAAAATGAGTTATATTATTTATTAAAAACAATAAAAAGATTTAAAGTTTTGCGTTTTACAGAAGCAGCTTCTATGAAAAGTGCGATATTGATAGAAAAATTTGTTCTCAGCCATGGTTTGCAAATTGCTGATGCAATAATTGCCGCTATTGCCATTGACTACGGGTTGCCTCTTTTTACATTGAATATAAAAGATTTCAGATTTATAGATGAAATTGTTCTTTGGAAAAATAATTGAAAAGCCGACTACCGGCAACAGGTAACCGATAACAGAGAAAAATGAAAGATTATTTTAAAATAGTAATTGATACGAATGTATTAGTAGCTGGGTTGATTTCAAAAGCAGGGGCTTCGCACAAGTTGTTAAAATTAGTTTTAGCAACTCGTTTTAAAACAAATATCTCTGTCCCTTTGCTATTTGAATATGAGCATTCGCTTAAATCTGAAAAAGTTGCTCAGATTGTATACCATTGAAGAAATTGATAATTTTTTAGATTTTTTTGTTTCAAAGTCGGAAAAGCACATTATTTGGTTTTTACTAAGACCTTTACTAAAAGACGTTAATGACAACTTAATTGCAGAATTGGCTTTTGCGTCAAATTCTGAATATATAATAACTTTTAACAAAAAGGATTTTTTAGGGGTTGAAAATTATGGAATTCAAGTAATTGCACCTCAAGAATTTTTAAAAATATTAGGAGAATAAAATGAAAACATTGAAAATAAATATGCCAGAAACATTGTTTGCTCAGCTAAGTGAATATGCTGATTCTGATAACGCAACTATTGAGCAGGTTGCTTTGTTAGCAATAGCGGAAAAAATCCACTTTTTTAATTCTATGGAAATTTTAAACGAAAGAGCAAAACGTGCTGATTTTGATATGTTTGTAAAGATGTTGGAAAAAGTTCCAGACGTTGAACCTATGGAGTTTGACAGATTGTAAGCTGTTTTTTTGCTCTTTAATAAGGGTTAAAAGTATCTTAGCCCAGTAGAAATTATGTAGAATAATTTTAATTGATGAGATAATGAAATATAAATATAAAGTATACATTTTGGTTCTTTTTGCACTACTTTTTTGTATGGACGCAAAAGGGAAGTCCTTGTTTAATGTGCAAAATGGCGCTGTTGTGAGTTTTGCTAATAGCTCGCTTATAAGGATTAATGGAGATATTAGAATAGAAAGCGGCGGCACTCTGAATATTGGACAAAGCGCAATAATCGAGCTAATCGGTAGCTGGATTAATGACGGAACGCAGAGTTGCGGAGATGGCGCCAAAGTGTATTTTGTTGGTGATGCCGAAACTGTTGTAATAAGCGGGAATGGGACAGCTTATGAGTTCAAATCAATTATTATTGATAAAGGTGATAAATCATATCTCGTTCAGCTTGATGCGAAGATTACAGTCCCAGTTGGATTTTTGACGCTCACGCGAGGAACTTTTGAAATTGCTGGCTCGCATATCTTAACAAATACCATCTTTGATTTATATGGAATAAATGAAAATTCTGGCTTCATACTTAACAATGAAAATGCGATAATCAGCGGTCGAAATGCGGACTTTATTCTTTCTGGTAGTTTAGACATAAAAAATGGAACTTTTAACGTAGGAACTGCAAGCAATTCAAATAATCTTTTATACCAAGCTGGAACGATAGCTCCAACTTTGAGCATAAGCGGAGGTGAATTAAATATAAATTCCCGTCTTTCAAGAAGCGGCGATAATGATTCCATTCGCTACACGCAATCTGGAGGGGAAGTATACATAGGAAAGGCAGCCCTTTCAAGCGCTGCAAACCGCGGGATGTTCGATATAAGCCAAAATTCCACTTTCAACCTTAGCGGCGGAACTATTGAAATGCAGCGTCCTTCTACAAGTTTCGATGATTATCTCGTTCAAGCTGAATCACACAGCGTAAGCGGCGGGCTTTTAAAATTTAACGCTAAAGACGCGAGCAACAATACTTTTACGATAAATTCAACTGCCCCGATTGGCGCTCTAAATATTTTAGGGAACAACAATCCTGTTGTCTCTCTCGCAGCTAATTTTCTCGTGCTTGACAGCGTAGAGATGAATGGAAGCGGAAGCAATAGATTTAATATTTATAATCACAACTTATCGCTCGGTGGAGATTGGATAAATAATTTTGCTGATACAAACTCATTTTCTCAAAATAACGGCGCCGTTGTTTTTACTGCTAATGCAGTGCAGAAAATAAGAGGCACGCTGGCAACGATTTTTCAAAATATTAGCATAAATAAAACAGGTGGGAAAGTAGAGCAGGAGCATTCTACTACAATCAACGGCAATTTGCGTCTGCTATCCAATACATCAATTTTCGATATGAAAGCTCACGATTTAGTTATTGGAGTAAATGGAAAAATTTACCCCGACAATGGCTCAGACGAAAAAATTAGTTTATTTAGCTCTACAAAGTGCATTATTAATTCCAGCACGGAAATTTTAACTGCTCCGAGTTTGATAAAAATGCTGCCTCCAACTCTAAATGTCAATAATGATATAACTTATCATTTCCCGCTCAGCACTCCAAATGTTTATACCCCAAATTCAATTAACATATACAAGAATGGGGCATCTTTTGGCTCAGATGCTTATATTGCAATTAAGTGTCTCCCTTATGAGCATCCGGCTGCTGAAGTCTCTAATCATTCCTTGCAAAAATATTGGGCGATTGAGACAAATAATGTAACTATAGATCAGAATGGGGCGACAGTTGACTTTTACTATGCTGCAAGCGAGGTTCGGGGCAATGAGGGTAATTGGCGAATCCTTTATTTTGCTCCTTCTTGGAACGACCCAAATGGTTTTTGGAAAATGGATCCAGGGCGCGCTGGCGATATAGTTGAATTTAATCAAAAAATGTTCTATTCCGTTCAAGTGAGCGAAATTGCCGGCGATTGGACTGCTGGTGAACCTGATGTCGCATTTGCTCAATACTATGCACGCGATGACGGAAATTACAATGACCCAAACACTTGGTCCAAACAAGGATTTAATGGAGACGCTTCTAATACCGCACCGAACAAGCGCTCCGATAGAGTGAGAATCCAACACTACACTGTAACTGTAACGGAAAACACGCCACCGGCTCAAATAATTTCCATCGAAAATGGGACTGACGAAAGAAAACCGGGAAAGCTCCACATTATTGGAGAGCATCTTGTGATTGGAGACACTTTAAAGCTTGACCAAAATGCAACTTTATCTATTGGCTCTGAGAAAGGTATTGCTCAAGTGCCTGTTGAAGAGGGAAACGTTAGAACTAATGTTAGAGCTTTTAGCAGCGGCGCAATTTACGAATACTTTGGCAGCGGACTTCAAACGCTGGGAGACGGCTTGCCCTCCACTATTAAATCCTTGATTGTAAGCAAGCCAAGTGGAAAAACATTAAGGCTCAGCCAAAACGTTTCGATTACCGAATCACTTGTAATCAACAATGGCATTTTGGATATGGCTTCCGCAACAATCAACGGCAATAGCTCCGGTAGGACTTTCAAAATGCTTGACGGCGAGCTTATTGTCCGCTCGGCTTTTCCAAATAATTATATCGCTCCATATTTAACTGCTGGACGCATTACATTCGACGGTGCGGGTAGCGTTACGATACCAAGCTCAGGTTCCTCGCCCGGGATTTTGCAATATAATGATTTGAAAATCTGCGGCGAAAATCGCGCCGGCAACGTTACCTTGCAAAGCTTGGGTGAAATTAAAATAAAAAACTTGCTTGATATTTCTGAACTAAAATTTGCAGATAATACGTATAAATTCTTTACTAACGGCTCTACTGTCCGTTTTAATAAAAATGAAGAAAATAGCGTGCAGGATATTCCCTGTAAGCCTGCATCACCAAACGATCCCGCTTGCTTCCTCGAATATTATAATCTCACTTTGGATAGCGCTGGAACAAAACGACTTTCCGCAACAGATGACCCACTGTTTAAAGTTACCAACAATTTAAAAATAGAAAGCGGCGCCGATTTCACTGCATATAATTCCGATTTAGACGAAAATTACAATTTGGAAATTCAGGGCAACTGGCTTAATGAAGACGGAACATTCAATCCCGGTGGAGGAACCGTGATATTCAACTCCCCTGTGGCAACTCTTTCTACTTTAATTAATTCCAGAGATACAACAGCTAATCCTTTTCATAACGTTATTTTTGCTGGCGATGGTATCGTGAAGTCAAATGACAATCTAAAAGTGAAAGGTAATTTAACCATTAGCAATGAAACTACTTTTAATTTAACCGATAAATTTCTTTCGATTTATGGAAATTGGCATAATGAAGATGGGCTTTTTGAGTATGGAACCTCAACAGTGCAATTCAATTCCTCCGAAACCAGGCAGAACATCACAAGAACAGCTGGAAATATACAATTTTACAATTTGAATATTAATAATCCGCAAAGTATTGATGCTTCTGGGATTTCAGCCGCGGGAAACGGAATGATAATTAACAACAATCTCAACCTTAATGCTGGCAATCTTATTACTCATATAGACGCAAATTACCGCTTTGCCACTGTTCTTGGAGAAATAACAAGGGCGGGCGATGGATATATTGATGGTGAGCTACGAAGGAACATACCCGCAGACGCTTATTCATACACTTTTCCTGTTGGATTTAAAGAGCAATACACTCCCGTTACTGTTGAATTTACTGGCACCGGTGGCGCAGCAGGGCTAATTTCCGTTTTAAGCGATACCGTTACAACAAATACTGCCCCAGTTAGATGGGATAATGCCACTCCTAATAATATTTTGCCAAGCGGAAGCACTATTGACCCCCAAAAGCACATAGCAAGACAATTTACTATTAAAATGCCAAGCGGCAGCTCTTTTCTGCTCGGTGTTAATAGAAAATTCAATACTACTTTCAACTATCTAAGCGATGATTTAAGGAATGGCACAAACAAAGATCTATTAGATTTTCGAACTTACAATAACAACGATATTTGGATTGCTCCATACTATTACGGCAGTTTCCCTTTTATTCAAACAAGGACTGATAATTCAATTACAATAAATCAAAATGTGGATTTCGGCACCTTCATTCTTGGTGAGCCTGGAACTTTGATTTTCTACACTCGCGCAAGCGGGGATTGGAACTGCGATACCTGTTGGTCTGCTCAGGGATATGGTTTAAATTCTGCTGATTCTTACCCCGGCTATGGCGGAAACAATAATTACAAGGCATATATTGGGAACGGCAATACAATTACTTTGAATAGTAATATAAGCGTTACAGGAGCTAATGGGCTTATTCAAGTTGACTCAAGTGGGGTGCTTATGTGTGAAAATTACACAATTTCCGGAAATGGCACTTTCAATTTAGGAAAAGACGCAACGCTCGGAATTGGACATGCGAATGGAATTAACACAGGCGCCTCCGGAAATATTCGAACCGGAACAAGAAACTACAATTTAGACAATCATAACAGAGGCAGGTTTATTTATACCAGCAGCTCAAACCAAACGCAAGCGAATAATGGTTTGCCTGAAACAGTTGCATTGCTTCAGTTGAGAAAAGGCAGCAGCACTTTAACTTTGAACAGAACTACAACAATTCAAGATAGCTTGTTCATTGAAAGCGGCACTCTTTTCCAAGGCAACAGCACGAGCTTAACTGTCAATGGGAATTGGGTGAATTATGGAACTTATACTCATAACAATAGGACTGTTACTTTCAGCGGCTCAAAAAATGACACAATAAAAGCAAATTCGCCTCAAGAGTTTAGACAACTAATCATTCAAAAAAGCAGTGGCAATTTATATACAGATCAGCCAATTAATCTGACAAGCAATTTAACTTTTGGCTCTGGAAATCAAGCGGTGCTAATTGCCCAAGAACCAAATACTTATGTTGATGTAGCTGGCGCTTCGCTTACAAGAACTGGTTCGGGACACATTTACGGAGAGCTAAGAAAGAATTTTCCAAGAGGTACTGACAGCATCGCTTGGGAAGTAGGCTCAGATTCAATTCACGGATATAGACCTTTTGAACTTAAGTTAGCAGTAACAAGTAACCAAGGAACTGCTGGCGCTCTTGCCGTTCGGCTTTTCGATGGTATTCAGCCTAATTATGATTCAAGACCTACTTCAAATGCTGTAGATCCTGCTTGGCTTGTTTATAAATATTGGAAGCTAACAATTCCGAGTGGTTCAAGTTTTTCGCTTGGAACAAGAGAAGCAAACGTAGCACTACAATTTATTAACCCGGATGATTTACGAAATGGCGCCGTTCCTGGTTGCTTCGATATAAATTTATGGGACGGAAGCAATTGGAAATTATTCAATAAAACTAGCGACGGGGCAAATCATGGTAGCAGCTATTGCGGGGATAGACCAATAGGTAGCCATAGATATACCGGAAGTGATACAACAGTTAAAGTTACTAGTAATATGTCCGGCTCACTCGGGACTGGGACGCTTATAGGTGATTTTATTACAGGGAGAGCTGTAGCTATTCCTACCACTACATATTTCAGTATAAATAGCGGGAATTGGTCTGATCCTAATAATTGGTCAACACAGGGTTATAACGGCGAGCCAGCTGAAACCTTTCCTTGCAGGTTTTTCGATATTGCCTACATAGGAAACGGTAAACATATTACCCTTGATATGTGCATTGGACATGGCGACTACGTGACAAACCAAACAACTTATGAAGCAAGGAAGTTTTATGCCCTTCGAACAATTAATGTCGAGGATAATTCTAAACTTTCACTTGGGACAAATTATATTTATTGCTTTGGTATAAATGTTAGTAATTCTTCTACAATAGAGGTAGGCTCTTTGGGTGGTATTGTTAATTATACTGGTAGCAATATAACAACTGGCAATATACGCATTGCAAGCGGTGGCTATACGCATTTTGACGATACCGACGATAATCATTTTATTTATACTGCTGAGGGTGAAACTTCAAATTTTGGCTTGTTTGCTTTGTCTGGTGGGACGCCTCCTGCTGGGAGTAATTCGTCAGCTTGGATAGAAAAAGTTGAGTTGCAAGGTGAGAATAATACTGCAATAAACAATACATCGGGCAGAAATACAATACCGCGAAGCGGTTATGCTTTCTTTCCTTATGAGCAAGCAACGCTTGAAGCCGGAAAATCTTACACAATAAAGCTCACACCAGGTGGCTCATCTTCTAAATGGAAAGGTTGGATAGATTATGATTTTAACGGCTCTTTTACTGATAATAGTTCTGAAATAGCTTTTGGACCTTCGAGTGCAAGATCCACCGCACAATCGTTAACAATTGATGTTCCTCTTGAAGCTAAGCCAGGAACAACGAAAATGCGAATTACTATGTGGACTGGTAGTAGAGAACCTGGTCCAACGAACTCCCCCACTGGAAGTAACTATGGAAATGGTGAAGTTGAGGATTATTCCATAAAAATAGTAAATCCCAACTACGGGAAATTAACTCAATCTATTGGTAGCGGTTTGCCAAATAAATTTGCTTCTTTAACGATAAATACAAATAGGGCTGGCGATGACGTTAATCTTGGAAAAAACGTCAATATTGATGAATATTTAAAAATTTCAAAAGGCACTTTAAACGCTGGGAGTAATAATTTAAATATATATGGCGATTTTATTCAAGAAGTTGCAAATGGCTTCAATTCACAAACAAGCAACGTTATTTTCACTGGCTCTAAAGCAAATAATATCGAAGCAGACGACCCAATTGATTTTTATAGATTTCGCATAAATAAAGATGGGAACGAAAAAGTAAATTGCGATGCAGATATTAATATCAACAATCTATTTGCATTTGAAACAGACAATAATCTTGTTTTAAACAAGGAAAACACTATAACGCTTGAACAAAATTGCAATTTAACGGGAGATTTCAGCCAAAACAGAATGATTGAAGTAGACGGAACTTCCGCAAAAAATAACATTGTGAAAAAATTCCC
>JAAYJM010000154.1 GCA_012522895.1 Ignavibacteria bacterium
AGGAATTTTTAAACTCAATAGAAATCAATGGTTTTCCGAAAGACATTGCATCAGCTAAAGAGCTTGCAGTTAAAGATAAAAAAGGGAGAATTGATTTTCAAGAATGGGTAGTGGAATTCTTGCTTGGTGGTATTTTAAATCCAAAGAAAACGGCAGATGGTGGCTGGGATGGTTATTTGACTTTTCCAAAAAATGATGGAGAAAAAGGAATTCTGCTAATTGAGGTGAAAAGTGGAAATTGCAATGTGAAAAATATACGTGAATTTATAAACGTTGTCGATGGACAAAATGCAGATATTGGGGTTTTCGTTTGCTTCGTTGAGCAGTTGACAAAGCCGATGCTTGAAGCGGCAAAAGACGCTGGAAATTATGAAAATTACAAATTTGATAGAATACAAATATTAACAATAGAAGATATTTTTGAAGGAAAGTTTTTCAGGCTTCCAGGCGGAGTAGAAAACACAACATTTTTCAGTGCAAAAACAGATGTGAGGCCCAAAGAAATTTCTGAGAGATTGATATGAGCTGATTAATTGACAATAAAAAAAGCTGTAAATACTATGAAACAATTATACTTTGGAGATTGCCTTGATGTTTTAAAGGAGCTTAATGATAAGCACCCTGCTGGGCTTGTTGATTTAATCTACATTGATCCTCCTTTCAACTCGAAAAGGAATTATAATATACTTTTTGAAGATATAGATATGAAGGACGTTAAGGCGCAACGCGAAGCATTTGCAGACACTTGGAGCAATGTCAGTTACAAAGATGGATTGCGTGAAATCGCAGATTTGAATATAAATTTGTATCATTTCTTGAAAAATCTCGATAAAATAGATGTTTCAAAATCTACGGTTGCGTATTTAACGACAATTGCTCATCGTTTACACTATATGCACAAGCTGCTGAAAGAAACGGGTTCATTTTATTTGCATTGCGATCCGACAATGAGCCATTATTTAAAAATAGTATGCGATTTGGTTTTTCATAAGGATAATTTTAGAAATGAGATTGTCTGGAAGCGAGTTACTAGCGCTAAGCGTCAAAGCGAAACCTTTACAAAAGCGAACGATATAATTTTTTTCTATACTAAAAGTTCAAAGTTTTACTTTAATAAATTATTTGAAGAGTATAGCGAAGGTTATGTAAAAAAGTTTTACAAACACATTGACGAAAGCGGTCGCCGTTATACTTTAAGCGATTTTACTCAATCTGGACAAGGACCTTCAAGATATTTTGGTGAAGAGATTGGCACTCTGAAGCCACCTAAAGGCAAGCACTGGATTTGGTCGCAAGAAAGAATAGATGAAGCGTTGAAAAAAAATCAGATTTACTTCACAAAGAACAAATTGCCAAGAATTAAGCGCTATTTAGATGAAAAAGAAGGAATGCCAATAAGTAATATTTGGGATAATATATACAATCTTCAAGGTTCGAGTAAAGAATCATTAGGCTACCCCACGCAAAAACCCGAAGCACTTTTAGAAAGGATAATTAGTGCAAGCTCGAATGAAGGTGAATTAGTTGCTGATTTCTTCTGCGGCTGTGGGACAAGCGTTTCTGTTGCAAATCGTTTAAATAGAAACTGGCTCGGCGTTGATATTTCACATCTTGCGATAAAATTAATTTTAAAGCGCTTAACAGATGGATTAGAAGAAACGGCAAAGAAGGAATTTTTAAGCTCAATAGAAATAAATGGTTTTCCGAAAGATATTGCATCAGCAAAAGAGCTTGCTGTTAAGGATAAAAAAGGGAGAATTGATTTTCAAGAGTGGGTAGTGGAATTCTTGCTTGGTGGTATTTTAAATCCAAAGAAAACGGCTGATGGTGGCTGGGATGGTTATTTGACTTTTCCAAAAAATGATGGTGAAAAAGGAATTCTGTTAATTGAAGTGAAGAGTGGGAATTGCAATGTGAAAAATATACGTGAATTTATAAACGTTATTGATGGACAGAATGCAGATATTGGGGTTTTCGTTTGCTTCGTTGAGCAGTTGACAAAGCCGATGCTTGAAGCGGCAAAAGACGCTGGAAATTATGAAAATTACAAATTTGATAGAATACAAATATTAACAAT
>JAAYJM010000155.1 GCA_012522895.1 Ignavibacteria bacterium
AGGAATTTTTAAACTCAATAGAAATCAATGGTTTTCCGAAAGACATTGCATCAGCTAAAGAGCTTGCAGTTAAAGATAAAAAAGGGAGAATTGATTTTCAAGAATGGGTAGTGGAATTCTTGCTTGGCGGTATTTTAAATCCAAAGAAAACGGCTGATGGTGGCTGGGATGGCTATTTAACTTTTCCAAAAAATGATGGTGAAAAAGGGATTCTGCTAATTGAAGTGAAAAGTGGGAATTGCAATGTGAAAAATATACGTAAATTTATAAACGTTGTTGATGCGCAGAATGCAGATATTGGGGTGTTCGTTTGCTTCGCTGACAGCTTGACAAAGCCGATGCTTGAAGCTGCAAAAGACGCCGGGAATTATGAAAATTACAAATTTGATAGAATACAAATATTAACAATCGAAGATATTTTTGAAGGAAAGTTTTTCAGGCTTCCAGGCGGAGTAGAAAACACAACATTTTTCAGTGCAAAAACAGATGTAAGACCCAAAGAAATTTCTGAAAGGTTGATCTGAGCTGATTAATTGACAATAAAAAAAGCTGTAAATACTATGAAACAATTATACTTTGGAGATTGCCTTGATGTTTTGAAGGAGCTTAATGAAAAGCACCCTGCTGGGCTTGTTGATTTAATCTACATTGACCCTCCTTTCAACTCGAAAAGGAATTATAATATACTTTTTGAAGATATAGATATGAAAGACGTTAAGGCGCAACGCGAAGCATTTGCAGATACTTGGAGTAATGTCAGTTATAAAGACGGCTTGCGTGAAATCGCAGATTTGAATATAAATTTGTATCATTTCTTGAAAAATCTCGATAAAATAGATGTTTCAAAATCTACGGTTGCGTATTTAACGACAATCGCTCATCGCTTGCATTATATGCACAAGTTGCTGAAAGAAACGGGTTCATTCTATTTACATTGCGATCCCACTATGAGTCATTATTTGAAAATAGTATGTGATTTAGTTTTTCATAAGGATAACTTTAGAAATGAGATTGTGTGGAAAAGGCAGACAGCAAAAAAAGGTTCTCAATTTAGCAAAAAAACCTATGGTAGTTATAATGATATTATATTTTTCTATACAAAAACAAATAATTACTATTTTAACATTCCGTTAACACAGCTAACAACTCAAGAACTATTAAAAAAATTTAATAAAATTGACGAAACTGGAAAAAGATTTCGAACAGACAATATTTTACGAAATTCATCATTAGGCGCTAGGCCAAATTTGGTTTACGAATACAAGGGATACACCCCTGATATCTATGGCTGGATGGTTAGCAAAGAAAAACTGATTAAATTTGACAAAGAAAATAGAATATATTGGTCAAAGAACGGCAAACCATATAGAAAATATTTCATTGAAGATTATGAAGGTAAAGAAGTTAGCAATAATTGGACCGATATTTTTATAGCCAAAGGGTCAGAGCGCCTCGGCTACCCCACGCAAAAACCCGAAGCACTGCTTGAAAGAATAATTGGTGCAAGCTCGAATGAAGGTGATTTAGTTGCTGATTTCTTTTGCGGATGTGGGACAAGCGTTTCTGTTGCAAATC
>JAAYJM010000156.1 GCA_012522895.1 Ignavibacteria bacterium
GAAATAAAATTGATAATATTCTTAATTCAAATCTTTTAAGCGGGAAACACAAAGTTAGCTATAACTTAGGCAGCTTGCCGCTCGGTATGTATTTTGTTAGACTTAGCAGTGAAAACACTGTTTTAACACAAAAAGTCTACGTTAAAGAGTAAAAAATAAAGAGTTAAGGAGTTACTGTTCATTTGTGGTTCATAGCATTTTTCTTTCTACTTTCAAAGAAAGGAAAGTGCTATGAATCGTAAATTTTTTTTAACGAAATTTAATTTTCTTGTGGAAAAAATTGAGAAAAAATTATTCCTCTCCAGCTCTTTCATATCCAATGTCTTCAGCAAGGTTATTGCCAGTTGCTGCTTGTTTGCATAGAAAATCGCAGCGCTCATTTAACTCGTTTCCAGCGTGTGCTTTTACCCAGACAAATTTCACATTATGGATTTTTAATAAATCGGAAAGCCGCTCCAGCAGGTCGATATTTTTAGCTTTTTCCTTTTTATTTCGCATCCAATTATTATTTTCCCAACGCTTGAGCCAGCCTTTATTTACTGTATCGACAAGCAATCGCGAATCCGAATAAATTGTAATATCGTAATTGCCAGCTTTTTTGATTAAACTTAATGCTTCTATTGGAGCAAGCAACTCCATTCTATTATTCGTAGTTAAACGAAAACCACTTGATATTTCTTTTTTATAATCTCCATAAATCAATATAGCTGCCCAGCCACCAGGCCCGGGGTTGCCTATACTCGAACCATCTGTATAAATAATTATTTCTTTAATTTCAAAACCTTTTTTACAAATTATAAAAATAGCAATTTAACATTTTTTTCCAAGGCTCATTTGAAAAATTAAAGAGCTTACAAGGACTGCGATTAAGTTGATAGAAACTCATTATTTCTTTGTCTTGAGCTGTGATTATACGGATTATAAGATTACTTGGTTAAGAAAGAAAATAATCAAGAAATCCTTTAATCAAGTAAATCACGGTTCTGTTCTTAATCCTTCATTTCTTTATAATTTTTTTATTGTCAAATATTTGCTTATATTTGTTTTTTGTGAAAGAATAGTTTTAAACTTAATTACTTTTTTTAAAACACTATATAGTAAAGGTGAAATATGAAAGAATTCTCAAATGAAGCTTTTTTGAACTTCGCTGATAGCAGTATTTCTGAAAAGCAAAAGCAAGCTATAATGGACGTCCGCTCGCGTTTTGGCAAAGAATATCCAAATATCATTGGCGGGAAAGAAGTATTGACACAAAATAAAACAAAATCCATCAACCCTGCAAATCGGGACGAGGTCATTGGAATTTTTCAAAAAGCTGGAAAAGACGAAGCTGAAGCAGCTATGCAAACAGCTGTAAAGGCTTTTGAGACTTGGAAAAAAGTTCCTCCCGCAGAAAGAGCAAATTATTTGTTCAAGGCTGCTGAGGTAATTAGAAAAAGAAGAATGGAAATAATTGCTTGGATGATTTCAGAGGTTGGAAAAAATTATATGGAAGATGATGCCGATAGTTGTGAAGCAATAGTCATGCTCGAATTATATGGCAGAGATAA
>JAAYJM010000157.1 GCA_012522895.1 Ignavibacteria bacterium
ACAACTAACATTGTTTTAGGGGGGGCTTACTTTTTATAATATCAAAAAAACAAAAATATCACAATTGACATTCAATGCATTAAAATTAAATTTAACTATTTTTAAATTTTTATCGGACAATAATGATAACAAATGGATTAATCGGATAAAGATTCCTATGCAGATAGGAAAAATGGCCATATTGAAGGATTGAGGTAAAAACCAAAAACCAATCAATATGCTTCCACTACAAGCAAGTAGGATATAGAGTATCAGGCGGGGTGTTTTCTTTAAACGAAATAAAACATAGAAAAACAAAGGATTAGCCCATAATATATTTAAGTTATATTTGGTTGTATAATGATTGGAAAAAAACCAAAGATATAAGACCAATAAAGAGAGTAGGCTTAAGCCTAAAAACAAGGTAATATCTAAACCTTTGAAATGTTTTTTTGATTTATATTCCCAAAAAGTACATATCATGATAATCAACAACAGAATACAAGCTATCCATGTAGGCGAAATGCTTTTTGGAGACATAGCTTGTGTTTGAGGGAGGATAAGCGATTTCGATTCAATAATGTTTTTCCCGTCCACTGTGAGTGTGTCTAATTGATGCATGAGTTCAAAGGGAAGAAACATATATTGTGTAGTAGATGCGTGGCGATCGCAACGCATTCCGAGTACGATATCAATTCCCAACCTCCACCATGTCATGGAATCAAGGTAAGGATATAATAATTTTCGAAAACTGGCATTGGTGTCGGAGACGTTTTCTATAAAAAAAGTTCTATCGATTAAAGCTTTATTGATGATATCTCTGACCCTGGTAGCACAGTTATCCATAAAAAAATCATAGGCATAGCATCTGTTTTCGGGTCGGTAGTTTTCCATTAACAAATCAAATAGCTGTTGTTTTTCGGCGGGCTTTAATCGCAACACTTGTTCATAGACAAATCTTCCTTCGTAGTAATAAGCAGCTAAAAAACTTTCGAAAGAAGTAATGGAAAGCATATAGGGCAATCGTCCTTGCGAAAATTTAAGGTAGAAGTTAGGGGTATTGAAATCGAAGGTACCGTAGTTAAATACTCTGTCTATTTGATTCAAGGAGTCGCAAACCCGAATGGCCGTATGACCGAAAGTGGCGTAAAGTTCCTTTCCTTGACCACAGGTCAATACACTGACAAAAGTATGTTCAGATAATGTTTCAGCCGATGATTTAATGGTGATTAGTGCAATGAATACAGTTGTTAATATTTTGAATCTTAACATATTTTATTCTTAAGAGTGAAAATTTCCGCAAAAGTACTAAAAATTACTGTCCCTGTATAATATCTATCTATAAATATCGTTTAATAAATGGTAACGAAAATCATATATTTGAATTAGGTCACATTAAAAAATCTTTTTTATTTCCTAAAAAAATGCAAAAAAAAAGAGGTATTTTTTAAAAAAAAGGCCTAAGGTTTTATAAGTATCAGAATATAAGGAATATAAATTTTTAAAAAATATAATAATTGTTTCAGACAAATAGATACTTTTGTAAACGAGAATAAATTTAATATTCATTAAACATAAAAACAACAAGAAAATGAAAAAATTAATTGGATTATTAGCCATTTCCGGAATGGTATTTTTGTCGTGTGGTCCTAGTGCA
>JAAYJM010000158.1 GCA_012522895.1 Ignavibacteria bacterium
AATATATATGAAAAGCTATTCAAGTCATAACATACAGCTATTTCATTACAGCTTTTTCAATATTTGTTCATTATAAAAACTTTGCTTAAATTTGTAAAAATAAAATACTTAAATATTAAAATTAACACATTTTTTTCACAAACTCTATAAGAAAGAACTATGAACACAAAACAATTTATCGAATTGGAAGACCAGTATGGCGCACGCAACTATAATCCCCTTGACGTAGTGATTAACAAAGCAGAGGGTTGCTGGGTTGAAGACGTAGACGGGAAAAGATACCTTGATTGCCTTGCCGCTTATTCAGCTGTGAATCAAGGGCATTGCCATCCGAAAATTTTAAATGCTTTTGTCGAGCAAGCAAAAAAGGTTACTTTGACAAGTCGCGCATTCCGCAATGACCAACTGCCTTTGCTTTATAAGAAATTGGCTGATATGACTGGCTATGAAATGTCTTTGCCAATGAACTCTGGAGCTGAAGCTGTTGAAACTGCTATAAAAGCAGCAAGAAAATGGGGCTACCAAGTTAAAGGAGTCGAAGCAGAAAAGGCGGAGATAATTTGCTGCGAAAATAATTTCCACGGAAGAACGATTACCGTCGTTAGCTTTTCAACAGAAGAGCAATACAAAGAAGGTTTTGGGCCGATGACACCAGGCTTCCCAATAGCTAAATACGGCGATATTGAGGATTTAAAAGCTAAAATAAATAAGAACACCGTTGCATTCCTTATCGAGCCAATTCAAGGAGAAGCGGGCATAATTATTCCACCAGAAGGCTATTTACGCGAGGCTGCAAAAATTTGTAAAGAAAACAATGTTTTGATGATTTGTGATGAAATTCAATCTGGACTTGGAAGATCTGGAAAACTTTTTGCGTTTGAATATGAAGAGATTAAGCCAGATATGGTAATTATTGGAAAAGCACTTTCAGGTGGTTTCTATCCCGTTTCGGCAGTTCTTGCAAGCAAAGAAGTTTTAGGAGTATTTAACCCAGGCGACCACGGCTCTACATTCGGCGGAAATCCTCTTGCAGCAGCCGTTGCTAGCGCAGCTCTTGATGTGCTTGTTGAAGAAAATTTAATCCAGCGCTCTTTTGAAGTTGGAAAACACTTTATCGAAAGATTAAAAGGAATTAAAGCCAAGCACATTGTTGATGTTCGCGGCAAAGGACTTTGGATTGGTTTGGAACTTGATGTAAAAGCCCGTCCATATTGCGAAAAATTGAAAGAAGAAGGAATTCTTTGCAAGGAAACACACGACCACGTAATCCGCATTGCCCCACCGCTTGTTATTAGCAAAGAAGATATTGAATGGGCATTAGAAAAAATTGAAAAAGTAATTTTATCTTTTGAATAAAATTGAGTGAAATAATTGGATCTGCCACACCTTAAAGGTGTGGCAGATCTTTTCTTTATTTTTATTCCCGCTGGCGGTTAGAAACAGTCATTCCGAGCGCAGCGAAGAATCCAGAAAAATCCCCCCGTCCCCCTTTTTCAAAGGGGGAGAGAGTGTAGCACTGTCATTCTGAACGTAGTGAAGAATCCAGAATGTCTGAACCTTGATTTTTCATTCTAACAAGGGGTTGCAACCCCTTGTTGCATCGCAGTTTATCTCCTTCTCAAATTAAACTTGGGAAGAAAATTTCCTTCCAAAATTCAATTTTGGAAGGAGGGGGAATTGAAAGATCCCCAGATGTGCCACACTTCTAAAGTGTGGCACATCTTTCTTTTCTACAATAATTTAATTCCTACGGAATATTTTTCATTCAAAATACCTTTTCCACCCCCTGCCCCCGCCAGCGGGGGACACAGGACTGTTCTGTGTTTTCTACCTAAAAAGAATCTCCTCCTTTGAAAAAGGTGGTCGGGGGGATTTCTTTTCTGGGTTCTTCACTTTGTTCAGAAAGACGATGCCACACTATCTCCCCCTTTGAAAAAGGGGATCGGGGGGATTTTCTCTCCACAGCTCATACAATTTTTTCTACTCAAATTCCATGTGGATGTTTGCGGCAGGAGCGCTGTGAGTAATCGCACCAATTGAAATTGCGTTCACCCCAGTTGTTAGATAAGGTTCAATGTTGTTGATATTGATTCCACCAGAGGATTCAATGAAAACTTTTTTTAAAGTTGGGAAAGCTCTAATAAAATCAACTGCTTCTTTGGTTTCTTCGGGAGAAAAATTGTCTAATAAAATTCCATCAATCTCTTCGCGAAGGGCTTCTTCAATTTGCTTGAAATTGTCTACTTCAAGCTCTATTGGCAGTCCATAATTCATTGCTTTCACCTTTTCAATGGCAAAAGTAATTGAGCCAGCAGCTTTTATGTGATTATCTTTGATAAGAATTCCAGAAGACAAATCGAGGCGATGATTGTTGCCACCACCACAAATCACAGCGTATTTTTCGAAAATGCGTAGTCCGGGCGTGGTTTTGCGCGTGTCTAAAATCCGAATGCCGCTGCCCATTGCTTTTTTCACGTATTTTCTTGTATGAGTTGCCACTCCGCAAAGCCTTTGTAATAGATTGAGCAAAGGTCTTTCAATTCTTAAGAGATGGCTAACATTTGATTCAATTACTGCGATAGTTGCTTTATTTTTAATAAAATCGCCGTCATCGCAATACATATTGATTTTTACTGTATCGTCAAAAAAATAAGGTATTACTTGCCGTCCCGCAAAAACCATATCTTCTTCGGCTTCTATGATTGCTTTTCCTTTGCGGATTTCTGGAAAAATTGCGTTTGCCGTAAAATCGCCCAAAGGAGCATCTTCCAGTAAAAACTCCTCTACTTTGCTTTTAATGTAGTCTTCGGGCAATGATTTAAGTTGAGCGTATAACATTAGCTTAACTCCAACATTTTCTCTAAGGGTTTTAATGCTTTTAAACGAAGCTCTTCGTCCAATTCAATGCGAGGCGATAAATTTTCCAATGCCAAAGCTATTTTTTCTGGCGTATTCAATCGCATAAAAGGACAAACATTGCAACTGCAGCCGTCAAGATTTGGAACAGGATAAAACTGCTTTCCTTGGATTTGCTTTTTCATTTCGTAAATAACCCCAGGTTCGGTTGCGATTATAAATTCTTTCCCAGTAGATTGCTTAGCAAAATTAATTATTCCAGAAGTTGAGCCAACGTAATCGGCATAATCAAGAATATTTGGTGGGCATTCCGGATGAGCAAGTATCAAGGCTTCAGGCTGTTTAGCGGATAATTTTTGCAGCTCAATTTCCGAGAACTCAATATGAACTTGGCAAGTGCCGTCCCAAAGCTCAAGCTCCCTGCCAGTTTTTTTCTTAAGAAAGCTACCGAGGTATTTATCGGGTGCAAATAAGATTTTTCTGTCTTTTGGAATGGAGTTAATAATTTTTTCAGCATTTGAAGAAGTGCAGATAATATCGGAAAGTGCCTTTGTTTCAGCTGAGCAATTTATATACGAAACAACTGTATGATTGGGGTGGTTTTCTATCCACTCTTTAAATTTATCGGCTGGACAGCTATCGGCAAGTGAGCAGCCTGCTTCCATATCTGGCACTATTACAATTTTTTCTGGATTAAGAATCTTTGCAGTTTCAGCCATAAAATGCACGCCACAAAAAAGAATTATATCTGCTTTGCTGTCCCTTGCTTTCCTTGCTAAAGCAAGGGAATCGCCAAGAAAATCGGCAATATCCTGAATTTGTGGATCCTGATAATAATGGGCAAGAATTACTGCATTTCGTTCTTTTTTTAATCTATTTATTTTTTCAATTATATTTTTCATTGTTTTTAAAAAACGAAGATATAAAATTGAGTAAAAGACTTTTTTTTCGCTAAAATATTGTATATTTTCTCAATAAATAAAATAATACTATAATCGTCTTTATTTCTTTTAACGAATCTGAAGGCAAGATGAGTATGATTAATATTATTGATGAAGAAAAAATACATGGCATTTTGGATAAGAAGCAAAATGCTGATATTAGTGAAGTTAGAGACGTTTTAAATAAAGCAAAAGAGTTGCGTGGGCTTGACCTTGAAGAAATTGCTACTCTTTTAACAATAGAAAGTCAAGATTTACTCCAAGAACTCTATGAAACTGCCCTTTATGTGAAGCGGGAGATTTATGGAAGCCGACTTGTGCTTTTTGCCCCGCTATATATATCTAATTACTGTGCAAATAATTGTCTTTATTGCGGCTTTCGCGCTGACAATAAAGAAATTGAGCGCCGCACCTTGTCGCTTGACGAAATAAAAGAAGAAACTATCGGTATTCTCGAGCAAGGGCATAAGCGTGTTCTTATGCTTATGGGAGAAAATCATCAAGCCTGTTCCTTCGATTATTTTCTTGAAGCAATAGACACTGTTTATAGCGTTCAGGATAGCAAAGGCAGCTCGATTAGAAGAATTAACATTGAAATAGCTCCGCTTACTGACGAGGAATTTCATAAGTTAAAAGATGTGAAAATAGGCACTTATACCGTTTTTCAAGAAAGCTACCATAGGGAAACGTATAAGAAAATGCACCCAAGCGGGAAAAAATCGGATTATGACTTCCGTATAAACACAATGGACAGGGCGCTTGAAAATGGAATGCATGATGTCGGGATTGGGACACTTTTCGGACTTTACGATTATAAGTTCGAGGTGCTTGCTATGATTGAGCATGCAAAGCATCTGGATAGAAAATTTAATGTTGGACCGCACACAATCTCCATACCTCGAATTAATCCAGCGAAAAACGCCCCTGCCTCGCTTGACATCCCGCATAAAGTAAGTGATGAAAACTTTAAAAAGCTTGTAGCTGCGATTAGATGCTCCGTTCCATATACGGGGATGATACTTTCTACACGCGAGTCGGTTGCATTAAGAAATCAGCTCTTTGACTTGGGAATTTCGCAAATCAGCGCAGGCTCGCGCACTAATCCTGGTGGTTATAAGCAGGCTTTTGGTTTGGATCACGTTGAAGATGAATCTCAATTTTTATTGAATGACAGCCGCAGTTCTGGTGAGGTTATAAAAGATGTGCTTCAACACGGCTTTATTCCGTCATTCTGCACTGCTTGTTATCGGCTAGGTAGGGTAGGAGAAGATTTTATGGACCAAGCAAAACCGGGGCTTATAAAACTTTTCTGCCAGCCAAATGGACTTACTACTCTAAAAGAATACTTAGTTTCTTATGCAGACGAGGAAACAATAGAAATTGGAAATGCCTTAATAGAAAAGGAATTAGCAGAAATTCCAAATGAAAAAGTGCGTAACAAAGCCAAAGAATATTTGAAAAGAATAGAAGAAGGTGATAGAGATTTGTATTTTTAAATTTTTCTATATAGCTCAAAAAGTTAAAAAAATCAGCACTGAAGCGTCTTTCGGTGCTGATTTTTTTTTATCTTACTTGCAAGAATATTTTTCTGACGCCGTGCATTGACAATTTGGACCAAGCTTTTTTTGATTTTTAACGTTAATTGATAGCATTAAAAATTAGAAAATTCAAAATATCACTTGAAATTAATGCCATTTTTATACTTTTTTTTATTAGCAATGCAATCTAAAATATGTTTTAACCTGTATGGGAGCGGGTTGTAGCTGTAATAATTTATTAGTATTGTAGAGTAAAAAAAAATGAAAAATTTTTTTTATAATAAATAATTTTACTTGTAAAATTAAATAATTATTTATAATTTAAATTAATAAAGTATGTTGTTTTAGTTTTACAGTATTGTAATT
>JAAYJM010000159.1 GCA_012522895.1 Ignavibacteria bacterium
CATTATTATAAACAATAATGCTGCAAACATTACTTTTTTCATATAAGCCTCCATATTTGTTATTTAAAAGAACTTATTTGAGATTTAAGAACTTTTGCCGCAAACAAAACAGCAATATCGCACTTGCGGCTTGCGAAATATTACTATTTTGTAAAAGTCTGTTACTAATTTAACAATAAAAATAAATGTATGCAAGAAAAAAATAAAATATTTTTAGGGAGTTTCCTCCTTTCAAAATTGGATTTTGGGAGGTAGCTTGAAACAGGTAGATGGACAGCACCTTCGAGGTTGTATGCATCCGAAAAATCAAGCAATACTTCAATCAAGAAAATCAAGGTTCGGACTAAATCTTACACCTTCAGCAGTTCGTTCCAATTTGTGGTATAACGTGGGGACTTTAAATCGGCTCTTGTCATCCAATCGCGCTTTGTGCCAGCTGCGGCATAACTAATAGTCCAAGCGCCCATTTCTTTATTAATTTTATCCATAATATCGCTGATTTTGTCCATCTGCTCGCGGTCGGGTCTATCGAAAAGTATATATTGATTTCTATTGCGGGGGATTATTCCGGCAAGCATAACACCAACTTTCTGGTATTGGTAGCCTTCGCGAAAAATTTGCTCAATCCCCTTCATCGCATAGCTTATCATTTCAGAAGTAGAATCTGTTGGCAAAGGGAATTGCATAAGCACTCCATTGTGATATTGTGGGCTGTCTTTAAAAGGGTTTGTTCTCAAAAAAACAGTGAGAATCCCTGCATTGGAGCGCTGTTTACGCAATTTTTGCGCTGCGATACTTACGAAAAAAGCAACTGCCTCTTTAATGTCTTGCTTGTTTGAGCTAAGCTTGCTGAAAGAACGGGAGGAAACTATAGCTTTTTTGGGTGCTGGAACGCTTTCAAGCGAAATGCAGGGAATGCCCCGAAGCTCCATCGCAGTTCGCAGTCCCATTATAGTCATTTTCTTTTTTATCCAATTGTCGCCCAACTGAATAAAATCGTATGCACTTCTTATGTTGTGATTATTCAACAATTTAGTATATTGCCTGCCAATGCCCCAAACATCGCTTACCTCAACTCGCTTTAAAAACTCATCGATATCGTCTTCGTAATAAATATTCAAAACCCCGTTAAATTTGGGATCTTTCTTTGCTATGTGATTTGCAAGTTTTGCTAAGGTTTTTGTTTTTGCTATGCCAATAGACACTGGAAGCCCAACCCATTGCCTCACAGTCGCACGCAGCTCGGCTCCATATTGCTCAAGATTTCTATTTTCAAAGCCTTTTAAATTTAAAAATGCTTCGTCTATCGAATAAATTTCTATATCTGGAGAAAACTGGGAGATGCAGTTCATTACTCGGCTGGACATATCGCCATAAAGCACATAGTTTGAAGAGTAAACCTGAACGCCGTATTTTTTCACAATGTCTTTCACTTTGAAAAGCGGCTCGCCCATTTTTATACCCAAAGCTTTTGCCTCGTTTGAGCGAGCTATTATCATACCGTCATTATTGGAAAGCACTACAATAGGCACATTCCGCAGTTTCGTATTGAAAACCCGCTCACAAGAAGCATAAAAATTATTGCAATCCACAAGCGCTATCGGATGCTCTTTCTGTCGCATTTGTTTGCGTTGTCTATTCTTTCAAAAAATGCAATTTAAAGAAATATCCTTAGATTTTTATTGATTTAATATGAAAAATAATATATTATTCAAAAAGTTATAGTATGTTAAAAATATTTGTTAAATTTGTGTTTTTATTAAAGTTAAAAATAAAAAAATGAGCAAAATTAAAGACAAAATCAATCTATTAAATCAAAAAGCCCGCGCATCCAATCTTGGCGGTGGTCAAGATAGGATAGACGCTCAGCATAAGCAAGGTAAAATGACTGCGAGAGAGCGCCTTCATTTTTTATTTGACAATGGTTTTTTTGATGAAATTTTTAAATTCGTCCAGCATAGTAACAATGCATTTGGTATGGACGGCAAGTTGTTGCCTGGCGATGGAGTAGTAACCGCGCTTGGTGCGGTCAACGGAAGATTAGTTCACGTTTCTTCGCAAGACTTTACAGTTATGGGAGGAAGCGTAGGACGGATGCACGCTTGGAAAATCTGCGAGATGATGGATATGTCGCTTAAAAATGGCACACCATACATAGCAATTAACGATAGCGGTGGTGCAAGAATTCAAGAAGGTATTCATTCGCTTCGCGGCTATGGAAGAATTTTTTACTATAACACAATGCTTTCTGGTGTGGTTCCGCAAATTTCCATAATCGCTGGTCCTTGCGCCGGCGGGGCGGCTTATTCTCCAGCTCTAATGGACTTCATTATTATGGTAGAAAAAACTGGACAGCTTTTTATTGCTGGACCAAAAGTTATTAAAGAAGCCACGGGCGAAAATATTACCGCCGAAGAGCTTGGCGGAGCAATGGCTCAAGCTACTTTCAGCGGAAATGTGCACTTCATTGCTCGCGATGACGCAGAAGCCATTGAAATCACACAGAAATTGCTTAGCTATCTTCCCTCAAACAATTTAGAAGAGCCTCCTTATTTAGGCTCCGAGCAGTTAGACATCGTTGTTGACGAAGCACTTAACTTTACTGTGCCAGACGACCCACGCGACCCATACGATATGATGGACATTCTCGTTCGGGTGTTCGACCCAGATTCTATTATGGAAGTCCAAAACCATTTTGCCAAAAATATGTTAGTTTGCTTTGCCAGACTAAATGGAAGAGTGGTTGGGGTAGTGGCTAATCAACCAATGGTAAAATCAGGGGCAATAGACATAGATGCTTCCGACAAAGCTTCTCGCTTTATTCGTTTTTGCAATGCTTTCAATATTCCATTAATTACTTTTGTCGATGTTCCGGGCTTTATGCCGGGAGTAGAGCAAGAGTTCGGTGGAATTATTAGGCACGGCGCTAAAATGCTGTTCTCGTTTTCCGCATCAACAGTTCCAAAAATTACAATAATTGTCCGCAAAGCTTATGGTGGAGCTTATCTTGCTATGAGTGCGAAAAGCTTAGGAGCCGACCGCGTAGCTGCATGGCCCTCTGCGGAGGTGGCAGTTATGGGAGCTGAGGGCGCAGTTTCAATCTTGTTTAGAAGGGAACTGCAAGAAGCAGAGGATCCCAAGCAAAAACGCAGAGAGCTTGTTAAAGAGTATCAAGAAAATTTTGCTACTCCATATCCTGCTGCAGCAGAAGGTCTTGTCGATAGCGTAATTGAGCCGAAAATGACTCGTCATTACTTGTCTATTGCTTTGGAGTCTTTGAAAAACAAACGTGCTCCAAGACCTCAAAAGAAACACGGACTTATTCCACTTTAAAATAAGGATATTTTTATGTTTGAAAGAATTTACGAAGCGCTAATGCTGCTTGTTGCTGGCTTGGGAGTTGTTTTCACCTCCTTATTGATGTTCAATTTGCTTATTTCTTTAATGATAATAATTGACGAGAGAATTAATAAGGCAAGGGTTAGCAAAAAACTTTCTGTTAAAAAAGAAGACGCTGCCCCTGAAGAAAAAATAACGCCAGAAATAGTTGCTATTATCACAGCCGCAGCAGTTGAGACATTCCATAAGCCAATAAAAATCAAAAAAATACATTTTTTAGACAGACCTCATACTACTTCTTGGGCAAATACAGGGCGACTCAATATTCTTGGCTCTCATTCGCTTAGAAGAAGATAATTATTTAATGACACTTTGTAACGAAGAATCTAAATATTTTCCAACTCCTTCCTCAAGTATAACTTGGGAAGGAGTGTGAATTTGACATAAAAATAACTTAGAAACAATTTAATGGCACATAAATTGAACTATTTGCATAAAAGTATTTTTAATTCCATTCGAGGAGCTATTATGAAAAATTACTTAAATAACTTAGTTAAATGCTTGGTAGTGCTTGTTCTTTTTATTGCTATTTGCAGCAGCAAAGCAAACTCCGCTGAACCCCTTGTTTTCGTGCCGCCGCTTCCCCAAAATGAAGAGCAGCTTGAAGCGCTTCTTGAGCTGTTTACAGAAACAGAAACCGTTTATGCTTATCAAATTCTTGAACTGACAAAAATGTCTATAGTTCTTTCTACACAACTGCAACTTATCACTGGCGGCGATGAAGTGATTGCAAATATGCCAACTTTAGACCAAATTTCCTCCCTTGAAGAAGAATATTTAAAAAAAGTGTGGGAAAACGCAAGAAATCTTTATGAAGATGTAAAAAGAAATCAAGTGAAAAAGGTCGACCAGATTAACAAAGATAATCTGAAAGAAATTGAGAAAAACTATAATCAAATTCAAGCTCTTCAAGATTCAGTATTTTGGTTAGGACTTGAAATAGCAGACTATGCTTCGCTGAGAAGTCAGTTGGATTCCGCAACGAAGTATATTGAGGTGCTGAAAATTAATTGCAATGAAATTATTAACAATAATAAAATTGCAATTAGTAGCTTTAAAGGATTAAACAGAATGTTATCTTTTTCTGTTGCAGGGAATAAATTCTTTCCGGGCAATAGTCAAGTTAGCACTGAGTTTGCCCCATCGCTTGCCTTAAATATATACTCATATAGTTTTTTGGGCTATGGAAAACATCTTGATCTGTGGTTAGATTATACCGAGCCTCAGATGAAGATTAAAACAGATAATAATCCGGAGGAGGAGTTTAAAAACCGATGTATTTCGTTTGGTTTGAATTTTCAGATTGATAAAGTTCTGAGTGCGGGAGATATTGACTTTTCATTAAAAATTGGTGCAGGGCTATTTTGGGCAGATGGGCACATTCCAAATACGAATGCAAAAAAATCTTATTGGAGCGGAGAAAAAATAAAATTCGAACTCAATACAAGCAAAATAAATAAGAATTTTCCATTTGAGCTTTTTACTGCGGTCAATTTGAATATTCCAGCTAAAGATTATATTATTTATAGTAACTATGAAAATATAAAATACGGAAACAAGTTGTTTACAGACATTTCACTCGGACTTAGATTTTCTTTGTGGAATAATTAAAGGAGACGGAAATGAAAAAAATAATACTTATTTTAATAATTTCACTTTTACCTGTCTCGCTTTATTCTCAAAGAGATAATCTTGAGCTTGGGATTCGCTATTTGAAACTTGGGAACTCACACAGAGTTGCAAAAAATTATAGCGAAGCTTTGGAATATTTAGAGTCTGGTTTAGGAATTGTTCAAAAAGCAAACAACAAATATTGGGAAGCTGTTGGATATGAGCTTTTTGCTTATTATTACTGTGATAGAGATGATAAGTTCGAGGCTTTGTTTTTTCTGGATAAAGCAAATGAACTTTATAAAAAAACTGTTAGTTCTCCAAGAGATGGAAGTCATAACGTTTTAGATGAAATTATTGAAGAAATAACAAATAATGGCTGTCCCAGCTATTCCAATGGTGATGACTACCCCTATTTCATAAAAGTTTTTAACTACGACAATAGCAGATTAAATCAACTGCCAAGCATCCCGCTTGCAGCGACAAATATTAGTTTAGCTTTTAATCGTTTCACAAACATACCTGGGCAGCTTAATCAATATAACTCACTTGAGCATTTGAACATACCAGACAATAGAATTAGAGATTTAACGGGCATAGGCAATTTAAAGGGCTTGCATTACTTGAATTTATCCAAAAATAGAATTGCCGAAATACCCGATGATATAGAAAAACTAAGTAATTTAGTTGAGCTTGATTTATCGAATAATCGAATAAAAAAGGTTAATACCGGTATCACTAAATTAAAGAATTTAAAAATATTAAATTTAAAGGGAAATAAAATCCCTTTCGAGGAGCTTAAGCGGATAATCCAAGCTCTTCCGAATACGAATATAATTCACGATTCATATAAACAAAAATAAGGTTATTTCACAGTTTTTAAAGAATAATTATGAAAAAGTTACTAGTTACCGTAAACGGTGTCAGGTTTGACGTAGAAGTAGAAGTATTAGAAGACGATGAACTTGGTCAAATGGACACGTCATATTTACAAAACATAGCCAGACAGCCGAGGCCTTCAGCCCCAGCTCCAGCGATTCAGCAGCCAACGAGAGTTCCGGCTGCAAAACAACGCGTGCCGCAAGGAGATCCCAATAGCAAATCGTTTGTTGCGCCAATCAATGGAGTGGTTATCGAAGTCCCCATCTCTGTTGGACAGAATGTTAACGCCGGCGATGTGCTTTTCGTCGTTGAAGCTATGAAAATGAAAACAAATATTTCAGCAAATAATGCTGGTGTCATTAAACAAATTCATTGTAAAGTCCAAGATACTATTGAGGCAGGGCAAGAATTAGTAACATTTGAATAAGGGGGAGAGATGTTCGACCATTTTCTTATGTTTTTTCAAAATATGGGCTTCTGGGAACTAGAGTGGGGAAGCCTCGCCATGATTGCTATTGCCTGCCTTTTAATGTATTTAGCTATTGCAAAGGATTTTGAACCGCTTTTGCTATTGCCCATTGGATTAGGCGCTTTCTTAACCAATTTACCCGGAAATGGTTTGCTCGATATTCCATTTGGAGACCAAATAGGAGGGCTTTACTACTATATTTCCAAAGGAATTGAGCTTGAAATCTTCCCGCCACTGATTTTCCTTGGCGTTGGGGCAATGACCGACTTTGGTCCATTGCTTTCAAATCCGAAAACCTTTCTGCTTGGCGCCGCCGCACAATTCGGTGTTTTTGCTGCCTTGCTTTTCGCAGTTATTCTTGGCTTCAATTTAAACGAAGCTGCTGCTATTGGCATTATTGGTGGCGCAGATGGACCTACTGCTATTTTCCTTACATTGAAATTAGCCCCGCACCTGCTCGGTCCAATTGCCGTTGCCGCCTATTCTTATATGGCTCTCGTTCCGCTGATTCAGCCCCCTATTATGAGGTGGCTTACAACGGAAAAAGAGCGTCAGGTCGTAATGGAAAGCCAAAGGACAGTTTCTAAAAAAATTAAAATTATTTTCCCAATCGTTGTTGCAGCTTTTGGTATTTTACTCGTTCCGCCAGCAGCCCCTTTGCTTGCAATGCTTATGGGTGGAAATCTGCTTCGCGAAAGTGGAGTAGTAGAGCGACTTTCTAAAATGGCCCAAAATGAATTAATTAATATAGTTACATTTTTCCTTGGGACCTGTGTCGGTTTGACTATGCAAGCGGATAATTTTTTGACACTTGAAACAATAAAAATAATTCTGCTCGGTGTGTTTGCCTTTGGCTTATCTACTATCGGCGGTTTGCTTCTCGGAAAACTGATGTATAAGATTAGCGGCGGAAAAATCAATCCTCTAATTGGCTCTGCTGGAGTATCCGCTGTTCCTATGGCGGCTCGCGTTTCTCATAACGTTGGACAGGAATACAATCCAAACAACTATTTGCTTATGCACGCAATGGGACCTAATGTTGCTGGCGTTATCGGAACTGCAATCGCAGCAGGTGTTTTAATCGCTATTTTAGGTTAGAGGTATAAGTAAAGAATACTGCAAATAGACGCAAATAAATTTTGCAAAACAATTAACCTTCTGAGAGTAAAGCTTTCAGAAGGTTTTTTTATTTTAAAAATTTCATATCCAGCTTTTCCAAATAAAAATTCTTCAATTATCGCAATGAATGAAAACAAAATAATTCATTTATTTTTTTAAATAAAATAAAAATTTTATTTTAGCATATTCAATTTCGTTAATCAATTTAAGGGAGAAAAATGAAAAGAATCTTTTTGTCTGCTTTATTGTGTTTTTTTCTCATCACGCAGGCTCAAAGCGAAGTCAAGCATATAACAATATTGCATTTAAACGAGACGCACTCCAATTTACTTGCCGGGTCGCCAAGAGATGATGAGCTAAACGGAAAAGCTGGCGGAATTGCAAGAGCAGTTAGCCTAATAAAAAAAGAGAAATCGAAAAATCCAAACACAATGCTTTTGCACACAGGGGGCTTTTCTTCTGGGGATTTATTTTATAATAAATACTATGGAGATTTAGAGCTAACAATCCTTTCATTGCAAGGGCTTGACGCAGTGGGGATTCAATGCAACGAGTTTGACCGAGGTGCCGAGATTTTTCAGCAGACTGCTTACAAAATAAGTCTACAAACAGGGATTAATTTCATATCTTCAAATTTAGAAATCCCAGAAGATGAAAATTTTAGCGATCTAAAAAACTTAGTTAAGAAAAAGTATGTCAAAGATTTTGATGGCGTAAAAATTGGAGTTCTTCAATTAGGAGTCCTCGACAATCTTAATTCTGACCTCGGTCCCTTGCGTTATATTGATAACTATAACGATTTGATTAACGAGCTATTAAGCGAGTTAAAAGCTGAGGAGGTTGATATAATTATTTTAATTTCGGGCTTAGACAAAGAAAGCAACTTGAGAATACCAGAGCTTTTCCCGTCTATTGATATTGTAATTGCAAACGATTATTATGCCTCAATGCAAGAGCCGATTGTAGTAGAAAACTCAATAGGCGGAAATTCGTATATCTTATGCTCCTCGCCAAACTATAGAGGAGTTGGGAAAATTAGTATTGAGTATGACGAGGGAATAGAATCCTTTTCTTGGAGCAATATAAATTTGGATAGCACAATAAAAGAAGACCTGCAAGTAAAAGCCATACTCGATGTTTATACTGAAGATATAGACACAAGCTATTCCTATTTAGTGCCAGCAGTTTCGCATAAATTAGCCGAGATAAGCTCCTTTTATAAAGAGCATTTAACTTGCGAAGAATTGCATTCGCCCGGCTACAAAGACACACCAATAGCTTCCTTAATTTGCAAAGCATATACACACTGGGCAGAAAACAACTTAGGAATGGAGGACATTGATTTTTCTGTAATTATAAACGGAGCGACAATGCAGCCCCTTTACGAGGGACCGATAAACGCATTAGATCTTTTTAGAGTAATAAGCTATGGCTTTTCAGCAGACAAAACGCTTGGAAATAGATTAGTTAGAATTAGCCTTACAGGAGCTCAAATTATTGCAGGCTTGAGTTATAGCTTAACTTTTATTGACGAGAGCGATGATTTTTTTATTCAATCAGATCGGTTGAAATATACTTATAATTCCGATGTAGAAAGCTTATTTAAGCTAACAGATCTTACAATAAATGGCGAAGCTGTTGATATAGCAAAGACTTATAATGTGATTACAAATGAAATTATTGTTTATGCCTTAAATTTTTTGGGCATTGCAGAAAACTATGAAATTCTTGAAAATAGCTCAGAATACTATGCCCTTATTGAATATGTTTTAAATAATCCGCTGCTCGATGGAAGCACAGACAATAACATATTAAACATAGCTCAAGGCTCAGCTGTGCAGGTCCTTAAAGAAAGCTCAAACAGTCAAATTTCTGTTTTTCCAAATCCAAGTCAAAATACTATAAATTTTTGCATTGAAGACAAGGCTTTAGCAAGCGTCTCTATTGCAATATACGACAACCAAGGAAGAGCGGTGAAAGCAAGAAAGAGCTATGAAATATCTCAAAACAGCTCTACTATTTCTTTAGACATACAAGATTTAAGCTCGGGCGTTTATACTTATATCGCGGGTGGAAATTCTTTTCTCAAATTCGGCAAATTTATAAAAACAGAATAGGGTTTTAAAGATTGAGGCAAAATAAAAATAAAAAAAGTCCGACACGCTTTGTGTCGGACTTTTCTTTTATATGCTCAATTTATTAATTGAGTTATAAATCAAATTACTTCATACGAATTACTTCGCGTGTAGTTGTGAAATTGCCAGCTCTGAAATAGATGTAGTAAGAACCAGCAGGCAAATCGTTGCCATAAAGCATTACTGTGTGAGTGCCAGCAGCGTAATCCACACCATCAATTAAGTCCATAACTTTCATACCATTAGCATTGAACATTGTAATAAACACCTGCTCGTTGAATGGAATGCTGAATGTTAATTGGGCTTGTCCGCTAAATGGGTTTGGAACAGGCATATTGAGAACGAAGCCGTTTTCTTCATTTTCAATCACACTTACCTCACCACCAATGCTAAATCCTTCAACACGGCTGTATTCCATTGTTGGATCGCCATTCCATATTGCACGGATTACAGCATTTGGAGTTTTGTAGTTAGGCACTGTCCATTGTTGTGAATTTTTGTTTGCCAAAACTGCTTGAGCAATAAATTGCCAGCTTTCACCACCGTCATAGCTGAATTGCAAGTCGAATTTGTTGACGTTATTGTAAATCCAGCGAACTGGAACTTTTGCTCCAATGCTGAGCTGATCGCCAGCCTTTGGATTTGTAAGTTTTAATGAACCGGCAAGTATTCTGAATCTGCCTGTTTGAGTTAAAACCTCGCCATTTGTAGCATTGACCATACGAACAACAGCGTCTTTTGTATCAACTGATGGAATAGTCCAAGCAACTTGTTCTGAATTGCTATTAACGACTGGACTGATCGCAACCCAATCTGTAAGGCCATTTTCAGAAAACTCGAAGCGAATATTCAAAGCATCGCTTGTAGTCCAGCGAATGAAATCGCTTGCTCCACCAGAATAAATCGGGTCTTTCGAAGAAGGACGTGTTATATCATATTCACTTGGTAAGAGCGAGAATACTGCTGTGCTTCTATCAACTTCCAAGCTGCTGCTTGCATCAACTATACGGACTAAGCATTCAGTTGAACTGACTTTTGGAGTAAACCAATTATAGCTTTGAACTGCAACATCAACGTTCTTGCTAATGTTGAACCAAGTTGCGCCATTGTCAGTTGAATAATCAATATTCATCAAGAAGCTGTTTGTTGGCTTTGTCCAAGAGATTGGATAGCTACGTCCAGCGACCCAAGACTCTCCGCCATTCGGGCTGATTAAAGCAGTTGACTTTGGAACAAGAACGGCTGGAATTGGGAGGAATTCACCATTACCAGTTACGTTATAGCTTTCTGTTGTAAGAACGCCAGTAATTTCTTTATGCCAATCAAAGTAGTATTCGATTGCTTGAGAAATTACTTTGAAGCGCAATGTGCCAAGATATGTTGGTGAATTTGGAACTAATTGACCACCAAGACGGGTAAATGCGTCATAATCAATTTCAATAGTTCTCAAATCTGGGATTGGGCTTCCAGCTTCTTTGAGCGGTGCAGAATAGCTTGCAAAGTAACCTAAAGCTGCTTTGTTGCTAAATATTACATCATCGGTTTGAATTAAGCCATCAAAGGTCAAAGTAGTTAAATCGTAAGTAATACCGAAAGTAGAGTGGCCAAGTCCCCACTTTTCACCTTCATTTACAATATAGAATGGAACATCAATGAATGAGCCATTCATAACAGGGGTTGCATATACTTTATAACGCAAGCCACCAGCCATAATTTCATCATGCTTTTTAAGCATTGCGGGTGTGCGATTTAGGTATTCACCACCGTTTTGCAAGTGTAGTTTAGTAGCTTCGATAATATGACTTGACATCTCTGGAGCATCGGCAAGATAAGCATCAAGCGGGTCGGTTCCAGTTATGTAAGCGGCTGGTAAAACGCCAGCATCATCAATTGAAGCAATTGCGGACACGATATTTTCTGGTATTGAAGGCATTTTGTTAGTGTTGTTATCGACAATATTTCTATCGAGGTGATTAACAAGACCATCGCCAGTAATATCGGAGCGATTCATAGCGCCACCTGCGTCTGAGCGAACTCTTGCGCGGTCAGCAGCATCAATTTGATAGTTCTTCTCGGCGTCTCCACCAACCATAGCAGCCATTGGAGCATCGCCAGTCTGATACATACCGTCATTCCAATTCAAGCCAGTAGAACCCCAGCCTGTAAGCTGACGATCAGATTCAGCATTTCCATAAGCTGTAAACTTATCTGTAATAAGTGGTGGGTATTCTCCAGCTTCGTTTTGGCTAATACCAACGTTATTTTGAACTGATGCGTTCCAGTTTTGGAAATCCCATCCAGATTCAATTGCCCAAGTGCTAAAATCATCACCAGCATAAACAAAAGGAGCTGCATATCTTGACATTACTGGCAAGTGGTTCAAATGGTCAAGAACGACAAAATAGCGTTCATTATCAGCAATTTGAGTGAACACAAAAGGAACATTAGCAAAGTTTGAGCCGTCATTTCCTCTACCAGTGCCAGCTGTTGGGTCTTTTGTAGTTGGGCTGTTGTAGTAACCTTCTGAAGATTCTTTTATGCTGTTTTCTACAACTGAGCCCGGTGTATTTGAATTGTCATCAAATAGTGCGATTCTCAAACCCTTGTCGCCGAATGTTGTCCCAAGATTACTTGTGAAAGCGGTTGAACTTCCAAGATGGTAGCCTTCGAGCAGAACTCTAACCGTAAAGTTGCTTGGAGGTGTGATATTGAAAATCTCTGTTTCAGTAATCAAAGTAGGAACGCGTCCATTTTCAAAATTATCAAACTCAAGGACAGAGCCGTTAATGGTTGCTCTTCCGCGAAGTTGCAATCTTCCATTTGCCATAGTAGCTGGAACGGGTCCTTGGTTTGTAAACACGCCAGCGCCATCAAGTTCTGGATCTGTCTTTGAAAAGTCTAAATTGACTGCATATTGTGAAGGTGAATTTACACCTTGGAAAGCAAAATTATTATCAGTTTCAAACAAAGTCATAGCGTCTACGAAACCGGGATTGAATTTCTTGCTTGCAACGTATTGATATGGGCGCCAGTTCATTCCACCGCCACCTTTTACACTGAATTGCAAGTCTGCGTGATTACTTGCATCGCTGCCATTATAGAACGAAGGATATTGGTCATTACGATTATAATCGAAACCTACCCAACGAACTCTTAAATCAGTTTTTGTATTTGCTACATCTTGCTGATAAACAGGCTCTACTAACTTTACTACTGGAGTTTGAGCAGCAAAGAAAGTTCCTTCTGGAACTAAACCGCCATAAATTGTCCCGCATTCTGTTGTAGAAGTTGGAATAATAATAGCAGTCAATTCTGTTGAAACTGGATAAGCAGAAAGACCTCTTAAATATCCATTATTCAAGAAATCGCCACCATTGAGCATAAATGCTGCTTGCAGATGCTGTGCATAGTCGGTGCCAGCAAAAGCGCCAAGCTCTTCTGCGCGAACTGAAAGCGCACCTTGGATAAAACGAGTTAAAGCGCTTGGCTCAACGCCGGTATGGGATTGCCCAGCTGGATTATTACCCCAGAAGCGAACTTCTTTAATTTCACCGATAAAGCTGTGTGGAGTGGCATAATCGTTTCCTAATGGCTCATATCCAAGATAAGCTGGGAATTTATTGTCATTAATTGTTGTAATATTGTCAGTTTCTGGTTCAAAATCCTGAGTAGCAAATGGTTTTCCATCTACATAGAATTTTGCAGAAGCATTGCCTCCATTAGCTAAATTGAACCAAACTCCCACGTGAACCCAAACTGAGTCGAACACTACGTCATTTGGTGGAATGATCGGATATCTTGCATCACTTGTAACGGTTCTAAGCTCTGTTCCAGTAATGGAGCCAACAACAAATTGCAGCTGACCAGTTGGTAAAAGACGCAAAGCATAGTGAATGTCATAAGGAGCTTCGTCATTTTTCTTTGAAAGAATTGGGAAATATTCCTCTCCTTCATTTCCAAGTGGGAAGCGATATGGTTTAACCCATGCTTCTAAAAAGCCAATTCCTCCACTCATGTTTATTTTCCTTGTGGCTGGAATTTTTACATAAGCACTGCCCATATTGCCAAGTGCGAAATACGGGGCGACTGTAAATGGTTCTGAAATGGAAGCGATGTCAGTTTGCTCTCTTAGCTCTGTTCCGCTTATTTTCATTATCACTTTTTTATCGTAGTTACCTGTTCTATCAGATTTTTCTGTAACTATTGGTAGCAAGCCCTGTAAATCGTTTATTGTATCGCTAATAGTGGCATTGCGATATGGTTCCCAATAAGCTTCACCAGCCTCAATGTCTATGGATTCCATAATAGCATTGTCGCTCCCGATAGCATCAAACCAAGTATGGCCGCCATCGCGACTTAAATAAACTTGTAAGTCAGCACTACTGTTTTCTAAGCTTCCAAGTCCATAAGCAGCCCAGCGGATTGGGTAGATTTTGTCTTTTAGATTGCTCACACCTTCGCCTCCAGCCGGGGAGGTCAAGCGGATATGAGATTTATCGGGACGGAATCTAAGCTCATCATTATTTGGATCTGCGCTTATAAGATAAGCGTCTTCACCAGTATAATAGTTCAATGGATTTGCATTGTTTTGATATTCTATGTCGTTTGCAGCGTCATCACTAAATCCTTGGAAAGGATAAGCAAGCTCAAGCGAGGCGCGCAAATCACCTGTTGAATGATCAATTGGGTTAATTGAGCCAGCGGGGTCATACACGCCAGACATTCTTGCACGTAATTCGTTTTGAGTCATTGCATAACGCCATACTCTAACTTCTTTAATACCAGCGTGCAAATAATTGTTTGGATTGTAAGGTCCATTTGGTCCAGTTGGATTGTAAGCACCTGGGTTATCAATGCTATTTGGATTCAATCCCACCCAAATTGGTTGATTAGTTGTAAGCATTCTGATATTAATATCATTATTGTTAATATATTGGTCTGCAATTTCACCATTTACATATAAAGTAACGATATTATTTTGAACTGTGGCTGCTAAGTGATACCAATTTTCACTATGCTCTTCTTGAATAGGAGTAGCGTCATCGGAAACACAAAGGGGATCTGTTGCGCGGACCTCGCCAACGTATTGTCCTCTTTTATCACCACCTTCAATTTCTTTAGCGCGAAATGCCGGATAACGACCTTCAGCTAAATATAGCATCCAAGAGCCTTCTTCGTCAGTTGTGGGTCCAGAAGAGGAGAGAACAATACCAGTATTGGCTGTTGGGTCTGGCGGATCTGGGATTGAATTCAAATTCACCCAAGCTTCAACTGTTAATTGAGTGGCATTGCTATAATTATAACGTGTTCTGTAATAGCTTTCGCCATCAAGTTGAGCAAAGAAAAGCCTTCCGATTACAAAGTCAAAATCGCTTATATCCATTTGGCAGCTGCCTTGATAAGCTGCTCTTGATGTGATTTTAGTATTCCAATTCAATGTATCGAGTTGGCGAATGCGGAGCAGTGCTTGTTCTGAGCGATTTTTAAAATTCTCGCTTGCTTTCCAAATCACTCTAATCACTCCACCATAGCCTGCACCGGCAACTGTTAATGGGAATGTCCCATTTGCCTGCGTCATATAAAAAGCATTAGTTGCGCTCACCATATCCATTTCACCGGAAGCGTATCTATCTAATACATTTCCACTTGATAAAGCTGTTGCATCTTGATCTGTTTCGGCAGCGCGCCCAAACTCAATAAAATTCGTTCCGTCATTGATTAAAGAGTATTCAAAAGCATAGCCAAAGCGACCTGTGCCATAAGTTCCATTTGCCAAATTGGAAGCCAAGCCACTTCTTTCAAAGTAAATTGGATATCCTTTGTTGTTATCGGCAGCAAGAACTAAGTAGGCACTGCTTGGGTATCTATGAATTACAGTGTTTGGATAATTTGGACTTAATATAGTTATACCTCTTATTGTAAAATCTGGCTCTGATAAAAATTCCACTCGAGATGTCAAGTCGTTAAAGTCATTTGGTGACATAACGGTATGGGCACCCCATTCCAGTGGAGCAAAGTCGATTTCTGATAACACATCGCAATCAAGATACTTATCTTTGATTACAAATTTTAGCATACCGACAAAAGAGCCTTTTCCAGTAGTAGCTGGAGCGAAGCCTGCGCCACCATTGCCTAAATGCACACTCAAGCCATAAAGTTTGTGTATAACTGAGTTTATTGAAATTTCAGTTCCTTGAGCTACTACAGCTCCAAAGCCGTTTACGGTGCCAGTTCCTTGGCTCGCAAAGGGAGAAAGCAGAGTCTTATAGGGATTCGGCTGATTTATATCTCTATCTATTGAATCGCTTACTGCGTAAGCTGTTGTGCCAGTAATGTCGAGATACTCATCGTTAAAAACTAAGTTTATGTTCATATTCCCTAAATTCGTAGTGGCTTCGTTGAGTGATTTTGCCCAAATCTCTACTCCGAGTGTATCGCCCATTCGGCGTTGATTTAAACTAAATTCGAACGACTGAGCAAATACCCCAACTGTCCCGAAGAACATCGCCGCAAGCAAGAGAAGCTGCAAAAACAAGTAGCGTGGTTTTGCTCGTCCAGTTTTTTTGATTTTAGTCATCATTTTTAATTCCTTTATTTTATTTAAAAAATTATTTACTATTTATTTTAAGGGGTTACGCTAAATATTTCGCTGCTACTTGTGGTTACTTGCAATGTATAAGGATTCACAGCATCGAAAATGCCATTATATCCATAAACACGAACGCTATAAGTGCCAGCACTTAATTCATTCATTATGAACGCATCCACATACTTATTTTGCAAGTAAGAACGTCTTACCCGCTTGCCTGTTTGGTCATAAAGTTCTACGTTGTAATTTTCTGGTAAATTGAACAACTTCACGCGTAAGTTTGGTGAGGCGCTAGTTATTGTGAAATTGAACCAATCCTCGTCTGTATCGCTCTTTATTGTGCCACGGACTGGAGTATTCGTTCCTATTGCCTTCGACAATGCGCGCGTATTGTTAATTCCATAAGTTATATCATCATCATAGCTACCAGTAGTTACTAATTGATTTGGATTGCCAGCTGCTGCTGTTGTGTTGTAGCTTTCATAGCCAGCCTCGCCATCGTAAGTGAATACATAAACATAATAAGTAGTATTTGGAGCAAGTCCGGTTACATCTACTTGTTGTTGATCGTCATTATAGACTACAACTGCATCGCCGAATGTAGAGCCAGCGCCGTAAATAGTATTTGCTAAATATGTAGTTGCATTTACTGGATACTCATCTTCATTAAGCAAAGAGTTTGCTTTCATAACAACTATGTTAGATGCGCTTGTGCCAGGTTGCCAATCAATACTAACACTGGTTGGCTTTATATTTTTAAATTTAATTGTAGTTGCTTGCCCCGTTGGTGCGGCAGGAATAACTGAAAACGGCTCAGAAATGCCCATTTGCCAATTCAAGCTACCGCCAGTTGTGTCTGCTTTAAGAACGAAGTTATCGCCTTCACCATTTGCCCCCGTAAACATCATTCCGCTTATAGTAACTTCGCTTTTGCCTGGCTGAATTAAAGCTGTAACAGTTCCAACATTTAAATCTGCGGTTCCATTGCCTTGTGCTTTTTGAACTTGAACTTCAAACGCTTCTTCGGCAATAAGTGGCTGCCCCAAATGATTTTGCAACTGAACTGTAGTTTTGAAAGGAAGCCCGAGTTTAACTGGATTTGGGTCAATTTTAGTAATTGCAATACGGTTTCTATTTGTTGCAATAGCTCTGTCTTTTGCAATATCAGTATTTTCAGAAGCATTGAAAATTCCCCAAACGCCTGCAAGAGCTGCTGGGTTTCCTATTGGGAATGATGCCATTGTCAATACTCTTGGATCAGCAACATTGAAAGGCTGCAACTTGTTTCTGTAGTCGAACCAAGAGCTTCCAGTCCATTTTGCTGGGAAAGAGGCATTTGCTGAAGGAGTTGTTCCGCCGTCTAAATCTGTCTTCCATTGGAATATTGCTTTTAAGCTATCCACTGGCGCGTCGCCTTCGGGAATGATTTCAAAATACGCATCAACGCAATATTTTGGATCCCCTCCGCGTCCCTCTGTTGGGTCGAGATAGACTGGCTTAATCAACACTGCCTGTCCTTGAATTGAATTTGCAAACTGCAATGTGATTGGAGTATACATTACTGCATCTCCGCTTCCGCCAATATTAAATACAGTTGGTGGATTGTTCTTAACATAACGTCTTAAATTTCCAACAACGTGAGCAAGGTCTGTGAATGCTGGCAAGGTTGCCAATGGTCCGAATGTTAATATATTGTCATTTGTAAATATATTAAAGACGCCAGCCAAAGTTCCGTTTATTCTTAAATTTCCTCCAATTGTTAAATCGGCTGCTATTGTTAAATTATAGCATTCTTCATCTCTAAACATTGAAGGAGGAGTGTAATCAATAGAAGTTGTCAGATCTACTGTTGAACCTGTTCCTGCTTTAATTCCACCTGAAATCATTGTAATAAAGCTTGTAGCATCAAATGTTAATGTATTTGTTCCCAAATCAAAATTATTGATTCCACTGTTTATTCTTAAGATTGATTTATTTGCGATATTCAAATCTCCACCTAAAGTTTCCTGACGGGCTACTTCAAGTTGAGCTGTGGTTACTCCACCTTGGAAATAATCATTTGACAAGCCATTCTCAACTGTTCCGGTTCCAGTTAAAACTAATCTTGAGTTGGCAGCAGAGCCATCTATTACACCAGCTGTTCTTGAAAGATCGCCATACAAAGTAAGCAACTTTGGATTGTTATAATCAAGACCGCTCGCTATTGTTAAATCCGCAATTAAATGCAAATTACCATTAACAGTTAAATCGTTTGCAGTTTCGTGATCTTCGTTTACAGTTAAATTGTATAAAGTTGGATTGCCACCAATAGTAAAGTAAACGTCTGAAAGCCAAATTGGATCAGTCGCAGAATTTGCAATCAAAGTTCCTGCGTTACCATTGATAACTCCGCTATGTCTTGAAATGATGCCAGCGCCAACTGTGAAGGTTTTATCTCCAAGATTTAGAATTCCACTTGTTAAAGTTAATTCATGACCATCATCTTGAGCAATAGCAGCATCAATTTCAAGAATTAATTCAGAGTTATTCACTTTATTTATTTGAAGATCACCAAATTGGGCGGCATCTAAAGTTATTGTGTTTCCTTTAATATATTGGGTGCCGTTACCATTGAAAATAACTTTATTATTCTTATCTGTGTTGGTTGCATTTGGAGCAATTGTGCTTTGGTCATTTAAAACTAAATCACCAGCTATCATAATTTCCTGCCCTGCATTTGGGAATGTTATAGCTGCTGCGCCTTTGCCCAAAATATTGTAAAATTGCGATACTGCTGGTGAAACGCTTTCAATTTCTGGGGCTGCGTCTGTGAAAGTAACAGTGCCAGCTGTTGCTAAGAATTTCGCTCCTGCTCCTTTGTTGTTATAAGCTGCAGCAGCGGTTCCAGTAATAGTAAAATCGCTTGCTGTTGTAACTTCGTTATTTGGAGTTGCCGCTATTACTAAATTTCCAAATTCTAATTTACCAGCTTCACTCTTTGTAATTGTTTTTGGAAAACCAGCAGCAAGACCAGGTCCAGTTACGTCAAAAGTAGTTACCGCTGCGGCATCTCCTACATAAAACTGACCTGTTCCCTGAATTTCAATTCCAGCCCCTGTTGGGTATGCTGCGCTATTTGCTATTGTAAAATTACCATTAGCTGCATCTGTTGTTAATTTTGAACCGTCTGCAACTAATAATTTGAAGAATGATAAGTTTCCGCCGTTATTAATTGCTTTTTCTTGATAGTTATCAAAAGTAATTGTTCCGTTATTAGCTATCAATTCCGTAGTAGCAACTAAATCTAAATTACCATGAATTGTCCAGCTGTCGTTTGTATATACAGTTCCGGCTCCAATATTCAAATCATAGAATTCTAATGTATGTGTAGATGCGTTTTTTATCCACTGGTTTGCACCACCAACAAAGGAAATAACTCCATTGTCTGCAATGAGTGAAGCATTGCTCTTCACATCTATTTCACTTGCAACTTGCCAACTTGTGGAAGTTACAACTTTTGCGCCCTCTGCAATGTGCAGTTTGTCAAATATTAGTTCGTTATCAGCGCTTGCATTCACTATTTCTCTTTGAGAATTGTTGCTGAAAATTGTAGTGCCAGCAGGAGTGAAAAGACTTTGTCCGCTCTTTGTAAAATCACCTTGTATATAGGCAGTCCCTACTGGGGAATAAGTGTTTGCTACATCATCATCATTAAATACTACATTGAACAGTTTTAAAGTTCCACCTTCTTCTACCTCCCAAGCTTTTGTATCAGCGCCACCGGGGAAAGTGATAAATCCATTTTGAGCAATGAATGAAGAACCATCTTTCACTGTAAATTGATTCTTAATATCGAAGCTTGCAGTTGTTGTTACATAAGCATCGTTATCGAATTTCAAGGTATGGAACTGTGCCGCTGCGGACATAGGAATTGTGATTGTTTGGTTTCCATAGCCACCCCAGAAAACTAAATTAGGATTGTTTCCTGCTCCATCTAAAAATGTGTTATTCATCAAACTAACATTTCCAGAAATCCTGATTTCATTTGCTTGAGCAAAATTTACTTCTGCCATATCTATTGTAAGGTTATGAATCCATATACCGCTTGTGGGAACGTAGTCGTTACTAGTTGTAATAGTCGAAGAAACACCAGCAGTAACGCCATCGCCGACAATCAAACTCAATTTGCCATAGCCATTGACACCAAGAATTTCGGCGCCAGCAACAACAGTAACATTTCCCATTACACGCAAGCTAACATTATCGCCATTAATGCCGTTATCAGTTGGCTTTAGCTCGGCTTGTGCGTGGTTCATATTTAAAACTTTACATTCGTATATGTTTCCATTTCCATTAAGATATACAGTTGAGGCGCCAATTACTGCTTGGTCGAATTTGGATGGAACGCCAGCTGGAGTCCAGTTTGCAGCCTCGCCCCAATTCCCGCTTGCAACAGCAAACTTCTTCATAACACCCCCATCACTCGGAAGAGCTGCAAGGGCGAAAAAGTAACCTGTAACGCTAGCTGCTAAAATATCTTCTAATTCCGTATTATCTTGAGATAAGCTGACTCTACCAAAACCAGTTAAAGGTGTATTTAAGTTAATACCTGTATTAATACCAGTTTCATTGGATAAGTTTGTATTATCAGTAAAAGTTAATACTGTGCTCATATAAACATCTAAATCTGAAGGATTTGAATATAACTCTGTATTGTCAAATTGAAATGTGATATCAGTAATATCAGCACTATTAACAATGTGAAAAATACGAGCAGTTGATAAACCAACCTCGGGTATTGGAACAGTAATAGGATAGCGTCTAACTGTATATGTCCCAGCAGATAAATTTCTAATACCTATTCCACTATCTTCTATTTCTCCTTCATCGGCAGAAGCTGTTGTTGTTATATACCCATGAGCATCATCGCTTGCTCCTGTATTGGTGATAGTATTTCCAGCGGTTTCAGTCATTATTGCATCGTCATCAGCAAAATCAATAACGTAGCCATTTAAATCCAAATCGCCAAGTGTAATAACTAAATCAACTACGACTGCAGTTCCTTCACCAATAGTCAAATCACCATTTAATTTCATACCACTTGGACGATTTAAAGTAAGGGTCCCTATAGCTTCGCCATCAAAGGCATAAGGCAGCACAAGTTGTGAAGAAGAACCATTAACTACCAAATTAGTTGTCGCATCAACTGTATACGTTCCTTCACCTTGAAGAGAGCCGTAAAGGGTGATAGTTGAGGCAGCTGTTCCTGACGTTAAAGTTCCTGCGTTAGTAAAATCACCTCTTACAGTCAAATCATCACCAGCACTTATATCAAGTTCACAACCAGCCTGAATTTCTAAATTTCCATAAACTTCTAAATCACCATTGCTACCTGTTGTGAATGTTGCTGTATTTCTTAAAGTTAAATTTTTTAACGTCATATCTCCAGTTACTAATGCAACATCTTCATCTGTAATCAAATTTGAAGTTTCATCGAATGTAATAGGATCGTGTGTTAAATCAATAGTTGATCCATTGGTAGAAAATACTATTGTTGAATTGTTGGTAGCGTCAACAGTAGCACCAGCCCCAGTATAAGCCAAACCGACAACAAAATCTAATGTATACCCATTTACAGAAATAGTACCACCAGCAAACTCAGTATCTGTAATATCTCCATTTAACGTTAAATTGTTATTTAATGTGATTTTTTGTCCTGCTCTATTGAAAGTTAGTAAATTTAATTCAGTAATTGAAGAATTTAAGCTAACGTCAGAAGCGTGTGTATTGAAAATTATTTCAGTAGCTGCATTTGTTTTAAAGTTGCCTGTAAAACTATAAGGGCCACTAAATGCTAGTCCAGTTGTTGTTACTTGGTCAGCATCAATAGTGCCATCACCGGCAACTGAACCTAAAAACACATTGTCAAAAGTTACAAAATCTATAGTTCCATTTGTTCCTATGGTTGTTATTGTGCTTGCATCATCAGTAAACTGATTATCAACTGCAGCAACTAATGTTCCGTTTGAAACATTAAAAGTAGGTGTAGTTCCGGCAAAAGTAATAGCTTGTGCTGTTAAAGTGGTGGTTACAAGTGGTCTATTATAAGTTAAACTGTTTATTGTGCTTGCAGCTCCAGGAAAGCCTGTAATAGCACCTGAACCACCAAAAGTAATTTTTGTAGCATTGTTCGTAGTTATATTAGCAGTAAATGTTGCAGGACCATTTAATACTAACTCAGAGCCTGAAGCTACCACTCCAGCAGCAGTTTTATTAGTGAATGTTCCGTTTACTGTTAATTTGTTTGCTCCAATAGTTAATCCACCAGCTGCATCAATAGTTACATTACCAGCAACAGTTAAATTTGCAGTTAATGTAGGTCCATTTGCATTAGTAACATGTAAGCTAAGTAAATCTGTTATTGGGGGGAAGTTTGTAATTGCGCCACTTGCGCTTAAAGTTAAATCTGTATTACTATTTGTATTCACTGTCGAATTTGTAAAGCTAACAGCACCACCAGTGTAGGTTAAATTTGTTCCCAAAGCATGAATTGCGCAGCCAGCGGTAAATACTGGCACGTCTGCGATTGTTGCTGTCGAATTATTAATATTTAAAATTCCTGCGGCTCCTAAATTAATTGCGCCATTAAATGTATTTGTTACATTAGGCCCGCTTGAAAGTAGAGTTCCATTAATTGTTGGTGCTCCAGTAAACACTCTTGCTACAGTTTCGTTTGAATTAGCATTCAAAGTAGCGCCTGCGCCAATCGTTGTTGCTCCTCCAACATTTAAGTTGTTATCGCCAACAATGAGGGTGCCGGATGTAATTCCTAAAGTGCCAGCTGCGGCAACAGTTAAATCAGCAGTTAAAGTAACCGATGAACCAGCTTTAATAACTGCTAAGCTATGCAAAGCAGCAATTTCATCTGGTAAAACAACAGCAGCACTACCATTTAATGTTAAAAGGGTGGCTGCAGTAGTTGTCAACGTTCCATCTTCACTATTGGTCAATGTCCCAGACATAGTAACAGTAGCGCCTGTTAAATTAACTGTGCCAGTGCTTAAGTTGTGTAAATTGCCGGCAAAAGCAGCGGTGCCTATTACTAAAGCAGTTGCACCAGTTGCGTTTAACGCAGTTGCAGATGTTCCATTAATGTAAATACCACCTGCTGCGTTTTGTGCAACATTCAAAGCATTAGTGCCAGTTACCAAACTACCAGTTCCGTTAATTGTAATTGTTCTTGGAGCATCAGCCGCGTCAACATCAGCACCTATAGTTACAGTAATACCTGTAGGAATTACTACATCATCTCCAAGAGCTGGAGCTGCGCCTGACGACCATGTTGCGCCAGCTGCCCAGTTACCAGTTGCAACAGCTGTTACTGTCGCCGCATTCGCGTTTTGCCCAAGGGCAAAAAGAAACAAAAAAGCAAGCAAAAGACCTGCTTTTATTTTTTTGTTTTTGTATATCATTTTATACCTCAAATATAGTTAATTGAATATCTTTTTGTTTTCGTTTCTGTCTTGTTTTTTTTCCGTGGCTTATAGCTTTTTTGCTTGTAAATAGCTATGAACCAAACTAACTAAGAACCAAAATGGTAGGCGTTTTTTTTAAGGCGGTCTTAATCTTTTCATTTCATTCTCCATAATTTGTTTATTAATAGCCACTTCCTGTGGATTTTATTATTTTTTCATTCTATTTGCATTTCTCTAAAAGTAGTTTCGACATAAAACAAAAAAACTTTAAAATTTTTTTAATATTAGCCAAAAATTAAATTAAAAATCCTTTTGTTCAATATTAGCCAAAAAAATCAGCTAAAAACAGCTAATTTGTATAGTTGATAATAGTTTATGCAATCAATGTGCCGGTTTCAGAAGGCAGAAGGCAGAAATGGGAATTAGGAATCGGGAAATGGGAATCGGGAAAGGGGAAAGGGGAAATGGGAAAGGGGAAAGGGGAATCGGGAATCGGGAATCGGGAATC
>JAAYJM010000160.1 GCA_012522895.1 Ignavibacteria bacterium
ATTTTGCAATACGATGTGGTGAAAAATGTCAATTATTGTCAAAAAATGGCAATAAATGGTAAATTTCGATAATCCACTAATCATTTTTCAAATTTAAGATATTTTTTTTAAAAAAATGGCTTTTTTTAAAGGGCAAGAAACCTACTCTATTGATAATAAAGGAAGAGTGAGCATACCCGCAAAAATGAGGAAATACATTTCTGCTGATGCTGAAAATACCTTCACTATTACAAAGGGCTATGGTAAGTGCATAGCAGCATATCCAAAGGACGAGTGGGAAAAAATCGAAGATAAATACACGCGGGAGCTTGATCTGAACGACCCTATTTCCTTGTATTATATTCGCACAATTCTTGCTAATTGCGAGGAGGCAACTCTCGATTCGCAACAACGCGTTAATTTGCCAGGCAGTCTGCTTAAAGAAGCCAACATTAATATTGAAAATTCCGGCTGCAAAGTTTTAATCCTCGGCGTTATGGATCATATTGAGTTTTGGAATCCAGATGAATTCAAAGCCTACCAAAGTAGCTTCACAGAAACATTTGAGGAGGTAGCAGCAAAAGTAATGTCGAAAAAAGCTGAATAATTGTTAATTGTTAATTGTTAATTGTTAATTGTTAATTGTTAATTGTTAATTGTTAATGATAAATGATTAATGATTAATGATTAATGATAAGAAATTGATGCTTTATTACAAATGAAAAGAAAAAAAATGAATGAATCGTTAAGTATAGAAATTTAAAGGAAATAGTTGTTAATTGTTAATTGTTAATTGTTAATGATAAGAAATTGATGCTTTATTACAAATGAAAAGAAAAAAAATGAATGAATCGTTAAGTATAGAAATTTAAAGGAAATAATTGTTAATTGTTAATTGTTAATTGTTAATGATAAGAAATTGGTGCTTTATTACAAATGAAAAGAAAAAAAATGAATGAATCGTTAAGTATAGAAATTTAAAGGAAATAGTTGATACAATTAATAATTAACAATTAATAATTAATAATTAATAATTAATAATTAATAATTAAAAGAGAATTGAAGAAGAAAAAAAATAGGAGGTTAAAAAAAAAATAGATTACTCGCAGCAAGCCGAGTATGATTATCATTTGCCGGTGCTTTTAAATGAATCACTTGATTATTTAATTACTGAAAGAGACGGGATATATATAGATGGAACGCTTGGAGGAGGTGGGCACTCGGCAGAAATATTGAAGAGATTGAGCAGCAAAGGGAAATTACTCAGTTTCGACAAAGATGAAGAGGCAATAAGCTACTGTAAAAATAGATTCAATGAGGAAACAGAAGATGAGAACAAATCGAGGATTCAGTTCGTCTATGACTGTTTCAGCAGGGCTTGTAGCATAAATGAGGTTCACAGCAAGGTTCAGGGAATCCTTTTAGATTTGGGGGTTTCATCGCGACAACTTGACGAAAGCAGTCGCGGATTTAGTTATAGAGCAGAGGCGCCACTCGATATGCGTTTTTCTAAAGAAGGGCTATCTGCAGCGGATTTTCTGAACAATAGCAAAGAGGAAGAGCTTTTAAGGGTCCTTCGGGCTTATGGAGAAGAACCCTTTGCAAAGCAAATTGTGCGGCGGCTCGGGGGGGCTCGCCGCACTTCTTTTTTAAGAACTACTTTCGATTTAAAGCAAATCGTTTTAGAAAGCGTTCCTTTCAACTCACGAATAAAATCGCTTGCACGTGTTTTCCAAGCAATCCGAATTGCGATTAACGATGAATTGCAAACCTTGGAAAAAGCTCTCCATTCCTTTCCAGTCCTTTTAAAACCGGGGGGTAGAATAGTTGTGATTGCTTATCATTCGCTTGAAGATCGTATTGTAAAAAATTATTTCAAAGAGCATTCAAAAAAGCACTCTTCCGAGTATGATTGCCTAACTACAAATCCTGTGCCAAAATTCACTATTTTAACAAAAAAGCCGATTATTCCAAGCGAAAAAGAAATTATTAGCAATGCCCGCGCAAGAAGTGCAAAACTCAGGGCGGCAGAATTTATCGGATTTGATTAGAATATTTTATTTCCATTTTAAATTTTTAAAATAATTGTTTGTAAAATAAAAATAATTTCTTAATTTTGTATTCTGTTTTGTAACAGAAATTGGGATGTGGCCAAGCGGTAAGGCACCGCCCTTTGGAGGCGGCATTCGCAGGTTCGAATCCTGCCATCCCAGCTTTTTTTTAGCAACGTTTGCGAAATGTTAGATTTAAAGGTTGTATCGGGAAGAGCGAGTAGCTTTTTAGGCGAAAAAGTAGCTGGAAAGCTTGGAATTAAACTATCGCCAGTAAGTATAAAAAACTTCAGCGATGGTGAAATTTGGGTGAAATATGAAGATAACATTCGCGGTGAAGATGTTTTTATAATTCAAGCAACCAATGCGCCAGCAGAAAATTTATTAGAGCTTTTAATATTAATTGATGCAGCAAAAAGAGCATCAGCCCGAAGGATTACAGCAGTAATTCCATATTTTGGCTACGCACGCCAAGATAGAAAAGACCAGCCCAGAGTATCAATTACAGCAAAATTAGTAGCGAATTTAATAACCCGCGCCGGCGCAGATAGAGTGATGTCAATCGACTTGCATTCCGCACAAATACAAGGATATTTCGATATCCCTTTTGATCACCTTTACGCATCACCAGTTATTTTAAAAAGATTCCTTGAAATTGATTTGTCGAACACAAGCGTTTGCTCGCCAGATGTTGGAGGAGTTAAGACAGCCCGCTCTTATGCAAAAAAGCTAAACACAGAGCTTGTGCTTGCTCATAAAATTAGAACTGATAATAAAATTGAAATTATGAAGGTAATCGGTGATGTCGAAGGAAAAAATATTATTATTGTCGATGACATTGTCGATACCGCATCTTCTTTTGTAGAGTGCGCAAAAACTTTGAAAGAAGCTGGTGCAAATAGAATTATAGGTGCCTGCGTTCATCCTGTGCTATCTGGAAACGCAATAGAAAAGATTGAAAATAGCGGAGTTGTTGATAAATTAATCGTTACCGACACCCTTCCTTTGAAAAGAGAATCTAATGTTTTAGAGGAGGTTACTATTAGCGAACTACTTGCAGAAGCAATAGTTAGAACGCATAATAATAGCTCTATTAGCTGCCTTTTCGAAATAACAAGATAAATAATTACAGAAAATATTAATAATAAATAAAAGCGAGTAATTAATAATGAAATCAATCAAGTTAGCAACGACTAAACGAGCAACTGGAAAACGAAACACGAAATTGATTAGAAAAGAAGGAAATATCCCCGGCGTTTATTATATTAAAGGGACTGATAGCATTCCAATTAGCGCCTCTCCAAAAGCACTCAAAGATTTAGTTTATACTAATGAAATGAGTATGGTCGAGCTTAGCATAGAAGGTGATAATCAAGTTTATGATTGCTTTCTTAAAGATGTAACATTCGATCCGATTAACTCACAGGTAATACACTTCGATTTGCTTGGCGTTGTGCAAGGGCAAGAACTTACAGTTGAGATTCCCATTGTTTTACTTGGAACCCCGATTGGAGTTCGCCAAAGTGGCGGCATACTTCAACATACAATGCGTGGAGTTGTCATTTCTTGCTTGCCAAAAGATCTTCCTAATTCTATTGAAATTGACGTTTCTCAGCTTAATATTGGAGATTCAATTTCTCTTAAAGATATTGCTCAGCCCCAGTTTGAATTTAAAGCTCCGGAAGATTCTATGATTGTAAACGTAGCAGCTTCAAGGGTATCAGCTAAAGACGAAGAAGAAGGCGAAGAGGAAGAAGATAAAGGCGAAGAAGAAGAAGGCGAAGAGGAAGAAGAATAAGCTACTTATCACTCTTTTTATTATTAAAATTAAAAAACCTCCTTTTAAAGGAGGTTTTTTTGTTTAAAAGCTTTTTTCAATTTTCAACTAATATTCGATAAGCAATTCACCGATAACGTTGCTATTCTGTCTCAGCAGCTTTTGCTTCTTCTTTGGCTTTAGCTTTTATTGCCTCGCGCTTCTTTCTTAATTCTTTTCTTCTTTTATATCTTGAAAGCGCGACTACTTTATGCTTTTCAACTTCCTGAGCAATTTCCTCTTCAGTTTTTCCTTTAAACTGCAATGTCCTTTTAAGCAAAATTCCTTCGTAGCTAAGCAAACTGCGAACGATTTCAGTTGGTTGCGCCCCGACATTGAGCCAATAAATAGCTCTGTCTGGATTTATTTTTATTGTAGTGGGTGCGGTATTAGGATTGTAATACCCAAGCCTTTCGATAAAATCGCTATCACGTTTTTTTCTGCTATCGACTGCGACAACATCATAAAATGGGTAGTGCTTTTTACCTTTTCTTCTTAAACGTAGTTTTACCATTTTAAAACCTAAATTATATAAATTAATTAATTTCAAAAACCAGCAGGAAGTCCCAACTGCTTGAGAAGACGGGATTTGCCGCCTCTTGCAACAGTTTTCATCATTTTCTGCATTTCATCAAATTGTTTGAGCAAGCGGTTAACGTCTTGAACCGTTGTTCCGCTTCCTTTTGCAATTCTTCTCCGCCTTGAGCCATTAAGAATTTTTGGGTTGTTCCGTTCTTGCTTAGTCATTGACAGAATAATAGCTTCGACACGGCTAAAGGCATTATCGTCAATATTTACATTTTTCATTGCTTTATCCATACCGGGTATAAGTCCAAGCAAATCACGAAGCGAACCCATTTTTCTTATAGTTCGCAGCTGGTCAAGAAAATCTTCAAAAGTAAACTGATTTTTTCTTATTTTTTCTTCTATCTTTTCGGCTTCTTTAGCGTCAATTTCTTGCTCCGCCTTTTCAACTAAAGTTAAAATATCGCCCATTCCAAGAATGCGCGAGGCGATTCTTTCTGGGTGAAACGGCTCAAGAGCATCAATTTTCTCACCAGTACCGATAAACTTAATGGGTTTTCCTACAACCGAAAGCACCGAGAGCGCAGCACCACCGCGAGTATCACCATCAAGTTTTGTTAGCACAATTCCAGTTAAATTTAGCTGCTCATGGAATGCTTTTGCCGTTGTAACTGCGTCCTGCCCAATCATAGCATCGCAAACAAAGAGCGTCTCAGTTGGCTTCACAGCCTCGCTAATATCTGAAACTTCTTTCATCATCAGCTCGTCAATTGTCAAACGCCCAGCGGTGTCGACAATCACTACATCGCGAGCGAATTTTTTTGAATAAGCTATAGCATCTTTTGCAATTTGAACAGCGTCTTTAGAATCACTTGAAAATACTGGAATTGCTATCGATTTGCCAAGTGTTTTCAACTGGTCAATCGCAGCGGGACGATGGACGTCACAGGCAACAAGGAGTGGCTGACGACCTTTTTTCCTTAAACTCTTAGCTAATTTTGCTGTAAATGTTGTTTTACCAGAACCTTGAAGACCAGCCACTAATACAACTGTAGGCGGATGGGGAGAGAAAGTAAACTCGCTTAATTTGCTGCCCATAAGCTCAACAAGCTCATCGTGAACTAATTTCACAATAAGTTGTTCTGGAAGCAATCTGCCCTTAACTTCTTTCCCTATCGCTTTTTGCTTAACGTTTTCAACGAATTTTTTTGTAACTTGCAAGTTAACATCGGCTTCAAGCAATACACGTCTGATTTCGACTAGCGCCTCGCCAACGTTTTCTTCTGTTATTTTCGATTGACCTCTAAGCCGTTTTAGCGCTGATTCTAATTTTTCCTGTAAATTTTCAAACATTTTTTATCTATTCTTTTATACGAATTACAAAATTAATTAATTTTTCTTTATTAAAAAAAATATATTTCATTACTTGCATAGTTCCAAATCTTGATTATTTTTTGAACAAGCAAGCGTGCTTGTTCTACTTTATAAAAAATGCTAGTTCAAGCATCTTGCTTGACTATACTTTTATATTTTTTTAAATTATTATGCGAAAACACACATTTAGAGTTTTCCTTTTATTTTATAAAAAAAATGCAAGAAAACTTTGCAGGTTTCTTGCATTAAAAATAATTTTTGAAAGATTATTGCTTTAAACCGGGCAAGAGCTTTGGAATCATTATACTTATAGACTTCATATAATCTGGCTTTTCAAGGAAAATATCTTTTGCTTGAAATTCCGGGTTAGCCACCCTTGTCCGAGCATTGTAAATATAGGCATTAATTAAAATGCTATTGTATTGAATGTTAAAATTGCCGGTTACAACTTTTTTCACATTAAGCATTCTAATAGTTTTCCAGACGTCAGACTGATACTGGGGATTACTTGGATCGATATTGAATTCGCTAAGAAGCGCCTCCACAGAGTCGCTCGGAACAACTCTATAAAACTGCTCTTCGGCATCCTCGGCCAACAATGCACTTGCTAAGGAGTCTTGTAATTCATAGCACCAAAGATTTAAACTCAAATCGCCATCCATATTTTGAAAAGGGAGAACGGCAATCCTTGTTTGGCTGCTTGCAATAGTTGAGCTTAAAATCAACAAGCAGCTTATTATCAGAGTTCTCATTAAGCACCTCCTATGTTATGTTATTTTCAACAATGAAGGTTTTGACATCGTTGAAATAATTAATTAATTTCTCTCCCATTGGAGCTGCTTTATCGAAATCAGCTTCTTTTGCCATACCCATTATAGTTATTCCCAATTCAGCTATTTCGTTTAATCCAAATTGGAAGCAAGAACCTTTGATTGTGTGAGCTAATCGATATAATTCTGCACCATTTTTTTCTCTTATATACAAGGCGTATTGCTCATTCAGGTCTTGAATCCATGTGTCAACAAATTCTGGAAGAAGTTCTCGAATAAAGGGGTCATCTGGAATATTCATAAAAGCTCCAAGTTTTTTGCAAAGGTTTAATAGATTTTGTGCAATTACTATAAATTTTGAACAAGCAAGGATGCTTATTCTACCTTATGCTAAACAGTTGGTCAAGCAACTTACTTGACAATAATTTTTTTTATATTTTAACAAACAAAAAAAGCAAAAATAGAGAAAGCTATAAGCCGAATTCTGTCTTAAGCCGAAGCTTGAGGCAATCATTAATCTGGGCTAAATGTCGCCATTTAGCTCAAGCGATATACCCGAGTATATAGAAAAAAAATTCAATCGGGCGAACAACCCGATCTGCCGAGACAGCTACACTCCTATTTTATCTTGCACCAGATGGGGTTTGCCAAGCTGGAACAATCACTTGCTCCACTGGTAAGCTCTTGCCTCACCATTTCACCCTTACCCAAGCCAAAGCCAAGGCGGTATACTTTCTGTTGCACTTTCCATCAACTTGCTTAATTGCTCGCTGTCTTCGTGTTACGAAGCATCTTGTTCTGCGGTGTTCGGACTTTCCTCATTTCATAAGAAACGCGATTGCCCGCTTTCCCCAACTTTGCTTATTTTTTCAAATATACGAAAATTACTGTTTAAAACAAAAAATTCTCTTCTAAAACTAATTCTTCTGGATATAAAATTCTTCCGCAATTTTCACAGAAAAATAGTTTGTCTAAATTATTTCTTAGCATCACAATTTTTTGCGGAGGGATTGCCGAATAGCAGCCTGTGCAACTATTTCTTTTTGCAAGGACCACAGCGTCTTTAAGGTGATGCCTTACTCTTTTATAATCATCGAGCGAGCGGCGGCTAACTTTCTTTTCAAACTCTTTTTTCTTTGATTTTAACTCTTTAATTTCTTCGTTTTGGTCGCTTGAAATTGTTTCATATTCTTTTTCCTTTTCTTTTAAATCCTTTTCTATTTCAAGCCTTTCCTGTTTTTGCATTTCAAGCATTTCTATAAGATTATCCTCTTTTACACTTATGCTTCGCATTTCTGATGTGATTTTATTATATTCTTGCCGAATATGCTCAATTTCTTTTGTAATTGCATCAAATTCTTTATTGTTGCGAACTCTAAACTGCCTATCGGACAGCTTTTGCTCTTTGTCTTTTAAGTCGTCTAAAGCTTGCTTTGAATTTACGGCAAACTTTCTAACATCACGTAATATTTTTTCTGTTTCTTTGACCATTGCAATTTGCTTTTCGTAGTTTTGCCGAATCGTTTTAAGCTGCTCTGGCAAGCCTCCAAGGTCTTCTTCAAATTCATCTAATCTTGTGTCGAGCTGGGATATGTAAACTAAGTATTTTAACTCATTGTCCATCAATTCTTTTCCCGATTTATTAATATTTCTCTATTTTTTAAAAGGATAAATTCTGCTAAGCAGAATAGTATTTAACTGGGTTAGTGCATATTTTTGACGCAACAAACTCAATTTCTGATAATTCTGGCGCACTTGTAAAAAGTTTTTTCATACCATAAGGAACAAATTGCTCCATCTCATAATGACCGGGGTCAATTAGCATTAATTTATGCTTTGCCTCGTGAAATTTATGGTAACTAAGATCTGCTGTGATAAAAGCATCAATATTTTTTTTAATCACTTGGGAAATAAAAGAACTACCGCTTCCGCCCACTATTGCAATGCTTTCAATACTTTTTTCTTTTCCATCGCAAAAGCGAAGCGGAGAGCCACAAACTTCCTTCACTTTTTCCAATAATTCTATTTGGGAAATCGCTTTTTCTGCTTTTGAAACGACTCCCATACCAAAATTATGATGTTTCGCATCTGGAATTAAAAACTCTTGGAAAGTAAGTCCTAATCTATCGGAAAGTATTTTTGAAGTCCCTTCGGAAAAGGTATCGAAATTTGTGTGAGTTACAAACAGGTTGAGCTTGTTTTGAATAATTTCAGTGCAGTATTTTGCGGCTTTGTTGTCTAAGGTAATTCTTGTTAAAGGATTATATATCAGCGGGTGAAAACTTATTATGCAGTTGCAGTTTAGCTTGCTTGCTTCTTTTATTGCGTTAGAATTAACCTCGTAGCATAATAAAACTTTAGTAACAAAATCAACCTCGCTTTCTATTAGCAATCCAATTCTATCGCCTTCCATAGCAGTTTCAGGAGGAAGTAATGTTTCTATTATTCTTAAGAAACTTCGTAATTTCATTTTACTCTTCTCATTTCGCAGAAAAACTTTTTCTAAATTTGCGTTTTTCTTAATTACAAATTACAAAACTTTGAAATTATATACAATTTTTCATTAAAATTATTCGTTATATTAATAA
>JAAYJM010000161.1 GCA_012522895.1 Ignavibacteria bacterium
GATAGTTTGGCACTCCGAAACGACGAGCAGCGATATTAATGAGTTTGAGTATTCAGATGTGAAATTTAATAACGTTAGAATATTTGCCGATTATATTGAGATTTATAACGCAAAAAGCGATTGTAAAAAAGTGGGAATATACAATATTTTGGGAAATGAAGTTCTTAGCGAGTTCATTAATTCTAATGCAATTAATGTTAATGTAATTAATATTTCGAGGCTTCAAGCGGGAGTATACTTTTTAAAAGTAAAAAATAAAGTTTTTAAATTTTTAAAAAAATAAAAAAGAATGCACAATTCTATAAAACATATTTTGATATTAAAAAAATATTCTATAATTTCGTAATTCTAAAAAATATTAGGAAAGAATAATGGCAAAGCAATTAACTTTTAGCGACAAATTAAAAAAGAAAAAGCAAAGCGACCAAGGTATAAACGTGAAGGTAATCAAAGGTATGACCAGTGAAAAAGGCTCATTGTTTTATCTTGAACGATTTGTTAGAGTGCCAGAGGCATCTGAAATAGAAAAAATTGACATATCATAATAAGGGAACAAATGAAAAAAGGCATTCATCCATATTATCATACAGTCGAAGTTGTAATGACTGATGGTTCAACGTTCAAAACACGTTCTTGCTATAAAACAGACAAAATGGTTCTTGAAATTGACTCTAAATCACACCCCTTCTTCACGGGCAAGCAGGTTTTGGTAGATACAGCCGGTAGAGTAGATAGATTTAAGAAACGTTTCGAAAAAACACAGCAAATTAGAGAAACAAGGAGTAAAGCATGACACCAAGTAATATCCATCCGATGCAAACCGGAAGCACATTTCGTCCAAATAAAAGGACTGTAAAGAAAAAGCATAATCCTTTAAGAAAATCACGTGTTATTGACTACTTAAACCCAAAATTCCTCGGTAGATTTACTAATGACCAAGGCAAAATTTTGCCCAGAAGAATTACAGGGCTTTCCGCATATCAGCAAAGGCAAATTGCAAGAGCGATTAGATACGCAAGACACCTTGCTCTTATCCCTTTTGTTGCTCAAGACGTATCATAAATATTACATAAATACACGATTTTGAAAAGTCCAATTGCGAGTGCGCAGCTGGACTTTTTTTACATTGATGAAAGTCTATCTGCTTGCTCGAAGTTATTCCCCTCGCAATGCGTTTTTTCTTTTGATAAGTCAATATTTTTTAACTATTTTTGCTTTAAATGGAAAGCTTGTGTTTTAAGCTTTTCGTAAAAGAATAAGTAAAAATGAGTTTATGCTGAAAAAACCGATAATAGAAGTAAAGGACCTAAAAGTTTCTTATAGCGAAAGGACGATTTTAGAAAATGTTAATTTCGAAATATATTCGGGCGAAATATTTGTTATTGTTGGTGGGAGTGGTTGTGGTAAAAGCACTCTTTTAAGGCAGCTTATTGGAATAGAGCAACCCTATTCAGGTAGCATTATTATTGATGGTGAGGATCTTACAAACGCAAATCCCAAAAAAAGAACGGAAATAATGAAAAAATACGGCGTTCTTTTCCAATCAAGCGGCTTAATCGCTTCTATGTCCATTGCAGAAAACATCGCTCTTGTCCTTGAAAGTATTAAAGATTTAACTGACGAAACGATTTATGATATAATAAAAATAAAACTTAATTCAGTTGGATTAGACGGTTTTCAGGATTTTTTGCCAGCAGAAATTAGCGGTGGTATGAAAAAACGCGCTGCCCTTGCGCGTGCTATGACCCTTGACCCAAAAATTCTTTGTTTCGATGAGCCGTCCTCCGGCTTAGACCCAACCACCGCCGCCGCTTTAGACAATTTAATAAAAGAAATAAATCGCTCTTTTAAAACTACAATGATAGTAGTAACTCACGATTTAGCAAGCATTTTAAATATTTCAGACAGAATAATTATGCTTGATAAATCAATTCGCGGGATTATCGCAAGCGGGACGCCAGACGAGTTGAAAAACAACAACTCTAACCAAATAGTTCATAATTTTTTCAACAGAATAGGATAAAAAATGAAAAAAATAAAAGCAAGCAGAAGCTCAAGTTCCTTTCTTGTGGGAATTTTTGTTATAATTGGCTCTATACTTTTAGTTTCCATTATTATTTGGCTTGGAGCAAGCAGCTTTCTTGAAAAAAATGTCCAATACTTAACATACTTTGACGGCTCAGTGGAGGGGCTTGACCCAGGCTCCGCTGTAAAATACCTCGGCGTCCCTGTCGGAACTGTTGGGCAAATTGAAGTTGCCCCAGATGGTCGTTTAATTCAAGTAACTATATTAATCAGCAAGCAAATAGAAATTTCGGACAGCTTACGCGTAAAAGCGGAAATGGCTGGTATTGCGGGTGGCAAATTCTTGCAGCTATATTTCCCAAGCGATACTGCTATTGCGAAAATGTATCCCAGTATTAATTTTAAAACTGAGTTCCCCGTAATACGCTCCTCCCCATCTGGTATTCAGGAAATTGAAATTGCGGCACGCGAGATTATGAATAATATAATGAAATTTCAATTCGATTCTGTTTCCTATAGCGCAGTTAATTTTTTTACAAGCACTTCCGATTTTTTTAATAATCAAAAATTATTCAACATAATCAGCAATTTAGAAAATACTTCATCGGAATTAAAGCTGCTTATGAGCAATGCAAACAATATAAATTTTTGGGAAAACCTTGACCACTCAAGCGTTGAGCTTTATAAAACATCGCTTGCACTGAAAGAGTTTTCCGATGAGCTTAATAAAAAACTTGATGAAATTAACATAGGACCAGTAATTGATGAGGCTGCAAGGAAATATGATTCAGTAATGGTGAATGCAAATATTGCTGTCAAAAATATTTCTTATCGCTTTGAAAACGCTCTTTTCAATCTGAACGATTTGATAACAAGTTTTAATTCGACAAATAAGCAAATAAAACGCACTTTACAAGCATTTACTGACAATCCATCTCAAATACTATTGAGCAATCCGCCAGCGCCGGAAAAGTAATAAAAAGTCATAACTAATTAGCAAAAAAGGATTTAATGATATTTGCGAGTATTTAAGTCAGCTGCACAGAAACAACTTTGGAAATCCCTTCCTCTTGCATCGTAATGCCATAGAGAGTAGAGGCAGCTTCCATCGTCTTTTTGTTGTGCGTTATAAAGATAAATTGAGTTTCTTTGCTAAATTCCCGAATAAGATTGAGAAATCTATCAATATTGGCGTCATCGAGCGGCGCATCAACTTCATCGAGAAAGCAAAAAGGCGAGGGCTTTACAAGATAAATTCCAAAGAGTAAAGAAATGGCGGTTAAAGTTTTTTCACCACCGGAAAGCGTTCCTATGGAATGCGGCTTTTTGCCCGGCGGCTTTGCAAATACTTCTATATCTGTTTCAAGCACATTTCCTTCGGCAAGCTGTATTTCAGCACTGCCATTTTCACCGAACAATTTTTTGAAAAGCATCTGAAAATTTTCATTAATTTTTTTAAACGTTTCCTCGAATTTTTTTTCTGCAGTCTGATTTATTTCTGAAATTGTGTCCTGCAAATGCTTTTCTGACTGTATTAAATCTGAACACTGTTCATTATAAAATTTCAAGCGACTGCTTTGAGCATCAAATTCTTCGAGTGCCAAAAAATTCACACTTCCAAGCGAGCCAAGTTTTTCCTTTATTGAATGCAAGGCAGTTTTGTAGTCCTCAGAAGAATAATTTTCAAGCGGCTCGCTCTCCAGTGTTTCTATGTCTGCTTCAAGATTTTCTAATGCCCTTTGTCTGATATTATTAATAGCGGCTAAAAACTCGCTTTCCTTCAATTTTTTTTGGTGAATATTGTCGTTTATTCTTTCATAATCTTTTTTCCGCTGATTGATTTCCTTGCTTGAATTTTCTACTTTTATTTGTAGCGAGGAAGTTTGCTGCTCAACTAAATCTTTTCTATTTTTTACAAGAATTTCTTTTCCCTCGACCGCTGACAAATTTACTCTAAGTTTTTCTATTTCATTCAATAGAGAGCTTTTTTCATTGGCGCTATTTTCTTTTTCTTGCTGCAAATTTTCGTCTTTTCTGTCAAGATTAGAAATGCTGTTTTTGACGCCGTTTATATCCCTTTCATTTGAGCTTAACTCGGCATTATTTTTTACAAGCTGCATTTCAAGCGCGTGAGCTTCTTTTTGGATTTCACTGTAAGCAGCTTCTTTTTCTTTATACTCTTGGTAAGCCCTTCCAATGCTTTCATTTAGATTTAAAATTTTATCGTCTAAAATCGAAATTTCTTTATTTAAGTTGTCAATTTCTAATGCAAGCTGCTCAATCTCGCTTTCATACTGCTTTATATTGCTATTTTCATTTTCTAATCTGCTGCTTATAGATTCTTTTTTATAGTGAAATTCAGCTATTTTTTGTTCATTTTGATTTTTCTCTTGTTCAGCTCCGCGAAGCTGTTCATTTAATTGCTTTATGTTAATACTATTTAGCTCTGTTTTAAAATTTTGAAGCTCTTCGCTTGTTTTTTTGATTTTGCTTTCAATCGAAGATATTTCTTGATTTAGCTTTTCAATTCTTTCTTTTTTACCGATTAAAATACCTTCATCTTTCAGGGCGGAGCCGCCGTGAATGACAGCGTTTCTGCTATATATTTCACCCGACAAAGTAACGGCTATCTCAGCGATATTGCTATCTACTATATTTTTCGCAATATCAAAATTTGAGACAAGGGCAGTTTTTCCTAAAATAGCACGCAGCGCATTGCGTAAAAGCTCTTCAATTTGAACAATTTCACTCAGCCAGCCGAAAACCTGCTCGTTAATTGTAATTGGTTCAGGAGGAAACATGTCTCTAATAAGCTCGCGACAAAGAAAACTATGCTTCCCCTTTTTTGTTTCTTTTAAAATTTTGATGCCAGCAAGCGCCTCCCCCACGCTCTCAACAACAATGAATTTTCCGGCAGAGCCAAGGGCGGCGTCAATTGCAATGCGAAACCTTTCTTCAGAGCTAATTAGTTCAGCAAGCTGATACTTACTATCTTTGGTCTGCCAAGCACTTGATTTTTTTAAAACCTTACTACTTTCCGAGGAATCTACTATATTGCTCAAAAAATCAAGTGCGGCTCGTTTGTTCTGCAAATCTGTTTTTAAAGAAGTAAAACTCTGCTGATATTCCTCAATTTTGCTGAGTAAATGCTTTTCTTTCTTTTGCTGCTCGCTTAAATTTTCTTCTATACCCCGAATTTTCAATTCAAATTCTTGACGGCGCGTAATGAATTTTTCTCGCTCTAGATCAAAATTTGAAAGCTCCATCCCAAGTTGTTCAATCTGCTTTTCACCTTGCCTTTTTCTATTTTCCAAACTCAATTTTTGGGATTCTGTTCTTTTTTGAGTATTGAAGATTATACTTTTTTGATTGTTTATCTGATTTAATTCTTGTTGCAGTCCGTTTTTCTTTTCATTGCTCAAGTCAAGTTCATTTTTAGATTTTTCGCGATTTTTCACAATCTGTTCTAAATGCAACTTGTTTTCAGAAATACATTTTTTTAAGGATTCTAAGTTAAATTCTAATTCTTTTAAACGGTTTTCTGATCTTTTTTTTGAATTTGAAAGCTCAACCAATTCCTTATCTATTCTGAGGCTTGACTGCCCGGAAGCATTTACTTTTTCATTGGAAACGGCAATTTCTTTATTGATTGTGGAAATAGCAAATTCCA
>JAAYJM010000162.1 GCA_012522895.1 Ignavibacteria bacterium
AATTAACTCTTTTGCTAAAAACATAAAATTGAGGTAGCAAAAAAATTAATCCACCCCCTTTTTCCCCCGCCAGCGGGGGAGACAGAGCTGTTCTGTGTTTCCCACCTAAAAAGAATTCTCCCCTTTGCAAAAGGAGACGGGGGGGATTTCTGAAGCCCACATGGAAAATCAAAAAGAAACAAGCTGAATAGTAGCAATTTTAACCTTTTAAGTAAAAAATAGCTTTCAAAGGAGAAAAAGATTTTTTATATTTAATTTTTTTTAAATCAGAAATTATTAAAAGTGCAAAATTTAGAAAAAAGCTGAAAAATGGGGATAAAATGAAAAATCTTTATAAGTTTTTAATACTATTAAGTTTGATACTGCTTAGCAATCAGCTATTAATATCTCAGCCAATAATTATTAGAGATACAGTTGCGGCGCTTGAAAAACCAAAAGTGCAATTAAGGCAACTAATTAACTTAGATGGAAAATGGGAACGGAGCTATAATGAAGATGATTGGGAGGCTTTTGAAATCCCTTATTGCAATAGCATAGCAAAAAAAATTGTTTATAGAAGAGTTTTTGATATCAAACCAGAACTTTTAGATAAGTATTCTTGGCATTTGAATTTTCTTGGTATCGAAGACGAAGCAGAACTCTATATAAACGATAAGTTTATAGGGAAATACCTCGGCGCAATGATTCCTTTTACTGTAAAAATTTCTAATAAATACCTCCAAGCTAATAACAATAGAATTAAATTAGTTGTAAGCCCGGCTTCAAGCTTTGTCCTTTTAGCGAGAAAAATGAATCCTTATCAGCAAAATAGCAGTATGGGTGTACTTAGAAGTATTGAACTTGTTGGGACTTCAAACGTTTGGGTAAGCGGGGCTAATTATAAAAATAAATTTATTGGAAATAGCAATAGCTTTTTAGTAAACACGACTATCAGCATTTCCTCATCGGAATTAGAGCAAAACCTTGCTAAGCCTCAAAGAAATGACAGCTCTTCAAATTATTTTGCCAGAACGCATTTCTCGGTGGAAGCTGCTGTTATCGACAAACAAACAAATATTAGCATTGCTCAGTCTAATCAAATAACTTTCCAATGCCAAGCAGAACGAACTATCCAGCAAGAAGCAAATTTAACTGTAAACTCTCCAACCCTTTGGTCCCCAGCCAATCCTTATTTATATGAGCTTGTAATCAAAATCAAAAAAAATGGCGTCCTCGTTGATGAATATTCAACAACAATAGCTTTTACTAATTTAACTATTAATAGAGACGACAGACAATATTCATTTTTACTAAACGGTCAGCATTTCGACATAAAAGGGATTGAATACTACGAAAACTTTAATTTTTTAAATTACGAGCAAATGAAAAAGCAAATCGAGCAAGATATAGTCATGATAAAATCGCTCGGTGCTAATTTAATTAGAGTTAAAAATTTTGCTCCACACCCCTATTTAATTGAGCTTTGCAATAAGCACGGTTTGTTTATTATTATTGATGTTCCATCTCATAGAATACCTTCGAAAATTTTAGCGACAGTCGAAATTACTGTGCGGCTAAAAAATATTGCAGACCGAATGATTTCTTATTATAACAGCAATGTTTCTTTGATTGCTTGGGGCCTTTCCTCTGGAATTATAGAAAACACTTTGGAATTCAAGGCTTACACTAAGCTGATAAGCAATTTAATCCGAGCAAATTCAGATAAATTTATTTACAAGGAAATAGATTTTTCTGCAAAAAATGTTAGCTGCGATGGCATTGATTTTTTGTGCATAAGAGCAGATAGAGAAGAGTTAAATTTTTCAGAAGTAAAATTTCAAATTGTAAATAAATTAACGGAGCTAAAAAACAAGCCAATCCTTATTAGCTATGGAATGCTCGTCTTGCCAAATAATCATAACGGCTACTCTGACCCTTTTTCTAATGAATATCAAGCCTATTACATACAAAGCATTAACACGATTATAAAAGAATTAAATTTAGCTGGCAGCGTTCTTTGGTCTTTTAACGATTATGAACTTAGCTCGCCTATGTTAATTCTTAACAATGATGAGCAATACCTTTGCACAAGCGGGATAGTGGATATAAATCGATCTCAGCGAAAATCTTTTTTTACTTTACAAGCTCATTTTAACAATGAAAAAGAACCGCTGCTCAACGCTGGAAGCTATAAAGATTCATTGCCCATTTCCTATATAATAATTGGGATTGCGGTTTCGCTAATTATTCTATTTTTAATTAATCGCTTCCGCCGGTTCCGTGAATATTTTTTCCGCTCTATGTTTAGACCTTATAATTTTTACGCTGATATACGCGACCAAAGAATTTTTTCGACTGTTCAATCGTTTTTCTTGGCGATAGTGATTGCCTTTACATTAGGGATTTTCTTCTCCTCGCTCTTTTATTTCTATAAATCTTATGAAGCAGCTCAATTTTTGTATAAGATAATAATTCCATGTTCCTTTTGCCAAGAGCTTCTATATAAGTTGATTTGGATGCCAGAGCTAATGATGCTTAGCGTTGCAGTTGTTTCCTTTATATTAATTTTGATTATTGCTGCAATACTGCGTGGCTTCGCCATCTTTGTTAGCAATAGGATATTTTTTAAGGATACATTTATAATAACTGTTTGGGCTGGGACGCCTTTTACTTTGCTTTTACCTTTAAGCATAATTCTTTATAGATTGCTATTCATTTCGCCTGAGATATTTTGGGTTTCTATGGCTTCTTTGATACTTTTAGCTTTTTGGATTTGCTCGCGAATATTAAGGTCTGTGGCAGTCGTATTTGATGTTTCAAAAAATAAAGTCTATCTTGCTGGGACATCATTTTTAAGTTTTATAGCTTTGATTGTGATTACTTTTTACCAGCTTAACTTTGCAAGCTTTGCTTACATTAAATATTTTTTAAATAATATAATAAATTAGTATGTCCCACAATTATTCAATAGATTTAAAAAAAGTAAAGTCCGGTAAGGTTCGCGATATTTATGAATATAAAAATCTGCTACTAATTGTGGCAAGCGATAGGATTTCTGCTTTTGACCTCATTATGAATGAGCCAATATCGGGTAAGGGCGAGCTTTTAACAAAGATTTCTGCGCACTGGTTCAACTGCACAAGGCATATAATTAATAATCATTTAATTGAAGCGGACTTTGAAAAATTTCCAGTGGAATTGCAAAAGTATCGCCCTGAGCTTGAAGGACGCTCGATGCTTGTGAAAAAATGTAATGTTCTGCCTGTTGAGTGTATAGTCCGCGGGTATATTGTTGGCTCCGGCTGGAAAGAATACAAGAAAAGCCAATCAGTTTGCCAAATTCCACTCCCCGCTGGATTGCTTGAGTTCCAAAAGCTTCCAACTCCTATTTTCACTCCATCTACAAAAGCTGAGGCGGGGCATGACGAAAACATTAGCTTTGAGCAAATGAAAAGCATTATTGGGAGTGAGTTAGCAGAAAAAATAAAAAATATTTCTATTGAAATATACAATTTTGGAGCGAAAAAATTAGAGGAAAAAGGGATATTATTAGCAGATACCAAATTTGAATTTGGAATTGATGAAAGCAACGAACTACTCATTATTGACGAAATGCTAACACCCGACTCCTCGCGCTTTTGGTTGAAGAAATATTATGCTCCGGGAAAAGAGCAAGTTAATTTTGACAAGCAAATTCTTCGCGATTATCTTGAAAGTATAAATTGGAACAAGAAGCCACCTCCACCGTCCTTGCCACAGGAAATTATTCTGAAAACTTACGAAAAATACAAGGAAGCATTCGATAGAATAGTAAGCAAATAAGATGCCCCATCAAAAGCAAAGCACGGCGCTTGTTTCAGTGATTATGGCAAGCTATAATTACGCCCATTATATTGTTGAGGCAATTGAATCTGTTGTCAATCAAACTTATACTAATTGGGAGCTAATCATTGTTGATGACGGCTCTCAGGACAATTCGATTGAAGTCATTGAAAGGTATATAAAAAAGCAGCCAGAAAAAATATTTTTATATACACATAAGAACAATGAGAATAAAAATTTAAAAGCCACTCTGGAATTAGCTTTTACGAAAATCAAAGGAGAAATTATTGCTTTCCTTGAGTCTGATGATATTTGGCAGAAAAACAATCTTGAACGAAAAGTATATTATTTCAATAAGTTTAAAAATTGCTCTCTTATTTATTCTGATTTAGAATTAATAGGCGAAAAAGACGCAATTTTAAGTAAATACAAAGATTATCTTGCTTATTCAAGATATATTGGGAAAAGCCAGCGTGGGCAAGATTTTTGCCCAAAAAAGTATTTAAAAGAACGAAATCCCATTATCTCTTTTTCCAACATTGCAATTAGAAAAAATGTAGTTCCAGCTATAAAAATGAGCAAAGAATTTGAGCTTTGGTCAGATTGGGTGGTTGCAATTTACGCAGCTTGCGAAGGCAATTTTTTTTACATTCCAGAAAAACTGCTTAACTGGAGGATTCACAAGCAAAGCGCCAATAAAAAATATATGGAAGATTTGAATCCCAAAATTTTAGGAGAGAAATTTAAAAAATGGATTTTCTCGGAAGTAAATTGTTTTGAAGTCAAGGAAAACTCATTTAGCAAAGCCGTTCATCTTGCTGGTTTCGTTCTTTATTCACCTCTATCAGTTTTCCGCACTTTTTCCAGAATTTTTTTTAAAAAAGAAAAAATCGTGTAGCTCTTTCTTATTTTATTCTCTATAATTCCAATTATTGCTTCTTTTATGCCGCGCAATGATTCCAATAATTATTTTCAGCAATTTTCTTAGATTAAAAAAAAGAGCATTTCGCTTTTTGCAAAATGCTCTTTTAATTAAATCTATTTGTTTCTTATGCTTCTTCTTCTATTAGGTCGTCATCATCTTCTTCGTCGTCATCGTCCCAATCATCATCATCCCAATCGTCATCATCATCGTCCCAATCTTCGTCATCGTCATCCCAATCTTCGTCATCATCGTCATCCCAATCGTCATCATCGTCATCCCAATCTTCGTCATCATCGTCCCAATCGTCATCGTCATCATCCCAATCTTCGTCATCATCGTCATCATCGTCATCCCAATCTTCGTCATCGTCTGGCTCTTCTTCATTGTTGAAAAGCTCGTCTTTTTCTGTATTCTTTTTTGCAAAAGAAAAAGCAAATAATGGCTCTTGACTTGAGAAGTAGGAACCGGTGTTTTCTTGTTGTTCTTGCTGCAGAACAGACAATAATAGCTCTTTTTCAATTTGATTATTAATTAAAACCATGTTTTCCTCTATAATAAAAGAATTCTATCACAAACGAGTTACAAATTCAATATAAATTTATAAAACAAATAAAATAATTTTTAAAAAAAATAAAAAATACTATTTATTCTGATAAACGGGTGATTCTCTAACCCTGCCAAATCCATCTATCCTTAATGTAGGAAAGTCCGGGTGTGTAGTTTTTACAACAATCGAGCAATTGTATTGTCCTGTTACCTCGGGGATAACCGTTGAGCTTATTTCAATTTCTTCTTTTGGCTGAAGAATATATTCTTTCTTAATACTAAATTCAATATTTTTTGGATCGACCTCGGGATCAGAAATTGTGATTGGAACAGTGCTATTATTTTTTAATCTTAGCTTTCCAGTTGCGCTTTGTCCGACTTGCATATTTTGATAAGTAAAATATGGCGTTGGAGAAAGTTGCAGCAGCGCAACAACATTAGCTCTAATATGAATTATTTTTGAAGGAGTTTCAGGATCGTTGGAGCCGATTCTAATAGTTTTATGAAGATTATTTGCAAGCCCTGAAGTGCGTAAAGTAATATCAATGAAAGTTGACTCGCCAGGCTTTAAATCGCTTTTACCCACGTTTGTAGAAGTGCATCCACAAGCAGCTTTAACCTCGGTTATGCTCAAAACTTGATTGCCGACATTCTTTACTTGCATTTTTGTGGTCAATGGATCGTTTTTAACTGAAACAATTCCCCAATCATAAGTATCGCCACCCACAATTTCAATTTTTGGTTGTGCGTTAAGAAAACTGAAAGACAATGCAATCGCAAATAATGAAATTAAATATTTTTTCATTTATTTTTCTCCTAATATGCTTTTATACAAATATTTTCTTATTATAGACGTTAAATTAAGAAAAATAAGTGTAAGATAAAAAGATTTTTTTTGATTTTACTTTCGTAATTTTACTTTTTTTTAATTACATTTTTATAATGAACTCAAATACAATAGAATTACAAAATACAACACAAATTCGAGTCCGATATGCCGATACCGATAAAATGGGATTTGTTTATAATGGAACATACCTCAGTTACTTTGAGGTTGGACGAACAGAACTAATGCGAAGCTTTGGAATGCCATATATAGAATTAGAGCGGGAAGGCTTTTTTCTTCCGCTTATTGAATCTTACGTTAAATATATAAACCCAGCTCAATATGATGACTTGTTAAGCGTTCAAGCTGTTTTAATTGCTAATTACAGCCCGCGAATACGATTCGATTATAAAATTTTTTGCAAGGACATCATTATTTCAAATGGATTCACTTTGCATGCTTTTATCAATTCTCAGAGCAAAAAAGCAGTAAGACCGCCAAAAGCATTCTGGGAAAAACTAAATAAAATAAGTAAATAATAGGACTAAACAATTAGTATGAAAAAAATTTCTTTTGCTTTAATTGCATTTGCTTTCTTATTCCTTAATGAATTGAAAGCAGAGACTTCTCCTTATCATAGCTTGCGATATGCAGCAACAGCAAGAACAGCTGGGCTTGCCGGTGCAGTTGTTGCGATTCCAAATGATGCTGGCACAATCTCATTTAACCCTGCTTCCATCTCTACCGTTGAAAATAAACGCTTTTCTGCTTCCTTTATCAAGCATATTTTAGACATCAACTCCGGGAATGTTTCCTATATAAAAGAGTTTGAAGAGACTGGAACTTTTGCCGGCTTTGTTAGCTATACTAACTATGGCTCTTTTACCCGCGCAGATAGATTTGGCAACCAAACAGGCTCTTTCAATAGCAGCGATCTAAATCTTTCACTTAGCTATTCCAATGAATTAGATTTGAATTTTTACTATGGCATTACTTTAAAATACATATTTATGAATATAGACAAATACAACTCCTCTGCCTTGGCTCTCGATGCGGGGCTTTTGTATTTATTACCAGACGAAAGAACGAATTTAGGACTTTCCATTCTCAGTGCTGGAACTCAGCTAACAACATTTGATGGGACAAAAGATCAGCTACCACTCGATATTCGCCTTGGAGTTAGTCATTTATTGCGCGGCTTGCCACTGCTTGTAAATTTTTCTTTGCATCATCTTGCAGACGAGACCGACAATTTTTTTGAAAGATTTGCAAACTTTTCTATTGGGGGCGAGCTTTATATTGGAGATTACGTCCAAGCGCGCCTGGGCTATGACAATCACATAAAGCGATATTCTGCCCCTTCAAATAATAAAAAACTTGCTGGCTTTTCCGCTGGAATTGGACTTAAACTCGAGGATTTTAGCTTCGACTATTCTTTATCGCAGGTTGGAGTGTCAGCTTCAATGCACCGCTTTAGCTTGTATTTAGATTTATAAAAAAGATAAAAAATTAATAAAATATTGGTGAATTATGCAAGAAACAATTTTTTCGAAAATTATTAGAAGGGAAATCCCTGCAACAATCGTTTATGAAGACGAAGAAATACTCGCTTTCAAGGATATTAACCCCAAAGCTCCTATTCATATTTTAATTATTCCAAAAAAGATTATCCCAACAGTAAATGATATTGAGCCAAGCGATGCTGAGCTGATTGGAAAGCTTGTTCTGGCTGCAAAAAAAATTGCGAAAGAAAAAGGAGTTGCAGAAAATGGCTATCGCCTTGTCTTCAACTGCAATAAGGACGGAGGACAGGAAGTTTTTCATCTCCATTGCCATTTGCTCGCTGGGAAAAAGCTTAAATGGGAATTTTAAAGAAAGCGATTTAAACTCCATTGCTATAAAGAATTTAAAGAATTATTTGGATTCCACAAACTCGACTTCATTTATTATTTCAATAAAAAATTATATTTTTGAATGATATGCAAACTCATTTTAGCAATGTATGAATTGTTGAAAACAAGAATGAAATAGATGAGCCGAGCCAAAAAAGTAATAAAAAACCTTTTTTCTTTGACAGTTGCCGATGTTGCTTCAAAGGGCATAGTATTTATTACAACCACATACCTTGCAAGGGTGCTGCAGCCAGACGGCTTTGGAATTATTGGCTATGCGAATTCCTTTGTTGCTTATTTTTTAATTTTTGTCAATTTGGGATTTAATATTTTTGGAGTTCGTGAGGTTTCCAAATCCCCTTTTACTCAAAACATTAAAAACTATGTAAACAACATAGTTACGATACGCGGAGCTTTTGCCGTCATATCTTATTTCCTATTTTTTCTAATAATCCTTTTTATTGACAAGCCAGAAGAAGTAAAATTCGTTTTACTTATCACTGGCTTTAATTTATTCTCAAACGCCTTAATGCTCGATTGGGTTTTTATCGGCTTAGAAAGAATGGAAATCCAAGCGATAAGGCAGCTTATTACCGGCACTTTGAATTTAATCGGAATTTACATTTTCGTAAATGAAAGAACAGACACGGCGCTTGCAGCAACAATTTTTGTCATAGCAACAGCAGTAAACGCCTGCTGGATTTTTTTATATTATTTAAAATTATATAAGAATTTTAGATTTGAGCTAAATTTTTCATTGTGGAAAAGAATATTAAAATCCTCTTTCCCTATTGGGCTTACTAATTTGAGTGTCATCCTCTATTCCTCTTTTAGTATTTTAATCCTTGGATTTTTCCGAACTTATTACGAAACGGGAGTTTATGATGCTGCTTTTCGATTTTATAGCTTAACTATGATGCCGATTGGAATAATCCAAGGCGCCTTTCTTCCCTTGCTTTCAAGGTCAAGCGAGTTGGGAGAAAAACAAGCTGTGATGGAGAAATACAATACTCTATTATTTTTAGTGGGTGCTATTGTGTGCGGCTCGATTTTTACCTTTTCCGAGCCATTTTCTAATATTGTTTTTGGAGATAAGTTTATAGAAACAGGCTGGATTTTAAAGTTTTTAATGCTATCGTCTATGCTTGCTTTTTTCAATCAGGGGCATTTGATGGCACTTTCTGCTTGGAATAGGGAAAATTTAGTGCTGAAATGTATCGCAGTTTCGGGGCTGGCAAGCGTAGCGCTAAATCTAATATTTACACCAATTTATGGAACGATTGCTGCAGCATCAATAAGCGTTTTTTGTGAATTTTTAACGGTAATTCTGTTTTCCATTTTCACGTATAAGCTATTAAAAAAATTCTACTTCTTCAAGTTGCTTAAATTTGTTGGAATTTCTGCAATCGCCTCTTTGCTTGGCTATATTGCATTTAAAAATGGAGTTCACAGTATTTTTTCTGCTTTTTTATCGTTTTCAATTTATATACTTTTTATAATTAAGATGAAAATAGTGAATTTGCAAGAAGTTATTTCATATTTTAAAAAAAAGGAGAAAACTGCAAATGAAATATGATTTTATGATAGTCGGGGCTGGCTTTGCTGGCACAGTCCTTGCTGAGCGCATAACAAGCGAGCTAAATAAAAAGGTAATCATTGTTGATAAGCGTAATCACGTTGGAGGAAACTGCTATGATTATTACGACACAAACGGCGTTTTAGTCCATAAATATGGTCCACACGCCTTTCACACAAACAGTAAGCAAGTTTGGGAATATCTTTCAAATTATACATCTTGGCATTTTTACAGCCATAAAGTGCTTGCTTACGTTGATGGTAAAAAAATCCCACTCCCATTTAATTTTAACTCATTGGACATTCTTTTTCCAAAAAAAATTGCAGAAAGATTTGCAAACACACTGTTAGAGCATTATGAATTTGGAACGAAAATTCCAATTTTAAAAATGTTAGAAAGTCAAAATTCTGATATAAAATTCTTAGCTGAGTTCATTTATAACAAAGTTTTCCATTTTTACACTATAAAGCAATGGGGCTTGACTCCAGAAGAACTTGATAGCTCAGTTTCCTCGCGTGTTCCTATTTATTTAAGTAGGGACGATAGATATTTTCAGGATTCTTTTCAAGCTATACCCAAAGCGGGCTACACAGCTCTTTTCAATAATTTACTTTCTTCAAAAAATATTCACTTAGTTTTAAATGCAGATTATCGCGATCTTATTGATAGCATTGAATTTGACAAATTAATTTATACTGGCGAGGTTGATGCTTTTTTTGATTACCTGCACGGGAGCCTGCCTTATCGCAGTTTAAAATTCGATTTGCAACAAAAGGAAATGGAGTATTTTCAAGAGCTTGCACAAGTTAATTATCCAAATGAATTTGATTTTACTCGAATAACTGAATTTAAGCACTTTTTAAATCGAGGTGCAGCTGGAACCACAATCGCGATTGAATACCCGGAAACGTATAATCCCGAGTTAAACGAGCCATATTACCCTGTTCCAACTATCGAAAATCAATATATTTTTGAAAAATACAAAAAAGAAATGCAAAAACTTGCGGACAGCGTTATTTTCCTTGGAAGGCTTGCCGGATATAAATACTACAATATGGACCAAATTGTAGGTGCCAGCTTGGAAACTTTTGAAAAAAAGATAGTGTAAAAAATTGAAATAAAGGATTTTTGCAAAGCCCAGAAAATTTTTAAACAAGCAAGGATGCTTGTTCTACTCGGAAAATTGCAATAGAACAAGCGTCCTTGTTTTTATTATTGATAAAATATTGGAGCAGCTTGCTTTTTACAGCGTAATTCGCGTAGTTGACTTTACAAAGGCAAGCTGAAAATTTCTTTTTACTTAAAAGAAAATAAAGCAGCCGATTAATAATCTTAAATTGTTGGCTTCTTCTCCGCCATTTACTTTACCTTTATCATCGTTCCGGACTTCACCAAATTTTGCAGAAGTCCATTCTATCTCCCCAGCTAAACGGAATTTCCCTATATTCCATTGGATCCTCGGCGAAACTCTATAAGCATAGTCTAAAGTTTGAATTTCATTATTTATATCATAAAAATAGCGGGCATAATAGTTGGTCCCTGCGAGAATATTGTCCTCAAATCCCAAATATTTTGAAAAGCCAGCAAAAATGCCATATTCAATTTCTTTGCCAATCGAAATATCAGTCCAAACTGCCATTGAATTCATTTTTGTATATTCTTCTTGGTCGCTTGCAGCGTCAATTGATTTGATTGCATAGCCGCCGTGCATCATAAGATTGCTTAAATCTTGCCCATAAACCCCTTCAAGCTTAATTGTAACTGGATCAAGATTAGCTTTCATATAGGCAATGCCAGCAAAGCTGTTTACGGTCTCCTCAGTTAGCATATCGGTAATTGTTGCCGTCCTCGGGGTAATCATTTTATAATTAGCGCCAGCACCAATTAAAAAGTTGTTTGCTCTAAAGTCCATACCAAAGAACAGGTCTGGCACAACAGAATTTCGTAAAAATTTTGAAGAATATGAGATAGCCCCAGCTGCGTCAGGGCCTGGATTAGAAAAATCCCTTTGGGACATAGCAGCCGCAGTCATAGCAAAGCCTCCAAATCTTTGAGTTAAGCGGACTTGTGGGTTTCTCGAAAATGGCTGAAAGGGAATACCAGTGTTAAATGAAACTGTCCCGGGGAAGCAATCAGTAATAAAAAAAGGATGCCAGGTTTGGCCAATTAAAAGACTGGTATTATCCCAATCTAATTTTGCATAAGCGTGCCGAAGCCGCAAACCGTTTACACTTGCCTCCGAGGTCCCAAAAAACTCAATTTCTAAAAGTCCACTCGTTTTAGCACCAAGCACATCTGGGGCGCTAATAGCTCCGGCTACACGCGATTGAACAGACAGCATATTAAAGTTGGATTTTCCATTTAAATCCTCATCGTCAGCATTCAATTTTTTGGGCAATGGTATTAAAAGCAGATGCCCCTCACGAAAGCTTTCTACCTGACGAGAGTCATACATTATGTCTGTTTTAAGAAAACCAGAAAATTTAATTCCCCAATCCTCCGCCTTCATTGCTTGGGCGCCAAAGCCAAGAATTATTAAAAATGCAAATAAAGAACGTTTAATCAATAAAGCTCTTTTCATAATAAAACCTTTAAAAAGTGAATAGAATACTATTTTCAAAATAAGGAAAAATTAAAAAAAAGAAAAACATAGAAAAGACAGTTTTCAGTTTTTTAATTTTTGGACTATAAAAATAAAGCTATTAAAATTCCTGCTGCACAACTATTGAGTATTCTTTTGCTTTTTCGCCAGCCCCGAAAATAATCGAGTAATTTTTCCCAAGCGCTAAGGATAAATCTGCAAGACGCTGAAGCAACTTGTTTTCCTCTGCGTCTATAAAGAATAAACTGATTTTTCTTTCTCTGCCCACAGTCTCGGGCGCTGTTTCTCTTCCATACAAAACTCCATCGGCAACCAAGGAACAGGTATCACAATCAATACGAACGGAAATCGAAGGATGTTCCTTGCAAGCGTTTATAAATCTACGTTTATAATTATCCTGAGTTGCAGCCATCGGCTTTGTTATAATTGTTAAAATTTCTAATTCCTCTTTCGAGCCAGCTGCAATCAGCAAATTTCTATTTTTTACTTGGGCATTGAACTCAACCGTTTTGTCGTTTATAGTAACTTGATTAATGCCAACAGGCACAACGGTTGCTAAGCTTGTTGTAAAATCAATTTTTACTGAACTCAAAAGAGATGGAATGCTTATTTCAGCAAACTGACTGCCCGGATAAAGATGAACAATATCTACAAAGCTTGCCTCTTCAAGGAATTTTACATCGCTGTTCTCTTCGCTTTCCTCAATTATTGTGCATTTATTTTCGCCAGCGCTGTTGTGAAAAAATGCGATCACATAGCTCTTTCCAGCCTCTAACTCGTAGTTTGCCCCAAAGATGTATTTTGCTGGCTGAGTGGAGGTGAAAATTGTTAAGGGAAGCATTCCAGCTTGTATTAAAATAGGGTGCGATATTAAACCGCTTTCTAAAGCAGAAGCAAGAACCTCGCCAGAGCTATAAGCAAGCGGGGCTGATGAATTGTCCCTTGCTCCAAGTGAAAAAGTAAGACCGGGCAAATTATATGCAAAATTTATTACTCTAACTATCGCTTTGCCAGTTAAATTTTCATATAACTTAAACGGTTCGGCAAGTATAGTGAAGCTTGCTTTCGAAGAATCTGAATCGAACACGAAAGCAGTATATTTTTCAAGCACTTCTAAAGATGCCGAAGCATTGCTTTTTTCTTCGCTTCCAATAAATATTTTCAATGTGTCTTGGTAGTTCGTTTCGCAAGCAGATAGATCTGAATAAGAAGAAATTCTATTCGATTGAAGACCGTTTGCAACAAACTCATCTTCTTTTTTGATAGAAACTGAGCTTGATGAAAAATTAACTGCTCTAATGGAGGTAACCCTTTGTGGCAGCTCGTTTGCTTTTGAGAGATTTGTCGTAGTAGAGTTCAACTCATCTAAAAGCCAAATTTCTTCTTTCCCCTCATTGCTTCTTTTTATTATCAAGCAATACTGCATTTGGTCTATCAAATCAATAGAATACAAGCCTAAAATTTCCTGCTTGCCCATTGCATTTTTAATTAAGGAAACCGCATAAGCTCCATATTTAAGCTCAATACCGGGGCTAACTCCTCGATAAGCCAAGCCCCCTGCAATTGCCTCTCCGTTTGGGCAGCCAAGGGTTAAAGTATAAGTGCTTGTTGTATCTGGAATTGCATTGAAAACCTTTAAATAGCTAATATTTTTTTCAACCTCATAAATCGTCAAAGTTGTAAGGACGATAATGGAATCAAGTGGCTTGTAATCTGGTGAATTGTCTGGGGAGGGCAAGCCAATCATTGTATAGTTTGTGGCTCTTGTATATCGCATTTTTCTTGCCGTTACATACTCTTGCTGTCCGTCCAATTCAATGTGGGCAAAGGAGGAATCTAAGTCGGGCATTACAGCGGGAGAAATTTCTCCTACGCTTGTTGTTGTGGTTTTCACTTCTTCTGAAACAAAAAGCCTGCGTGCTAATCCGTCAGATGCATAGTTTAGAAAGCGAACCCTTACCGATTCTGTTTGCGGCGGCGGATTTACCAAATTTGGGTTTTCTTCTATACAGCTTGTAAAAAGTATTAATAGAGCAAAAAGTAAAGATTTTAGTAAAACTCTATATTGCATTTTTTCTCCAATTTCCTTTATATAGCTTCGTTTTTCAAGTAAACTTTAAAAAGTTATAAATATTTCGTTTTTAAGATAGATAGCAGTTCGAATTTTCACCTACAGTTAAAATAACGATGAAAGATAATTGCTTTAGC